>JAUSMY010000030.1 GCA_030646035.1 Thermodesulfovibrionia bacterium | reverse complement strand
CACCTCAACAGTGCTGATAACCGGTGATGATATCACAATAAAGGGTTATAACGTTGCTGCTGATTTACTGACAGCAAACATAAGCGGGGATGGAGACGGAGACATAACAGTCCACGCTGAGAACAATGCAACACTTAATGCTAATCTCACAGCCGGTGATGATCTCACAAGCGACATAGATGTCGATGCTGATGAGGGGATTGCGTGGCAGACGGCAGGCGATATGCAGGCGGGCGGAAACGTATATATTAACGGCTGGTCAGGGGTCAACCTTGACGGCACAATAGGCGACGGAGCTGCAGCTATCGGTATAGATGTAGATATCGAGTCTGCAAATGGGACTGTCACAATTGACGGAGACATCACGGCAAATGATGATGTGCTTGTGGATGCAGCCAACAATATTGCTGTAGGAGAAGATACCGCTGGCGTAGCTATTATTGCAAATGATGATAACCCTGGAAGCACTCTTGGTAATGTTGAGATGAGAGCTGATACTGACTCAAACAGCGCCGGCGACCTGACGATGTCTGATTCATCATCAGTGATAGGTGAGAGGGTAGTTCTTGAAGGCTACAATATCTTTGCAGACCTCGTAACCGCACGTAACGATCAGGATGCCGACACAACGGTCATCACAATAAATGCACAGGATTCCGTTGATATGGATGATGATGTGACGGTGCTCAGTACAGCCAATCCTTCAGGCAATATAGACATCGATGCTACGCTCGGAAGCATCACCCAGACAGAGGGCGCGCTGATCACCACAATAAATGGCGAGCTCTTTGTAGATGCTAAAGACGGAATATTTGGCACTGACATCACAGACGTTGATACTGCTATAGAGACTGATATTGCTGAAATTACCGGCAGAAATACAGACACCGGGAATATAGATATTGACGAAAGAGACAGCACTTCCCCTAACGGCCTGATCATCAACGGCCTGACGCAGGAGAACGATGGTGACATAACCGTTGACGCTGATAATGATATTACAGTCAGCGGTACGGGTGTCGGTGTGACTGCAAGCGGAAACGGAGAGGTTGATATTGAGATGACCGGCGCTTCCACCATCTTTGACGCTTTTGGTGATATTACAATTAATGCTCAGATAAGCACCGGCGGTTCAAGCCCGGACGGGACAATAACAATATTGAATAGCGGTGAGGTAAACGTAGCTGACGGCTCTGACATTGCTATTAATGCTTCTATCACAACGGTCGGTGGCTCCATCGAAATCGACACGACAGAGGGCCGCATCGATGTTGATGCACCGGTGACGGCGGGTAACCTTGGAACGATTGATATAACCGCTAACGGTGACGGTGTAACGCCGGTCTTCGGAAACACAGTAGGTATACTTGAGATCAGCGACAATATAACATCAGATCTCGGTGACATAACATTAGAGGCTGACGACAACGTGCGATTTGACGATGTGCTCTCCGACGTAGTCTCGCAGGAAGGTGATGTAGAGGTGACCGCTGATATGGACGATACTAATAACGGTGCAGGCGGAGAGATCTACATGCTTAACGGGTCACTGATAGATACCGGAACCGGGACTATCACATTGAATGCTGATGAGCGTGTAACAATTTCCCAGCTTATCACTGGCAACGATTCAGATACAGCGGTTGTGGTAACGAGTAAGAATGCCGACATAGTTGATGGCGGCGACAGCGCGGGCGGCGTAAATCCGAGAACAGAGGATATAATCGCTCCGGATGGACGCATAGTTCTCAACGCGGTGACAGGCATTGGTTCGTCATGGGCGATACCATCAGCTGGTAATATAACTACTGCCCTTGAGATAGATGCTGATTCTGTAGATGCGGAAAATATCGATACAGAGCTTTACACAGTAGTGACCGCATCAGGCAATATCGATCTTCTGAACAGCTGGGACATAGACGTCGTACAGCTCGTAAACGGGGTTTTAAATGATGAGAACCCGGCCACGGGCATGATAACGCTCAGGACGATCGACGGCACGATAACACTGCTTGCTGATGATGGCATAGGGCCAGATGCAGAGGGTGTTAGTGCAATTGACGGCAATATCATACTGGATGCAAATGAAACAAACTTAACGGACGACAGGCTGAGCAAGCTGATCATCAATGCTCCGATAAGAAATACCGATACCGGCAATATAAACCTTACTGCTGATGACAATGTCGAGTTCGGTATTGAAGGTGACGTCACCATAACAGATACCGGTTTATTTGTTGATCAGCTGACTGCAGGCGATGTAATAGTCGAAGCTGATGCTGATCTTGATTTCAGTGGCGCAGGCGCTTCTGATGCCGGTGCTGGTGGTGCCATAATAATGTCAGATAATAATAATGTGATTATCACAGTGGCTGATGCAACGGTGATAGACGCAGGCATAGGCCTTATAAGAATGTCTGCTGACGAAGATATAATCGTCGGTCAACTAAAAACTGATCATAGTGTTGCAACTGAGATTGAGGTGATACTTGAGACTGAGAACGGCGCTATCCTCGACGCAGGTGACAGCAATGACATCAATGACCCATCGACAAGCACATCCGACATATTAGTCGATACGCAGTACGGTTCTGTTGCTCTCATTGCAAAGCACGGCATCGGCACTGACGCTAACTCTATCGAGACAACCTTGAGAGATGTGGCAGCCACTACGGTTGACGGTGACATACATATTCGCGACGTAGATGTAATTACCATTGACGGGCTATATGTTGTCGATATGAGTGGTGTGAGTTCATACGCATCAGTCAGGCCCCCGCTCAAGGGCAGTCTTCTGCCTGACGGTGTGACCATAACAGGCGGCATGGTCAACGACAATATAACAATTGTGGCTGAGAGCCCGCTAACCATCAATGCTCAGGTAACCAACACCGGCGGCAGCGCAGGCGAGCCGTATGAGGTTGGCGCAGGCGATATCATGCTTATTGCTGAGGGCCAGGATGTTAATGACGATATTATACTCAATGACAATGTGACAGCTATATGTGCAAACAGTGTAAATTGTAATTTGAACGGCTGGGGCGATATAACCCTATACGCCGGTGATGAAATCGCACAAAATGGAGATGTAACAGTCCATGCGGATGGTTCCGGAAATATCAATTACCATGCAGGAGTTGATTACAACAAGGGCGTGCTTAGGGTAGGTTTTGACAACCCCTCCGATACTGGATCTTTGGATGGTGACATCACAATGGCTTCAAGCGCTGTTGTAGAAAGCGTAACTGGAACTATAACGATGACGGCTCCGGACCATGTTGTGCTTGGCAGCAACCTGCTTGGAGGAGTGAGGACAGGCGGAACGGTGGACATCACAGCTGATGACGACACATATGGACTTGCAGATGGGTTAGGCGCTATTAATGCCAATACCCATCCTTTTGAAGATGATCTTGAGATAAAAGCTCCTACTATTATTCTCAACGCTGCTTCAGGCATCGGTATCGAAAGGCTGCCCTTCCCGGATGTTCTCCATATCAACGGAGAAACAGTGACAGGGAACGTAACAAGTCCGGACGCTGATATAAATATCCATAATGCTGCCACTACAGATACAGTTATCTCACTGATAGCCAGTGGTGATGGCGACGACGAAGACGGCGATGGCTCAAATATTACCTATGACCAGACAGGTGGTTATGAGCTTGACCTGGTTGCGCTTACATTTGACGGAGATATTAATGTAACCAATGAAGGTGATATTGTTTCAAGGTTTGTAGCTGCCATGGATAATGACAGCATGACAGAGGATCCGAAGCAGATGATATTAGACAGAATAAATGAGTTGAAACGCGCAGACGGTCTTCCGGTACTGGATGAAGCGGATATATTCCAGACCATTACAGGCCGCGGTGATATCATTAATCCTATTATTACAACGCTCGTAGATGTTGCTGATAATTATGGCATAGTGGATGACCCATTCCATACTGACCCCACCGCCCCACAGGAGGGCGATGTATCCATAACAGCAACAAATGATGGTGATATTACAATCATAGATGTAATCGCTACTGATATAGTTGAACTGACAGCTATGACTGGCGACATTAATGGCGTAACCGACTTCAGTGGTGTAAGTAGTACCGTAAGTGATTGGAATAGAGGAGAGGGTGTGATCGATGCTTACAAGGCAGTGATAAGGACCGGGACAATAGGCCTTGAATTCACCCCTGTGCTTAATGTACAGTTCCTTGACCTCCTTCTTACCGAAGCCATAGATCTGAGGTCGGGCTGGATGCTCAGAGGCCCAAGGTTCCAGGATCAGAGGAATATAGAAATTGCCGAGTGGGAATATCAGAATGATCTTCTCGCCCCTGGTGTAGTAAGGATAGGCAACTGGTACTTTGAGAACCCGTCTCTTAACGGCCAGACCAATAGGGACCTAAGTGAGGCATACTACCAGTATATTAACAACGCAATCAGCTCATTTGCTGATGAATTAAGCCTGTCTGACGAGGCATGGAAGTACAGGGCCTTCCACGAGGAATCTATAGCTGTAATGGATATCTCGCTGGTGACGCCTCTTGGGGAGATGGGGTTGTTAGAGAAGGAGAAGGCGAAAAAGTAGGGCAATAACACCAAAGCATAGACGGATAGCTGCCTTGAGGCGGCTATCCGTCTTTTTATGCATACCTTAATCTTAAAAGGAGGATGGATCTGTGAAGAAGATTGTAATTGTTGCAATTGTTGCTGTGATGTTATTCTGTGCTAATTCATATGCGGCAGAAAAAGTTGGGTTTATTAATGTGCAGAAGATAGTATCTGATTCTGAAATGGGCAAGAAGGCCAATGCTGATATTCAGAAACTGAAGGACACAGAGAATGTAAAGATAACCAAACGGCGCGCTGAATTTGAAGAACTTAACAAAACATTTAAGGCTGAGAGTCAGAAAGAAGGCGCTGATCAGGCAGAGCTTAAGCTGCTGATCGACAAGATACAGCTTAAGGAAAAAGAGTTTAAGCGGATCGTTGATGATGCGAAGGAAATGCTTGCAAAGAAGGACAGGGATCTCGTTATAGATATACTGCTTAAGGCAGACCCGATCCTGAAGGATATAGCCAAAACCAAGGGATATGCCATGATATTCAGAGACAGGAATGCTCTTGCATACCTTGATCCGGCAGTAGATATAACGGATGAGGTCATCAAGAAGCTTGATAAAAAATAAATAGTACAAACAAGCAGCGGCTTTTAAGATATGCAGGCCGCTGCTTGTTATTTATTTATTAAGTGTTGGATGTATTCTGCATAAAAAGCCTCTCTGTTAATGTAATCTATATAAGTATTCCTGGTCAGTAAGCATGTTTGGTTAGAAGATGTACTAGCTGTTTATCGGATATAATGCGGGAGATGTATTTATACGTAACTGTGAGTAAAAAATGGTGGGCAGTCGCAGAATCGAACTGCGGACACGAGGCTTTTCAGGCCTCTGCTCTACCGGCTGAGCTAACTGCCCATGGATAGAAACTATAACTTATACTTTCTTTCGTTGTCAATATTTCATGGATAACAGGGCCTCTATCTTCTTCTCTATAATTGCCGGAGTTCTTCTTGTAGCGGGCTTCCCACCCTTTGACCTTTATCCATTGACATGGATTGCTCTTATCCCTCTTTTTATGGCCCTGAGGGATAAAGGAGCAAAGGCCTCTTTTTACATAGGCAGCCTGACAGGCCTTGTATTTTTCACAGGAGCACTTTACTGGGTATTTCACTCTATATACTATTACAGCAGCATCCCGGCTGTATTAAGTGTATTTATAGTTTTGCTGTTATGTCTTTTTCTGAGCCTCTATATCGGCCTGTTTTCTATGCTCTTTGCTTTAATATCAGATCGTTCACGGATGCCGGCTCTTTTCATAGCCCCTGTCCTGTGGGTAACGCTTGAAGTGGTGCGTTCTTATGCATTTACAGGCTTCCCATGGCTGTTGCTGGGTTATTCACAGTATAAGTTCCTCCCGATAATACAGATAGCGGACATTACCGGCATTTACGGTGTCTCTTTCCTTGTGGTTGCGTTTAACGGCGCGGTCTTTGATATAGCTGTTTCATGGCCCAAGAAGATCAGAAGGATGCCGCTGTTAGGTAAGTCGCATATAACTGCAGGTGTTGTGATATACGGCCTGCTGTTGGCAGCATCTCTTATATACGGCTTCTGGGAATTAAATAAATCACAAGATAAAGCCAAGACGATAACGGCGAGTGTTATTCAGGGGAATATCGGGCAGGATAGAAAGTGGGATGCTGCTTCAAGTAAGGAGATAGTTGATATTTACAAAAGGCTTTCTCTTGAAGTTGCCGCTGAATCTCCAGACCTCATAGTATGGCCTGAGGCTGCGCTGCCGTTCGTATTCAGTAAAGGTTCCTCCTCTGCAATTGACTTGCTTGATTTCCAGAAGGGTATCGGCATTCACCTGCTCACAGGAGGTATCACAGAAAACAAATCCGAGACAGGCGGGTCTGAGTTCGCTAACAGCGCTATCCTTATATCTCCAAAAGGGGAGGTTGTTTCAGTATATGATAAGATACATCTTGTTCCGTTTGGTGAGTATGTTCCCTTGGCGCGATTTTTCCCTTTTATAAAGAAACTGGTCATTGACATAGGGGATTTCAGGTCCGGCGAAGTGTATACAGTGATGGAGATGCCGCCGGCAAAAATAGCCAGCCTCATTTGCTATGAAATAATATTCCCCGGCCTTACAAGGAAGTTTGTTAACAAGGGTGCCAACGTCCTTGTGACGATAACGAATGATGCCTGGTTTGGGAAAACGCCAGCACCTTATCAGCATTTCTCCATGGCGGTCTTCAGGGCAGTAGAGAACAGAGTCCCTGTTGTCAGGGCTGCAAATACAGGCATATCAGGATTCATAGATACAAGAGGCAGGGTTATGGGAAGCAGCGGCATCTTTGTTCAGGCTAAGATGACAAAGGAGCTTTCTCTCGGGCCGGATGAGAAGACCTTTTATACGAAGTTTGGTGACCTTTTTGCTTTTTTGTGTATAATTAGTTCAGTGATATTAATAGCAAACTGCCTTTTCCCTGAACGGAAAGGTAAATATAAAGAAGGTTATTAGAGGTAATTATAAATGGTTATTGAAGAGAGAACAAGAGAAGACCTTAAAGAGATACAGTCAAGGATAGATACCCTATGGAGGTATCTTTGAAGTCCCATCACTGAAAGGCCGGCTTGAAGTGCTTCAGAAGGAACTGTCTGCAGAAGGGCTCTGGGATGACCCTTCAAGCGCGCAGAAATTACTGAAAGAAAGATCCGGCATTGAAAATTCCCTGCAGCCTTTATTTTCCATCCAAAAAAAACTTGAGGATACCTCTGTCCTTATCGAACTTTCCGAAGAAGAGGATGGAGATGTATTTGGCGATGATATCTTAAGAAACATCAGAGAGATCAAAGCTCAGCTTGACGACCTTGAGCTTAAGAGCTCCTTCTCTGCTCCTGAAGATATCAATAATGCCATAATGACGATCCATCCCGGGGCCGGTGGTACAGAGAGCCAGGACTGGGCTCAGATGCTGATGAGGATGTACCTGCGATGGGCTGAGCGCAGGAATTTCAAGGTAAGTATAATTGACATTATCTCAGGTGAAGAGGCTGGCATAAAGAGCGCTACCATCACTATCGAAGGTGATTATGCTTATGGGTACCTGAAAGGCGAGGCCGGCGTGCACAGGCTTGTAAGGATATCGCCTTTTGATGCCAACAAGAGGAGGCACACCTCTTTTGCAGCGATCCTTGTTTACCCTGAGATAACCGAGGATATAGAGGTAGATATGAATGAGGACGATATAAGGGTTGACACCTACAGGGCTTCAGGCGCCGGGGGGCAGCATGTCAACAAGACAGATTCCGCTGTCAGGCTGACCCACATCCCGACAAATGTCGTTGTATGCTGTCAGAATGAACGCTCACAGATAAAGAACAAGGCCATGGCCATGAAGGTGCTCAAGGCGCGTCTGTATGCTCTGAAAAAAGAGGAGCATAATAAAAAGATAGAGGACTTTATGGGTGAGAAGAAGGAGATAGCATGGGGCAGCCAGATAAGGTCATATACACTACAGCCTTACCAGCTTATTAAGGATCACAGGACGGATATTGAGAGAGGCAATGTTGCTGCTGTGCTTGACGGTGATATTGATGAGTTTATTAAAGGGTACTTAATGAAGGGCAAGGCAGGCGCTTAATTAGTTTCTGCCCAGCTTTGACATCTCTTCATCATAGAACTTCTGGTAAAGGACATCCCACTCAGATGAGCCCTCAAAGACCTTTTTTGAATATGACTGCAGCTTGTTGCTGACCTTTGCATCTATATCTTCAGCCAGCTTCAGCTCTTTTGTTATCACATTTCTTATTGCGCGCCTGATGGCTCCGTCTTCACTAAGGGTTCTAACAGCGTCTTTATCTTTTAGCCCCTTCAGGATAATGTGGGTTAGGTGGCTTACCTTGTCGTCAGAGAGTCTCATAAGATGATATTGCGTTCCTTTACGAGCTTCTTTTTTGTCATATCAAAAAGCGTGCGGTAGTCAAGGTTCCCTTTTTCTATCTCTGAGTCAAACTTCTTCAATATATCTCTCACTTCGTCGTTTAGCGTGTCCTCGATCATCAGCTCATCAAGCATCGCTTCGAAGATGATATCCCGGGTTTTATTCTCAGGGGCTTTCAGTTCGACAAAGTCTTTATCAAGAAGCTCTTTCAGTATCTCTCTTGATATAACAGTTAGCCAGCCCTTCGGGATCCTCATCTCTAAAACTTCTCTACGAACGGCAGGAGCGCGATGCTTCTTGCCCTTTTAATAGCCTGTGCAAGTTCACGCTGATGTTTTGCGCAGGTGCCGCTCATCCTGGCTGCCATCATTTTGCCCCTTTCAGTAAGGTAATGCCTTAATATCCTGATATCCTTGTAATCGATAAAGTCTATCTTGTCAGCACAGAACTTACAGAATCTCTTTCTCTGAAATCTTGGTCTTGATGTTCTTGGTTTTGTGGTGGGTCTCAATTTATAACTCCTTTTCTACAGAATTTTTATTTTTATTTAAAATGGTTCAAGGTCAGTTGTTTCATCATGCTGCATGGCCCTTTCATCAGTTATTCCACCTGAATCTTTTTTAGAGAGAAAGCGCACCTGCTGTGCAACTACCTCGTGTTTGCTTCTCTTTTGGCCGTCCTCAGTCTCCCACCTCTGTTCCTGAAGCCTGCCTTCAACCAGCACGGGATTGCCTTTGCTCAGGTATTTGCCGCAGCTGTCAGCCTGCTTGCCGAATACCACAATATTTATGAAGGTAACTTCTTCCTTCATCTCATCTCCCTGCTTAAATTTACGATTAACAGCAATCCCGAAGTTACATACAGAAGTGCCCTGCGGTGTGTATCTGACCTCAGGATCCCTTGTAAGATTTCCCATAAGAATTACCTTATTGAACATCTTCGCTTGTCTCCTCTGTTTCTGCTGGTTCACTTGTAACAACGGCATCGCCAGCAGCCTCTGTATCGGCAACAGGTTCAGCAACAGGCTCTGTAATAAGAGATTTCAATACAGCTGCGATATGCTTCTTTTTTTCTATCTTTATTATCATGAACTTGAGGATATTCTCAGAAAGCTTGCATAGCCTTTCAAGTTTGGCCATTGCGGCTGGCGGGGAATTGAAGACCAGAAGTATATACTCGCCTTTTTCCTGCTTTCTTATTGGGTAGGAGAGCTTTCTTGATCCGAGGTTTGTTGTCTTGAGTATCTCACCGCCGTTCTCAACGATAAGTCCTGTTACTTTTGCGATCTGTTCTTCTTTGACTTTTTCGTCAAGGTTGGTGTCGAGAATGAAAAGCTGTTCGTAAAGGGTCATTTATTCCTCCATTTGGGTTTTTTCCGGAATGCGGTGTCTTGCATCATATGCCGGAAATGCAGCCCTTGCCCATATGGCAAGAGCAAAGAGCCTTCGTAAGTGACATATAAGGTATCACATAGAACAACAAAAAATCAATACATATCTTTATGTATAACGCTGCGGTTTTTTCAGGAAAAGAGCCTGAAGAGTGAGAATGTTACGGCCATGCCGACAAGTGCCCCTAATATTACCTCCCAAGGTTTGTGTATACCGGTGGCAACCCTGCTTTGGGCAATGAGGACAGCCATAAAGAATATCAAAAGTGACGGCATAAAACCTTCGGTCATAAATGTTACGGCAGTCCATATGGAAAAGGCGACTGCCGCATGGCCGCTCGGCATCCCTCCCTTAAGGGGCATCCCTCTGCCAAGGAAAGTCTTTGTCAATACAACAAGTATCAGAACGGCAATAAGTGAGATCACCGCGATACTGTCTCCGGCATGCTTTGCTATAGTCAGCCCTTCGTAGAAGGCCTTTTTGAGTGGGGCAAAGAGTATTAAGTATCCGATAACAGCCGCTCCCATTGCAGTAATAAGCACAGCGCCGGCAGCCGTATCCTTTATTATTTTTGCTCTTATATCATATTCCTTAAAGAGAAAGTCAGTGATCGTTTCCAAGGCTGTGTTGAGCATTTCTGTAGATATAACGATCACCGCCAAGATCACAAGCACAGCAAATTCCGTCCAATTTACACCCAGCAGGAGGCTCAGGACAAGCAGCATCAGGGCTGCAATGAGATGGTAACGCATATGCCGCTGTGTCTTGGCGGCATGCAGGATACCGTTGATTGCAGCATTTGCGCTGTCTACAAATTTTCTTAGAGGCATAATTTATTAATAAAGAATATTGTGAATGCTATATATTCTCAAGTGCAGTCTGCACGGCCCGCTCTTTTCTGACCATCTTCTTTTCATCCGAACCGCCATTTTCATGTTCGTATCCGAGCAGATGCAGTATGCCGTGTATGAGGAGGCGGTATATCTCATCATAAAGCCCCATGTCCGCAGCCTCAGCCTGGGATTCAGCCCTGTAAATATTAATCACAACATCACCCAGGACATTGTCAGGCAAGCCCGGCAGCTGGAGTCCGGCTTCAAATGAAAGCACATCCGTGGTCTTTCGGATGCCCCTGAAAGCCGTGTTCAGTTCCTGCATCCTTTTATTGCCTACAAAAAGAATGCTCAGCTCTGCGTCCGGCTGTTTAAGAAGCGTTAAGATGTTGCCGGCTGTTGATGCTATCTTTTTACGGTCTAACTTCCGGCACCGCTGTTGGTTTTTTATCAGTATCTTCATCTTCTATTTCAAAGCCGGGATAATTTATCCTTTTGTGGAACATGCTGCTGAGGATGAAGACAAAATTGGTCTTTATCTCGCGGATGTCCTTCATCGTCAACTCACATTCATCAAGCTGGCCGTCAATTATCCTGTTATTGACTATGCGGTCTATGAGCGCAGATATCTTCTCAGGCGTAGGTTTGGTCAGGGTTCTTGAAGCAGCTTCAACTGCGTCTGCCATATGGATAAGAGCTGCCACGTTGGTCTTGGGTTTTGGCCCGGGATATCTGAAATCATCCTCCGCTGCCAATGGCGATGTCTTGTCAGCCTCGTGAAGTTCTTTGGCCTTCTGCCAGAAATAGGTCTGGATGGATGTGCCGTGATGCTGCTGTATGATATCTATTATCGCCTTTGGCAGGTTGTATTTCTTTGCCAGTTCAACGCCCTCTTTTACATGGGATATCAGGACAAGGGCGCTCATGCGCGGGGACATATTCTCATGCCTGCTGACCAGTCCGGTCTGGTTCTCTATAAAGTATTCGGGCATCTTTATCTTTCCGATATCGTGATAATATGCGCTGACCCTTGCCATGAGAGGATTGACCCCGACGGCTTCGGCAGCAGATTCAACAAGGTTTCCCACAACAATGCTGTGATGATAGGTGCTGGGAGCTTCAGCTAAAAGCTCCTGTAAAAGCGGCTGGTTGAGATCCAGCAGCTCAAGCAGGCTTATATCAGTGAGAAGTTTAAAAAACTTTTCACCGACAGGCAGCAGGGCAGAGACGAGTATCGCCACTAACATACCATTTAAAAAGGAGAAGCCTATTATTACCATGGTCTCAGGACCCGGGAGCTGTCCGCGATACAGGATTAATATAATTGATGTGAATACGCTTACCATGCTTACATAAAGACCGCCCCTCCAGATCGCAGAACGCCTCTTGCATCTTATGACACCGAATGCAGCAGTGATGCCTGCGGCAAAGTTAAATATAGGGTAAACAGGGTCATTCAGCCACAAACCGGCTATGAGACTTGAAACGATGGTCAGCAGGATGGCGGTATGGATATCGATCAGGAGCGCCGCAAGCATTGAACCTGTTGCAAGCGGTATAACGTAAATCGGCAGCATCGGGTCTATATTCCCAAGCCACAAGGTGAAGAGTTTGAATATGAAGTAAAATACTTCGCCTAAGATAAAGTTGGCTGTCAGGAGTATCCCGACGAGGATTATGGTCTTATAGTCTTTTTCTATGGTTGGAGTGTAGCGTTTAAGGTCTTTATAAAATATAAGCAGGAGCAGGCCGATGACCAATACTACTCCTGCAGTGGTCTCGGGTGATACCACTTCTCCAGTTCCGGAAATAAATCCCCTGCCGAATAATATTGTGGCCCCTATCAAACCTGAAAAAAGCATGAGCAGGGATAGCCTTATTACAGATGATTTTGTTAGAAGATGCTGTTTGTTATTTTGCAGGTTGTCTGTTTTCATGTTTTTCATATGCTTTAATTATCTGCTGGACAAGCTTATGCCTGACCACGTCCTTTTCTGAGAAATAAATAAATTTAAGATCCTCAATATCTTTGAGCATACCCTCTATCTCAATAAGCCCCGAGCTCTTTCCTGCAGGGAGGTCGATCTGCGTCTTATCCCCTGTGATCACGGTCTTTGAGTTGAACCCGAGTCTTGTAAGGTACATCTTCATCTGCTCTGACGTCGTATTCTGAGCCTCGTCAAGTATTATAAATGAATCATTGAGCGTGCGTCCTCTCATGAACGCGAGCGGAGCTATCTCGATGACACCGCTTTCTATCAGATGATGTGCTTTTTCCGTTTCCATCATATCATAAAGCGCATCATACAGTGGCCTGAGGTACGGGGTGATCTTTTCGTAAAGGTCGCCAGGAAGGAAGCCGAGCTTTTCTCCCGCTTCCACGGCGGGCCTTGCAAGAATGATCCTGCTGACCTGCTTTTTCATCAGAGCGTTTATCGCCATCGCCATTGCGAGATAGGTCTTGCCTGTGCCTGCCGGGCCTATGCCCAGTACCATGTCATAATGTTTTATAGCTTCAATGTAGCGCATCTGGGTCTCTGACCTTGGGACAATGAACTTATTTTTTGATGAGACCGGGATCGCGCTTGCAAAGAAGTCTTTGATCGAAGTGGAGGCATTACCTGTGGAAAGTTCATCAGAGGCATTTAAGAGAAACTGGATATCCCTTGGGTTTATCCTGAAACCGCCGGAGTCTATAAGCAGCAGTTCTTTGATCAGTTTCTTTGCCCTGTTAACAGCCTTTTCTTCACCCTGGAGAAAGATCCTGTTCCCTCTTATAGATGTTTCGATTCCAAGGGTATCTTCTATAACTCTAAGGCTCTTGTCGAGCCTTTCATGTGTGGATGAAAGATCCCTTTCTTCGCCGAGATCCAGTTCTAACTTAAACGTAAGCCGTCTCCTCTATATATACACACATGAAATATACATATATTTATACTTCTTAAAACATATAAAAGCAAGATACATTATACATAATTATCTTTAATTATCAAAGCAATAATAAGAGGGCGAGAATCTGTTAATTTATGGAGAAATTGTTAACGAATCCAGTGGGTTATACAGGCAGGTCATAATATAATCATCGAGTCCCCATAAGAGAAGAACCTGTATCCTGCCTTTTGGGATTCTGAGTAGGCCTTTTTTAAGAGATCCAGTCCGGCAAAGGCAGAGGTGAGCATCATCGGGGTAGACCTCGGCTGGTGGAAATTGGTTATAAGTGAACCTATGACCTTGAACTTATATCCCGGATAAATAAATATCGCAGCCTTGCCTGCTCCTGCTTTAATAATTCCGTCATCATTTGCCGCAGACTCAAGTGTTCTTGTAACGGTTGTTCCAACAGCAATGATCCTTCTGCCTTCTCTTCTTGCTTTATTTATCGCCTCGGCAGTTTCTTTGCCTATTTCATAGAACTCTTCTCCCATGACATGGTCTTTAATATTCTCAGAAACAACCGGCTTAAAAGTTCCATATCCTACATGCAGTGTTATTGTCTTTATCTCCACCCCTTTTGCCCTTAATGAGCTGAGTATCTCATTAGTGAAGTGCAGCCCTGCTGTAGGCGCGGCTATGGCCCCTTCTTTCTCGGCATATACGGTTTGGTAGCGCTCCAGGTCGGAGCCCTCAGCCTCTCGTTTAATATAAAAGGGCAGGGGCGCTGAACCTGTTTTAAATAAATGCGCTTTGATCTCATTCTCTTTTATGCTATTTGTTGGATCAACGCTGAACTCAGCCTGCAGCACTCCGTTTGAATTGAGTATCTCAGCTGTTATCCCACCGTCAAGGCGGAGCTTTCCTTTGGCCACTCCCTTTAGGAGCACCTCCCATTTGTTAATCCCTATCTCCCTGACAAGCAGTATCTCAACCTTTTTGCCTGAAGGTTTTATCGCTGTAATGCGGGCCGGGATGACCTTTGTATTATTTATTACAAGCAGGTCGGAGTCATTGAGGTATTCAACTATATCGCTGAAAGCCCTGTGTTCCAGCGTCTGTTCTTCCCTGTTAATCACCAGCAGCCTGGATGAGTCCCGGCCGGGCAGCGGGTACTGGGCGATCTGGCCTACAGGTAAAAAGTAATCATAATCAGAGAGGTTCATATCATGCATATGAAATTAAGGGGAGGGATCGTCTTTAATACTGCCGTTTCTCTATTACAGTTCCGGGATAATAATGCGCGAGTATCTCCCTGTAGTCCTTGCCTTCTCTTGCCATCTCAAGCGCTCCCCATTGGCTCAGTCCGACGCCGTGGCCCCATCCATTGCCCTGAAAGACCATGCCGTTACTCTCTTTTGTCAATAAGAAACTGGTGCTGGGAAGCTTATTATATCCTATGAGCTTTCTTAATTCCGTTGCCTTGATCTCGGTGGCGGCTTCATCATTTGTTTTAGCAATGCTAAGCGTCTTTACCCTGCCTGTAGAAGTAAATGAAGAGATGGTGATATCTTTTATGTCTTTGATGTTCAGAGCTTTCTCTATATCTTCAAGAGTGAACTTTCTCTCCCAGTTCTCATATGGGGTATTTTTGTTGTTACATTCAACAGGCTTGAGATATGGATAGCTCGCTCCCCAGACCTCTTCAGGCACCTCTGTCTTTCCGTAACATACTGAATGATATAAAGACTCAATAGGAGACCCGTTGTATGTCAATATCTCGCCTCCTGTTTCACTGACAGCGCGGGCGATCAGCGGGTCCTTGTTTTCATCCTTGTAGACCTGACTGAGAACACCGGAGGTCAGGTGAAACTCCTTCTCCCCGTTCGCCAGTTTATGAAAAATAGCATATGTCCTTGATATGACCGCCTGCGCCTTGAGCGCTTCCATCTCCCAATCCATGCCGGTTTCAGATGCGACAACTCCCTCAACATACTTTTCAAACGGTATGCTGTTGATGAACTGAAGCCCGTTATCATCCTTTTTTATCTCAAAGCTGCCTGTATAATGCTTGCCGTTTAAAAAGAGCTTGCCGTTCAGGCTTCCTATATCCTTGGCATCTTTTGAAGGAGCCGGTGCGATGGTGTCTTCATGGATGAGCACCTTAATAGTATCTTCGGCCATGGACGGCCCGAAAGAGAATATGAGTATAAAAAAGGCGGTGATAAGATTAATAGTGCGTTTCATTTCCTGCCTGAAAAATAGAAATAGGATATATAATATTATACTTATTCTGTTAAACTTTGCGCCTGCTGCCTTGCCTGTCTTTACTCTCTGCCCTGCTGAATACGCATCCGCAGTATTTCTGGCTGTAGAGGCCGAGTTCTTTGGCTTCAGACATAGAGTCCCTGAAGGAGTGCCTGAAGTCTTTCAGATAAAAATCTATCTTATATTTTGCAGAGATCTTTTTGCCTGCGGCGGCTATCTGGTCAAAATCCTGATATGGGCTGATAAGGAGTGTGGTTGAAAAGGCATCGAAACCTTTTTTTGAGGCTTCTTCAGCGGTCTTGCCTAATCTAAGCTCATAACATGGCCTGCAGCGGCCGGGGCTTGGGGGTATCAATTCAAGGTTAGTGCTTGTAACTCCGAGCATATCGAAATAATCCGCAGGCTGGTAATCTTCCCAAAAAAGCATATCAATATTTCTTTGTGATGTCAGTTTTTTCAGCGACTGAAGCCTTGAATCGTACTCCTCCAAAGGATGTATATTCGGATTGAACCAGAAACCCGTAACGCTGTGCCCTTCGGACTTTAACATCTTAAATGGAGCAACCGCGCAGTTGCCGCAGCATGTGTGGAGAAGGATATTCATTTAAAAGAGCCCGTCCGCCTTCTTAAGCCCGAAATGTTCATATGCGAGCTTTGTAGCTATCCTGCCTCTCGGGCTCCTGTCTATAAAACCCTGCTGCAAAAGAAAAGGCTCGTAGACATCCTCTATCGTGCTCTTCTCTTCCTGTATTGACGCGGCAAGAGTATCAAGCCCGACAGGCCCGCCGCTGTACTTCTCTATTATTGTAAGAAGCAGCTTTCTGTCCATGAAGTCAAGCCCCATCTTATCTACGCCCATGGCCTTGAGAGCCTCTTCAGTAATCTTGAGGTCAATGATGCTGTTGTTCTTTACCTGCGCAAAATCCCTGATGCGCCTGAGGAGCCTGTTGGCTATGCGGGGTGTGCCTCGTGACCTTATCGCGATCTCTGTTGTCGCGGCATCATCTATATTTGTATGGAGTATTCCGGTTGAGCGCGACAGTATGCGCTTCAGGTCATCAGGCGAGTAAAAATCCAGCCTGTTGATCACGCCGAAACGATCCCGTAAGGGTGATGTAAGAAGGCCTGTCCTTGTTGTTGCGCCCACGAGAGTGAACTGCGGCAGGTTAAGCTTGACCGTCCTTGCGCTCGGCCCCTGTCCGATGATTATATCGAGCTGGTAATCCTCCATAGCAGGATAGAGCACCTCTTCGGCGATCCTCGGCAGCCTGTGTATCTCATCTATGAAGAGTATATCTTTCTTGCCGAGATTGGTAAGAACTGCGACGAGGTCGCCGGGCCTCTCAAGCACAGGACCTGATGTGACCTTTATATCTACGCCTAATTCAGAAGCTATGATATGCGCAAGCGTTGTCTTTCCTAGTCCGGGCGGGCCGCAGAAGAGGACGTGGTCAAGCGCTTCGTCTCTCTGTTTTGCAGCCTGTATGAAGACCTTCAGGTTCTCTTTGATATTATGCTGGCCGACAAATTCGTCAAATGACCTTGGCCTCATGGACAGCTCAAAGCCGAAATCCTCTTCTATCGCCTCAGGTGTTATATCTCTTTCAGGAGTATCGCTCATATCGTGCAGTTCTTCTTTATTTTCTCGTCAATATCTTAAGCGCGTCTTTAATTATATCCTCAATAGCCACTGCCCCGTTGCTCAACGCTGTTGAAACCGCATTCTCTGACAAAGACTTTTTGTAGCCGAGGTTTTCAAGCGCGGATACTGCGTCATCTGCAAGCGTTCCGGGCCGTGATGCATATACCCCGCTGAATGACTGGAGCTTGCCCTTTAATTCAAGCACAAGCCTTGAGGCGGTCTTTTTACCAAGCCCGGGTATTGTAGAGAGCAGGGCGATATCTTCATTGTAAATCGCATCTGTGAACCGGCCAACTTCCATTCCCGATAATATCCCGAGGGCGAGCTTCGGGCCGACGCCGCTGATGCCGAGCAGGGTTGAGAAGACCTTGCGTTCATCTTCCGTGATAAAGCCGAAGAGCTGAAGCGCGTCTTCCCTTACATGTGTATATGTGTGTATGAAGACGCTTTTGCCTTCATCCGGTATATCGCCGAGACTGCGCAGAGGAATCGCCACACTGTAGCCGACTCCGCTGACCTCGACAATGATGCGGTCAGGTTTTTTGCTTATTATGGTTCCCTTAAGTGATGCGATCATTTTGAATTCCTGTTGCTTATTTTAACTCAAAAGAGGAATTAATGTGGCAGATAGTGAGGGCGAGGGCGTCTGATGTGTCTTCGCTCATGATCTGGTTCGGCTCAAGGTTCAAGACTCTTATCACCATCTCCTGAACCTGTCTCTTTTCAGCCCTTCCGTAACCTGTCAGCGCCATCTTGACCTCTGTGGGGTTGTATTCGAAAAGCGGCATGCCGTGCTGAGCGGCAAGGAGCATGACGACACCTCTGGTAGTGCCTAACGCCATGGAGGAGCGTATGCTTTTGTGGTAGAAGACCTTTTCCATACAGAGGTGGGAGGGCTTGTGTTCAAGTATGATATCTTTCAGCGAGTCATAAAGTATATGGAGCCTTTCAGGAAGGGGTTTCTTGGAACTCATCCTTATGTCGCCGGATGCAACGTATTTCGCGACATAAGGTTTTTTATTCACCGCCAGGATGCCGTAGCCGCAGCAGACTGTCCCGGGGTCAATGCCGATGATATTCATATTAAAAGATTATGCCTCTGTAACTTGATTTACTCCTCCTCAAGTATCTCATCCGGGATATCAAAGTTTGAATAAACATTCTGCATGTCGTCGTGGTCTTCAAGAAGGTCTACAAGCTTAAGGACCTTTCTCGCATCTGCCTCATTCAGCTTCACATAATTCTTCGGTATCTGCATGACCTTAGCGAGGCTGAACTTTATATTGTTTTTTTCGAGGTGATCCCTGACACTGCTGAAGCCTTCAGGCGAGGTCAGCACCTCATAGCTGTCTTCATCAGGGTCATTCTTTACATCATCAGCTCCTGCGTCAAGAGCCAATGTCATAAGCGTCTCTTCATCGCATTCTTTTTTGTCGACGAGGATATAGCCTTTATTTTCAAATATCCATGATACGCTCCCTGAATCTGCCATGGTGCCGTTATGTCTGCTCATGATATACCTTAGCTCTGCGATAGTCCTTGTCTTATTGTCTGTCATCGTCTCCATGATTATCGCTGAGCCGCCCGGGCCGTATCCCTCGTATGTTATCTCTTCATATGAGACTCCCGGAAGTTCGCCTGTGCCTTTTTGTATAGCCCGCTTGATGTTGTCAGCAGGCATATTTACGCCCTTGGCATTATCGATCGCGAGCCTGAGCCTCGGATTCATGTCAGGGTTGCCGCCGCCCGCTCTCGCCGCAACGGTTATCTCTTTAGTGACCCTGGTGAATGCCTTTCCCTTCTTTGCGTCAACTATGGCCTTTTTGTGTTTTATACCGGACCATTTTGAATGTCCTGACATATACTTATCATGCTCCTTTATTATTGAAGTTAGAACAAGAAGATTATAAGAGAAAGAGGGATATAAAGGCAATTTCAAGGGCAATAAAAAAAGGCGCCCCCCCGATGTATCGGGAGGACGCCTTTTAGTAAATTCAATGAAGCAGGTTTAGAACTCGAGAGTTAAACCGTGCCTTATGCCATACGGATTGTCAGCGTCATGATTTTCGCCATCATTTCCATCTTCTTTTGGAACATTATAAGCTGAGCCTGCGAACATGTAGCCTGCTTCCACAAAGTAAACAAGGTTTGTGTCAAGCTGGTATGTTGCAGCTGCGTCTACTTCTACTCCGAGATTCTTGGAACGATCTGGCCCGCCATTCGTCTCTCTTGCGCCCATTATATTAACACCCTTTGCTGCCCTGAGGTAGAATATATCAAGGGAGGCATTAAGTGCAGGTGTTACATCTGCATCTGCGCCAACATTTACATAGAAGGTATTAGCGATACCTGCGTTTGAGCAGCTAACACCATAGGTGTAAGAACTCTCAAGTGAGCATGCTGCGTTTTTGACCTTGTCGTCATAGAGGAAGGCTGTCTTTCTTACGCCGAGTGCCCCGCTTGTGCCGATTGTTGTAAGGAAGCCCTCATATTTGGTGCCTGTCTGGCTATCGTCATAATCGCCATCAGAATAATAGCTGTCTGCGATCTTGTCACCGCTGCCGTAGCCGACTTCAGCGCCTATTGAAACAGGTGAGTTAGGGACATCAAGATTTGCGCCGACTAACCATGCATAACCTGTGAACTTCCTGTCTTCCTCGCGTGATGAGCCCGGCCTGTAATTGCTTTCTGCCTTGCCGGTCTGGATTTCAACATCTCCGTAGAGCTTTATGCCGGATACTGTTGTGTCAGCTCTTAAGCCGATGTTCCAGAGGTGTAATCCAGCTGAATCTCTCCAATCGTTTCTTAAGTCATAAGTGAAATCCTGGTTATCAAGGTAAGTCACATCCATGCCGAGGTTCATGCCTGCTGCGGCTGTTGTAACGCCTAATGTGTAAGCTGTATTATCATCATTACCTGCATATTCATAGTCACCACCATTGTATCCCTCAGCATTATCGTGTCCTTCACCGAGTTTAGCCATTGTGAGTGATATCTCTGTGCCCTTCTGCGGTGTTGTCCAGAGAACTATTGCATCGTCACCAAACTTTGAGTGATTGTAGAATACACCGTTGCCGAGTTTGGTAAGTATGTGTCCTGCCTTAACTCCTGAAAGAACTCCGGCTACCACGCGCTGATGTGCTATGTAAGCCTGACGTATGGTCATAGCTGTCGGCTTGGTGTTGCCATACTGATAAAAGTCATATTCTTCTGAATAACTTCCTAAAGTTCCCTCAGAAGTATCCCCGTTGCCCCAATCGTAGCCATCAGGACAGCCATATGATTCCCCGTCACCTGTGCCGGAACATAAGCCTGACTCAAGCTCTATTACGCCCATGGTGTTCGGGCTTACTGTTGCTTTAACAAGAAGTCTTATCCTTGAATCATAATTTGCTGTTTGGTCTGCTGTGCCGCTGTACATATCGATGGTGTCGTTCCTGAAGTCGCCCCTGATTCTGATAGAGCCGCTCAGGTCGATGTTAGACTTGCCTGCTTTTACGATCTTTGGTGTGTACTCATAGCCTGTGTCTGCTGCGTGTCCGGCAAAGGCAGATGCGCCAAAACCTGCAACAAGCAGAAAACTTAAAATTGATACTAAGGTTTTTCTCATTTTGTTTTTTTCCTCCTTAAGATTTTGTTTGGGTTTATGAAGCTATTTCAGATCTGCTGCTTTTGCTTATTTTTACATTGGTCAACGGTTAGTTTGTGTGGTCACCTCCTGTATTTATTAGGTTTTATATGTGGTTTATTTTCATTGGCTCATTTTACGCTATATTTTATAACATCAATTAGCCCTTTAAAGCAACAAAAAAATGTAAATAGACTTATTTTTAAAATAAGTCTTCTCGCATCCCTGATTTGCACTCTTAATGATGTCTATGCTGAGAAAGAACGTTTTGTGACTCTGACTGTAATAAGCAAAAAACAAGCCAGATTGATGAGTTGAGAGTTAAAAGTCTAAAGTCCAAAGTTAAAAATAAATAAAATCAATAAGTTATCCTGATTCATTTTGCAGGATTTATTATCGGCCATGACTAATTCATCACTCTCATTTGTGTTGTTTATACTATATATAGTGATGTAAAAAAGCCTCAGAAGGGGAGAATCTTCTCATTTCGGTTCAGTACCGTAGTTTAGAAATCCTTACTCCTTTTCTTCTTCTTTTTCCTTATAAACCTCAATAATGCTTGTGACCTTTATACCCGCGGCCTGAAGCGCCTTTTGGATATCTACCGCCTTTCCGTCTTCAACCTTTAAAATATAATTGCTCTTCATAATATTCCTCCATTATTTTATTCTGTTAAACTTTTTCAATACTCAAATATTTCCATATCAGCTGTTGGTTTGAATATAAAGGCCTTATCCTCAAGCCCGGTATTTGTGCGGACATCTTTTATCGTGATGATGACGTTGTTGCCGTATATGTCAAATATTTTAAATGAATTTACAGGGAAATCGGTGCTGCTCGTCTGCATCAGGATCTCTTTTATCGAACCTATCTTGCGTTTAGGTTTGAGTTTCAGGATATCCGCCTTGCCTGTGGCTGTGATATCAAAGTCAGCCTTCAGGTTCTGTAGGCTTGCGAGAAGGGCGATGGGAGCCTGGCCATAGGCATTTTCCGTAAACTTGCTCTTCACAGCCTGCTTTGCCAGCCTTTTGTGTATCCATATCGCGTCTGTTGTGATATATACCTCTTCATCTCTCGGCTCGGCATACTTCCACCTTACCATGGACGGTTTTTTGATAAAGAAGTTGCCGGAATATTTTTCTGTGCGCTCAAGGTCTGTCAGATAACTTTCCTGCAGGAAGGAGCCGCTTATATCTTTGATCTCACCTGCCTTCTTCTCTATCATTGATATGGTTTCATCAAGAGAGGCTGCTGAGGCTGCTGAGCTGACAGCCAGGATGATCACAAAGAAAAAATAAATAAATGCTGAACGGTTTATATATTCTGACAACTCTTTCTTCATCAATCTCTCCCGAATACTTCCCTTGATTTACCGGCTTCTCCGGCAGGGCCGACTATGCCTTCTTCTTCCATCATCTCCATGATCCTTGCCGCCCTATTGTAACCTATCTTCATCCTTCTCTGTATATAAGAAATGGATGCCTGCCCTGTTGAGAGGACGAGGTCCTTTGCCTCTTTGTAAAGTTCATCCTGCTCTTCAAGAAGGTTTGATTCTCTCTCAGGTTCGGCTGTGAGCTCTTTGAATATATTGTAGTCAGGATTGCCCTGCGCCTTTATGAAGTTGACGACGTTGCGCACCTCATCTTCGCTTACAT
The DNA here is from genome assembly GCA_030646035.1 of Thermodesulfovibrionia bacterium. Classification (NCBI taxonomy): domain Bacteria; kingdom Pseudomonadati; phylum Nitrospirota; class Thermodesulfovibrionia; species Thermodesulfovibrionia bacterium. Next base: position 285,883 of record JAUSMY010000030.1, on the reverse strand, counting down.
ACGCGCCATGTACCCTCTGTATCTTTTTGCCGGGGCTCATATAGAGCATATCTCCCTTGCCAAGGAGCTGGTCAGCGCCGTATGTGTCAAGGATTATCCTTGAGTCGATCTTTGAAGAAACATGAAAGGCTATTCTTGAAGGGAAGTTTGCCTTTATCACGCCTGTGATGACATCAACAGACGGCCTCTGTGTCGCGAGTATCAGATGTATGCCTGCGGCGCGCGCCATCTGTGCAAGCCTGGCTATGGAGTCCTCCACCTCATGCGCAGATACGAGCATAAGGTCTGAGAGCTCGTCAATGAGGACGATGATATACGGCAGCGGTTCTCTCCGCGCGTCGCCCTTTTCAGTGGCAGATATGCTCTCGGGCAGTGCGCCGCTTTTAAGCTTAGCGTTGTACGCCTCTATGTTTCTTGAGCCTGACTCTGCAAGGAGCCTGTAGCGCCGCTCCATCTCAAATACCACCTTTCTCAGAGCTGCCGAAGCCTCTTTAGGGTTTGTGACAACAGGCATGATAAGGTGCGGTATGTCCTGATACGCGGAGAGCTCCAGCATCTTCGGGTCTATCATCAGCATCTTCACATCTGCCGGAGTCGCCCTGTATAGAAGGCTCAGTATCATCGTATTTATTCCGACGCTCTTGCCTGACCCCGTAGCTCCGGCGACAAGCAGGTGCGGCATCTTTGCGAGGTCGGCAACTACAGGATTGCCGAAGATATCTTTTCCAAGCACCATCGTCAGCTTTGAGTGCGCCTTTCTGAATGTGTCTGAGGCAAGGATGTCCTGAAGAAATACATCCTCACTCTCCTTGTTCGGAACCTCTATGCCTAAGGTGGACTTTCCGGGTATCGGAGATATTCTCAGGCTGTTTGCCTTGAATGCCATGGCGAGATCGTCTGTGAGCGAGACGACCTTGTTTATCTTTATACCCGGAGCGGGCTGATATTCGAACATCGTGACAATTGGGCCTGGAGATACATAGGTGACCCTGCCTTCGACAGAGAAGTCCATAAGCTTCTTCTCAAGAAGTTCAGATACCTCAAGCAGCTCCTCTTTTGACGGCCTTGATTTTGAAGGCGGCGGGTCATTTAAAAGTTCAAGTGTCGGGAGCTCGTATTTCCCGCTGACCCTGTCAGTCGGCTTCAGCTTCTTTTCAGGATACTTAAGCGGCAGATGCCCCTGTTTTTCAGGTATCACAGTCAGCGGCTCCTCTTTGATGGTCGGCTGCTTCTTCTCTCTCGGCTTTTCCATCTTCAATGAGGGCATGATCACAGGTATCGAACTTGCCCCTTTTACAGTCTTCTCCTTGACAGCTCTTAAAAGGTCTACAAGAGAGAAGGGAATGAGATACATGAGCGTCACTATCAGAAGAGGGATGAAGAGCATATATGAGCCAATGACAGAAACTAAACCGATAGACGCATCAGTGATGTAAAAACCTATAAGTCCGCCTGAAGGATTGCCCGGAGCCGGCTTGCCTAATGCGAGTGAAAAGATCGAGGCTGAAGCGATTATCAGCAGAACAAAAATCCCCGCAAAGACATAAGCCTTGTGTCCGTCTGCCTTGCCGAGAACTTTTTTTACGCCGTATATCATGAGGACCGTTGGGAAGAGATAAGCGCTCAGCCCCATCAGTTGCAGCAGCATGTCTGAAAGGTAAGAGCCGAAAGGCCCGAGCGTATTATTTATCCCGCCGTGACCGATAGGATTGTTGGTAAAAAATGAGGGATCCCATGCGCTGTGGCTGAAGAGGCTGACAAGGATGACGATGCCTACAAGCAGGTATAAGATACCGGCGATCTCTTCCTTTATCCTGCCGACCTTGTCCATATGGTGAATATAATAACAGAAGCAAGTAAAAAACGATAATAAGCAAAGGGCTTGAGCGTGTGTTTCTGCAAGAAGTAAAGAAGGTATTTTATTACGAAAAATCCCGTGACCGCTGAGGCGGCGATGCCTGTAAAAAATATCTTGAGATCTAAAGGTTCTGCGCCCAGCAGTTTTCTTCCCTCAAGCATGCATGCCCCTGCCACGATCGGCGTGCTCAGCATAAATGAGAAGCGCGCGGCCGCCTCTCTCTTATATCCCCTTGCCATGCCCGCGACTATCGTTATCCCGGACCTTGAGACGCCGGGGACAAGCGCGAAGACCTGCGCGATGCCGATAAACAAGGCATCCTTCTGGTCTATTTTGTAAAAATCAGACCTCTCTGCTGCCGGATGATATTTTTTCTCAATGAGGATCATTAAGACCGAGACTGCGCATAGAGCGTAGATTATGATCAGGGGATCTCTGAGAGATGAGATCCATTCATGCAAAAATAGCCCTACTGTTACTGCGGGCAGGGTGCCGATGACCAGGTCTCTGAATAGCCCCTCTTTTGACGGAACGCCTTTGAACATGTCTACCCAGTCTTTTTTGAAGTAGTAAAGAAGAGCTATGAGGGTGCCGAAATGGAGCGCTACATCAAAGGAAAGTGAATTAATGATCCCTTCCCATTTAAGAAACCATGGCAGAATAATGAGATGGGCTGAACTGCTGACCGGCAAAAATTCGGTCAGCCCCTGCAGGATACCTAAAATTATCGCCTGAAATACCTCGAACATAGATGAGTATAGCAAATCTGCTGATTTTTAAGCCTTCATTTGCTAAACTCTCTTATGGCTGAAAAAACAAAGAAGAAAGAAACTGAGGGTAAGTCAGAAAAAGGCGAGCTCTTCCGCGCCCTGGGCAGCGCGAGCATGATAGGGATAAACCTTGTCACTTCCACATTTGTCGGTTTTGCCATAGGGCACTGGGTGCTGGACAGGTATCTTCATACTGACCCGTGGTTCACGATAATATTTCTCCTTCTCGGCATAGCGTCGGGGTTCAAGCATCTCTATAAGGTGGCAATGAAGCAGAGTAAAGATAATAATGATGAGAGTGAAATAAAATGAATCCGATATTAAAAGGCGTAATTAAAAAGAGCGGTATAATAATTCTGCCCGCAGTCATTATCGCTATCTACTTTAAATGGGATAAGGCGCCTGCAGGCATACTCGCCGGCGCAGTATTCGGAATACTGAACCTGAGGGGGCTTATAAGGTCTGTTGAGAGGTTTATCTTATCAAAGAAGATGAAGGCGATAATGATGCTTACAAGCGTCTTCAGGCTGTTTGGATTATTTGCTGTTATCATTTTTTTGATGTACAAAAAGATGGTCAACCCGTTCGGCCTTCTCTTCGGCTTTAGTGTTGTATTCTTTCTGATACTCACAGAGGGGCTGAAGGCTGCAAATAGAGAAGAATAAAAATACGTAATATTAATAGGAGAGACAAGATGCGCAGATACCGGTCAACCGCTGCAATGAAGAAGAGGCTCATCGAATTAATCATTTCAAGGACATTCAAATATACTGACGAGCCGACATTCAAGCTTGCGGCAGGCGGGATGAGCAATTTTTACTTCAACTGCAAACCCACCACACTGAACGCTGAGGGGATGTATCTTATAGGCAATCTTCTCTACGAGATGATCATGAAGGATAAAAAGTGGAAGGTCAAAGGAGTCGGCGGGCTTACGCTCGGCGCAGACCCTGTTGCAAACGCCATCGCCTACACTTCGTATTTAAAGGGGGAGCTGCTTGAGGCTTTTGTTGTTCGCAAGGAGCCGAAGAAGCACGGCACGATGCAGTGGGTAGAGGGTCAGATAAAAGAAGGGGACAAGGTCTTGATCGTTGAAGATGTCATTACTACCGGCGGGTCTTCTATAAAGGCGGTTGAGAGGGCGCAACTCTGCGGGCTCAAGGTCGTCGGCGTGCTTTCACTTATAGACAGACAGGAGGGCGGCAAAGAGGCGATAAAAAAATTAGGCATTCCTTGTAAGGCATTATTGACCAAGGAAGATATATTTGAAGCGTTTAAAAAAGGCGCAAAGGCTTAGTATTACTTTCTTCCCTGCCTGAGCCTCGGGTCAAGCGCATCCCTCAGCCCTTCGCCGACAAGGTTATAGCTTAAGACAGTCAGCAGTATAGCGATACCGGGGAATACCGACAGCCACCACGCTATCTCGATATTATCCTTTCCCAATGTGAGTATGTTGCCCCAGCTCGGCGTTGGCGGCTGAACACCAATTCCGAGGAAGCTCAGCGATGACTCTACAAGTATCGCTGCTGCCACTCCGAGAACTGCTGAAACAAAAACAGGAGAGAGGCTGTTCGGCATTATATGGCTGAAGATGATGCGCATGTCGCCTGCGCCGATAGCCCTTGCCGCAAGCACGAACTCCCTCTCTTTCAAAGACAAAAACTCCGCGCGCACAAGCCTTGCAACCCCCATCCATGAGGTTAGCCCTATCACGATCATTATGTTCCATATGCCCGGTTCGATAAATGCGATAACAGCGAGTATCAGAAAGAATGTTGGTATTGAGAGCATGATATCTACGAACCTCATGATGAGCATGTCTGCCCACTTGCCGTAGTAGCCTGCCAGTGCGCCGAATATTATTCCTATCAAAGTGGATATGCCGACAGCAACAAAGCCTACCTCAAGAGATATCCTGCTTCCGTAGACCATCCTTGAGAAGACATCTCTACCAAGGTCATCAGTGCCGAGGATGTGCTCTCTGCCGGGTGCTTCGAGAATATGCCTGCTGTCTATGTCATTCGGGTCATAAGGAGCTATCATCGGCGCGAATATTGCGATGATAAAGAATATCGCCACAAGCCCCAGCCCGAATACCGCAAGCTTATGCCTGCTGAAGATGCGCCAGAATGAAGTCAATGAATTTATCCTGCTCATATAATTTATCTTGCCCTTATCCTCGGGTCTGCAAACATGTATCCAAGGTCAGCGAGAAGATTCCCTATCAATGTTAAGAACGCACCTATCGTCAGGATGCCCATGATAAGCGGATAATCCCTCGTCATTACACCCATGAAGAACATCTGCCCCATTCCCGGGATGCCGAAGATATTTTCAAAGATAACGCTTCCGCCGATAAGCCCCGGCACTGAAAGGCCGAGCAGTGTGATTATCGGAAGCACGGCGTTCTTCATCGCGTGCTTGTATATGACCTTGCTCTCAGGCAGACCCTTTGCCCTTGCCGTTGTTATGTAGTCCTGCCTTATGACCTCAAGCATGTTGCTTCTCATATATCTTGACAGCCCCGCTAGTCCGCCGAATGAAGAGACAAAGAGCGGCAGTATGAGATGCTGCGCCCTGTCCCATATCTTGCCAAGCAGCGTAAGTGAATCATAATCCATTGACTTTACCCCTGATATCGGAAGCCAGTCGAGCTGTATGCCGAATAGCATCATCATGAGAAGCGCGAGCCAGAATGAGGGAATGGCAAAACCGAGAAAGACAAATGTGGTCGTGAACTTGTCGTAGAGCGAATATTGATGCGTTGCCGAAGATACGCCTATGGGTATTGCGAAGAGGAAGATGATGAACATTGAGATAACATTTATCATGAAAGTTATAAAGAGCCGCCTTTCAATGAGCGGCTGCTTTGTATCCCAGATCTTCTGCATGACAGGCCTTCTGTCAGTTGAGAATGATTCGCCGAAATCAAGCTTCACGATCCTCTTGAGCCACATCCCGTACTGCACTGTGATAGGCTTATCAAGGCCGTAGTACTGTTCAAGTTTTACCCTTGCCTCAGGCGTTATCTTCGGGTTCATATCTGTGAGCATGTCAGTAGGCTTGCCCGGCGCAAGATGGATAATGAGAAACGAGAGGATGGTTATCCCAAAGAGGGTGGGGATCATCTCAAAGAGCCTTTTAATGATATAAATAAACATAGTTGTTCCGGAGAATGTGATTGATATTTTACAGTGATTAGCTTAAATTAACGACATACAATTATCAACTAAGGAAGTCGGACTTCCATAATTGAACCTATGATAGACAGAATGCTATTTATAATATTTTTAATATTCTTCTTTGCGACATCAGCTGTATTTTTTTGTATAGCTCTTGCGGTCTGGCTTTTTACAGTTCTTTTTGACAAGCGCCTTTCCATTTTGCATCAATTCATGTCCTTCTGGGGTGTATTTTATATATGGGCGATACCCGGCTTTTCTCTTGCGATAGAGGGCAGGGAGAAGGCGAGAAAGGGCGCGACATATATTATCGTATCCAATCATCAGTCCCAGCTTGATATAATGGCTGCCTTCGGGCTCTTCATCCCATTTAAATGGGTCTCAAAGGCAGAGGTCTTTCGGATACCTTTTATAGGATGGGCCATGTCGCTGAACCGGTATATCAAGTTAGTGCGCTATGACAGAAAGGGGATGCTCAGGATGTTCAGGGATGCGGAGAGGACGCTTTCAAGCGGAAGTTCCGTATTCTTCTTTCCCGAGGGCACACGCTCAGAAACAGGCATCGTGGGGCCTTTCAAATCAGGCGCATTTATTCTGGCAAAGAAGATGAATCTGCCGATCCTTCCGATAGTGATAAACGGAACCGGCAAGGCATTGCCCAAAGGCAGCCTCAACTTTCACGGCAAACAGAAGATAAGTGTGAAGGTGCTTGACGAGATAGCGTATGATGATTTTGCAGACATCTCTTCTGAAGACCTTGCCGCAAAGATCAGGGACTTAATAGCCGCGAATGTTGATGAGGAAAGGCAGGCGGGCTTTTCAAAGAGATAGCTGTTACTGCTGAATACTGCTGTGTCTCTGGAGTTTCTGAGGGACGAACCATTTGTTGAAGTTATAGCTTATGCCGATTGGCGTCGGTTTAATGCCCTTGAACCTTGAATGCACGATTGGCGTGGCTTCAGGCACATACAAAAACAGATAAGGCACCTCATCTGCGAGTATATCCTGTATCCTGAAGTACGACTTCTTCCTCTCCTCTATATCAAATGTCCTTCGCCCCTTCTCAAGAAGCGCGTCAACTTCAGGGTTACTGTATGAGACAAAGTTAAACTCTTTCTCGCCTGTCTTGCTTGAGTGCCAGATGTCATACTGGTCAGGGTCGATGCCTATGCTCCATCCGAGTATGACCGCCTGAAAGCGCCTCTTGTCAATGAACTCGTTTATGAATGTGCTCCACTCAACAGCCCTTATCTCTACTCTTATCCCTATCTTTTTTAGTTTCTGCTGTATGATGGTCGCGGCGTTCATCCTCTGCTGGTTGCCCATGTTGCTCAGTATAGTGAACTCAAAAGGTTTCCCATCCTTATCCAGAATCCCGTCACTGTCTGAATCGCTCCATCCGGCATCCTTAAGAAGGCTTAGCGCCTTATCTTTATTGTATTCATACTTCGTTACATCAGGGTTGTAAGGCCATGTCTCAGGCACATAAGGCCCTGTGGCAGGCTTTCCAAGCCCGAGCAGCACCACATCAACAAGTTCTTTTTTATCTACTGCATATGCTATCGCCTTTCTTACGCGCACATCGCTGAACAGAGGGAACTTGAGGTTAAAGCCCATGTAGGTGTAGGAGAAAACAGGATAGCGGAACTTCTGAAAATTCTTTTTAAAGAGGGCGGTCTCTGTCTGTTTTGTGTACTGTATCGGCGTAAGTCCCATCATGTCCACGCCCTGTGACTGAAGCTCAAGGAACATTGTGGCAGGGTCAGGGATTATCTTGTAGATGTATTGGTCAATGTACGGCCTTCCCTCGAAATAGTCCTCGTTCGATGTCAGCCTTACATCCTGCCCCGAGGTCCATCTGTTGAATTTGTACTGCCCCATGCCTATCGGGCTTCTCGCAAAATCAACCTTTGTTATGTCCTTGCCCTCAAGAAGGTGTTTGGGCAGAATGATCAGGTTTCCCCATGAGGTGAGCGCAGGGGCAAAGGGCTTTTCATATGTGACCCTGAAGATATATTTATCCAGCACCTCTGCCTTTTTTACCTGAAGAAAATCTTCTTTATAAGGAGTAGGCGTCTTTTCATCTATGATCGTCTTGTATCCGAACATAACATCATCTGCCGTGAACTCAACACCGTCTGTCCATCTGACATTTTTCCTGAGATGGAATGTGATGACCAGCCCGTCAGGAGAGACCTCCCATGACTCGGCAAGGTCGCCTTTGACGCTCAGGTCGATATCGTATTTGACGAGCCCGTTGAAGATCATGCCGGCGACGCTGTGCGATGCGCTGTCGCCTGCGAGCATAGGTATCAGGATGCTCGGTTCGCCTATCGAACCCTCGACAAATGTATCTCCGTAAGCCGGTTCGTATATCGCATTTTCGCTCACAGCAGGCGAGGAACTCTCTGTTTCAGGAGTTTTATTTTTGCAGCCGGATAGAGTTATTAATGATAAAACAATGCAGAAGAGGGATAGAAAAGAAGTTTTCCTAAGAATGAGATCACTCATGGAGTTAAACGCGGGTTCAAATTTAAAAACCTTTGAAGAGCGCCATCTGCTCGGCCTTTTCCTCAGATGTCATGACCGGATAGTTATTGTCAAAACATGCGGTACAGTAATTATCAGGCGTAGGCACAACTTTTAATAAGCCTTCAATGCTCAGATAGTTAAGGCTGTTCGATGTAATGTACTTTTCGATCTCTTTGAGTGTGTGTGTCGCTGCGATAAGCTCGCTCCGGTTCGGCGTGTCTATGCCGTAGAAGCAGGGGCCTATCGTAGGCGGTGAGCTTATCCTCATATGAACCTCTTTTGCGCCGCCGCGTTCCTTGAGCATCTTGACGATCTTCTTGCTTGTCGTTCCCCTTACTATCGAATCATCAACCACAACTATCTTTTTGCCTTCAAGCAGATCCCTCACAGGGTTCAGCTTCAGCTTCACTCCGAAATGCCTTATGGCGCCTTTCGGCTCGATGAACGTCCTGCCAACGTAATGATTTCTTACCAGTCCGAAGTCAAAGGGTATGCCGCTCTCTTCCGCATAGCCAAGTGCGGCTGGCACTCCTGAATCAGGAACCGGGATGACGAGGTCCGCATCAATGGGATACTCTCTTGCTAACTGGCGGCCGAACTCTTTTCTTATCTTATTTACGTTCTGGTTTCCGAAGATATTGCTGTCAGGCCTTGAGAAATATACAAACTCAAATATGCAGAATGATTTTTTCGGGCAGTGAAGCGGTTTGAAAGACTGCATGCCCTTATCATTTATGACTATCATCTCTCCGGGCTCTACATCGCGCACGTAATCGGCATCTATCAGGTCAAATGCGCATGTCTCTGAGGCGATAACATGAGCGCCGTCAAACTTGCCGATGCTTAACGGCCTGAAGCCGTGAGGGTCTCTGACCGCGATAAGTTCTTTTGCGGACATTATCAGGATGCTGTATGCCCCGCGCAATTTGCTGAGCGCTTCTACTACACGCTCATAGAATGTGCCGGCCTTTGAGTTGGCGATAAGGTGCAGGATGACCTCGCTGTCGGAGTTTGACTGGAATATCGCGCCGTTCGCCTCAAGCTCATCTTTGAGCTCATTGGCGTTCACAAGGTTTCCGTTATGCGCTATGGCAAGAGGGCCGAGGTAGAAGTTCACCATTATCGGCTGGACGTTCTTCAGCACGCTTGACCCGGCGGTTGAGTAGCGGTTGTGGCCGATCGCCATATTCCCTGGCAGCCGAGTCAGTCTTTTCTCGGAAAATATGTCTGCAACAAGGCCCATGGACTTTTCAATATACAGCTGCCTGGAATCTGAAGAGCATATTCCTGCGCCTTCCTGTCCCCTGTGCTGGAGCGCGTGAAGGCCGAGATATGTGAGGTTCGCCGCGTCAGCATGATTGTAGATGCCCACGACACCGCACTCGTCATGGAACTTGTCCAAAGACAGAGAAGTGCTATCTTTCAACTGTGGCTTGCACTTAATTTTCTTTATTTTGTGATCCAATTTATTCCTGCAGAAACCGGTTGGTTTTGAAAAGTTAGTATAACATTTCCTTGAACCTATTCCCTAAGCCCTATCAACTCTTTCTTTCACACCATTCTCTCGCGTTCTGGAACATCTTAAGCCATGGAGATGCCTTAAGGTTCTGCTTCCACTCCTCAGGCATCCACGGCCACTGCCATTTCAGAAATCCTCTCTCAGGATGCGGCATCATTGCGAGGTGCCTTCCGTCAGGGGAGCAGAGTCCTGCTATGCCGTTAGTTGAACCGTTAGGGTTGAACGGGTAGGCTGTTGTTATCTCATTGCTGTCATCAACATAGCGCACAGGCGCAAGGCCTTCATCCTCTACCTTTTTAAGCATCTTCTCATCAGGGAAGTATGCCTTTCCTTCGCCGTGCGCGACCCAGACCCCGAGCACAGAGCCTTCCATACCCTTCAGCATGACAGAGTTGCCCGGCATTATCTTTACTGTAGAGAAGCGCGACTCAAAACGGCCTGATGTATTATGTATAAATCTTGGCTGAATATTATTCTCTATCCCCTGCCAAGGCACCCAGCCGAGAAGCGCCATGAGCTGGCAGCCGTTGCATATGCCGAGGCTGAAGGTGTCTTTTCTATTATAAAAGTCCTGGAACTCCTTCCATACACGCTCGTTGAACCTGATAACTCCTGCCCATCCCTTTGCCGAATCAAGAACATCCGCGTAGCTGAAGCCGCCTACAAATGCCATGCCGCGAAAGTCCGAGAGCTTCACCTTTTCATTCAGAAGGTCTGTCATTGAAATATCCCACGGTTCAAAACCTGCCTGATAAAAGGCTGACGTCATCTCCCTGTCGCTGTTGCTTCCTTCTTCGCGTATGATGGCGACCTTGTATTTCTTTTCACTCTCCAGAATCCTGGAAGGCGTCTCTTCAGGAGTGAATGAAAGCCTGAAATCCGGGCCGCTTCTGTCAGAATTAATCCTCTTCTCTTCATCAACGCATACAGGGTTTGTCTGCAGCCGGTCAAGCTGATAACTTGTCTCTTCCCATATAGCCCTTAACTCTCTCATATCTTCGTTAAGCACATCTTTATCAGCTGACTTGATAGAGACCTTTTTATCTTTAGTTGTCCTGCCGATAATGGAGTAAGATATCTCTTCATTATCAAGCAGGGATGTTATCTCTTTTTCGTTCTCAGGCAGATATTCGATTACCAAGCCGAGCTCTTCTGAAAAGAGTGCCTTCAGCGCATTATTCTCATTAACTCCTAACTCTATCGCAATCCCGCAGTTTCCTGAGAATGCCATCTCCAGAAGCGTTGTTATCAAGCCGCCGTCGCTTCTGTCATGGCCTGAAAGTATTAAATCTTTAGATATGAGATACTGAACTGCATTAAATGCCTTTCTCAGCAATACAGGATTGATGTCTGGTGCATCACTGCCAAGCTGTCCGAATACATGTGCCAATGAGCTGCCGCCGAGCCTGTTGTCTCCGTATCCCATATCGATGAAGAGCAGCCTGCTCTCTCCAGGCCTTTTGATGTCAGGTGTTATGACCTTGGTAATGTCAGGCATAGTCGCGTATGCTGAGATGACAAGTGTTCCGGGCGACTTGACCGTCTCTGTATTGCCAGATGTATCAGTGACCATGGTTGCCATTGAGAGGCTGTCCTTGCCGCCGTCAACAGCGATGCCGAGCTTTATCATGAAGTCGCTCATCGCCACTGCGGCATCATGCAGTTTTGCGCCTTCGCCGGGGAGCTTTGCCGCCCACATCCAGTTGCCTGAACACTTTATATCTTCTATGGATGATATCTTTGCCCAGACCATATTGGTCAGCGCCTCGCCCACACACATCCTCGCCATTGACGCAGGGTTCAAAATACCTTTGATTGGCTGTTCACCTATTGATAAAGCAGCGCCTGTTATTCCGCTATGGCTCTGGCTGATAACAGCAACGTCCGATACGGTAAGCTGTAACGGCCCGGCGCACTGCTGGCGTGCTATCAGGCCTGTAACGCTCCTGTCGACTTTGTTTGTAAGAAACCTCTTTGATCCGACAGAGACGAGCCTGAGCACTCTGTCCAACGCATCTTTAACTGTAATATCTTCAGGCAGTTTCAGAGGTTCTGGTTTTGAGAGGATGCGCTTCATCTCAAAGGTCTTCTGCGGCATGTGGCCGAGAACTTTTTCAAGATCAAGGTCTACAGGTGTGCTGCCGTCATTATCGTCATGAAGGACTATCCTGCCGTCGCCTGTTATCCTGCCGATGAATGCGTAAGGCACCTTTTCACGAGCGCAGAGCTCATCAAAAAGTCCCGCATCCTCAGGCCTCAAAAGCAGGGCGTTCTGTTCCTGATATTCCGCGCCCCATATCTCAAGCACAGAGAGCGTTTCATCACCGACCTGTATCTTTCTCACTTCGATCTTTGCGCCCGCGGGGTAGATTATCTCTTTCACAACATTGCAGTTTCCGCCTGCTCCCTGGTCGTGTATGCTGACTATCGGGTTCTTCTCACCCATCTCAACACAGGCTCGGAGGACCCTGTTCATCTTCTGCTCCATCTCTGCATCGCCGCGCTGGACTGCGTTGAAATCGAGGTCTTCAGCATTTTCACCCTGTATCATGCTTGATGCAGCTCCGCCGCCTATGCCGATACGATAAGCCGGCCCGCCGATCTTTACCACGCACATTCTCTTTTCAGGCTCGCCCTTTTTAACATGGCTTGAGCTCATCTGTCCGATTCCTGCTGTGAACATTATCGGCTTCAGCCATTCTGAACGTTCGCCGTTCGGCAGCCTCATTCCGAATGAACGCGTAAAGCCCTGGATAAGAGGCTCGCCGAATTTATTGCCGTAATCAGAAGCCCCGTTGCTCGCCTGTATCTCAATATCAAGAGGCGATGCGAGGTTTTTCGGATATGTGAATCCTTTATCTTCCCACGGCAGTTCATAGCCCGGGATATGCAGGTTTCCTACACAGTATGCCGCTGTGCCTGCGCCGACTAGTCCGCCCCTTCCTGTTCCCTGTATGTCCCTGAGCCTTCCGCCCGTGCCTGTCTCAGCTCCGGGAAAAGGAGCGATGCCGCTTGGGAAGTTATGCGTCTCAGCCGTAAATATAATGTCGTAATGGAGCTTCTCTTTTCTGAAGCGTGACGGCTTGCCAGGGTCTTCAGGTATTATCGTATCGATCTCATAGCCCTTGATAGAACTTGAATTGTCATTGAACGCGATAACGCTGTTTCCGGGTTTCCACTTCAGCGGCCTCATCACCAGTTCGATGAGCGTGTGAGGGATCTCTTCCCCGTCGATCTTCAGCAGCCCTTTAAAGAACCAGTGCCTTGAATGCTCGCTGTTGGACTGGCTCAGGTCAAAGCACTCGACATTGGTCGGGTTTCTTCCGATATCATTTACAAAGAGGTTGTAATAATAGTCAATGTCCCAGTCATCCAGCCCAAGCCCCATCTTCCTGTTGATCTTCTCAAGCGCTGATTTGCCCTCTTCAATGAATGGTATCTCAAATACCGGTTCAGGTTTGATCCCTGTCTCAAATGTCTTGAGCGGTTCGGGATAAGGGCACTCGGTCATTCTGTCGTAAAAGAGCGATGAGTGATGCGAAATCAGTGAAGAAAGAAAACCCCTCCCGTCCTCCCCTTGGCAAGGGGAGGAGCAAGGTGGGGTTTCTTCACCTAAAACAAACTCAAATCTCCTTGAGCGTTCAATGCGTTTTATCTTCTTAAGCCCGCATGCATGGCATACGGATACTGCGTTTGATGACCAGGCGGTTGCGAAGTTCATGCGGGGGCCGGCTTCCAGGATAACCCCCCTTTGTCCCCCCTTGGTAAGGTGGGAATTAAAGGTTAGAAAACTCTCATTTGAGAAATTCTCAGGTTCGAAGGTTTCTGATAGCAGCCATGTCAGCAGCTTCATCTCTTCAGAAGAGAGGGATTCGGATGCGTCTATATTGAAGCAGAACTCTGTCCTGATGTCCGCAATATCTGAGGATATCCTCTTCTTTACAACAGACAAAAGGTCATTTTTCTTAGCCTCGGAAAAGGCAGGGGTTCTGTAAAGGTGTATCAAGCTCAATAGGGTCTCGCAATACAATGGATTAAAGATTCCCCGCAAGCTGCGGGAAATCTTAATGGTAATGAATTATTATTTATATTCGCTCACTGCCGTCAGGCAGGCTCGCTGTCCATTTAAAGCAGACTATTTTAGCATTTTAGGGGATTGATGTCATTTTGTGGCGCAGGGACAATTTTTTTATCCAATTTTTCTGATCGGGGCTTTATGAACCAGCCCTAAAGTAATATCTCTCTCTTCGATATCGACCTTCTCCACCCTTACCATGACCTTGTCGCCAAGGGTGAAGGTTCGTTTTGAGCGCCTGCCTTTGAGCCTGTATCTTGCCTCATCAAAGATGTAGTAATCGTCACCCATGTCTGAGACATGTATGAAACCGGTCACAAAATAATCCTGAAGCTGGACAGCCATACCCTTTGGATTTATGTTGCTCACCATTCCCTCATACTCGTTGCCGACCTTGTCCTTCATGAACCATGCCTTCATGGCGCTCACGATCTCCCTCTCAGCCTCCATGGAAGCGCGCTCGGTCTTTGAGGACTGGAGCGCTATCTCGGCAAGGTTCTTTTCAAGGAACTCCCTGCTCTTGTCTGAGAGCTTCTTCTTGTTGACGATCTCCCTGAGCACCCTGTGCACAACAAGGTCGGGATAACGCCTGATTGGTGAGGTGAAGTGCGTATAGCTATCTGAAGCAAGGCCGAAATGCCCAACGTTATCTTTGGAATACTTTGCCTGTTTCAGAGAGCGGAGCAGGAGCGTGTTTAAAAGCGTTTCTTCAGGCAGGCCCTTTGATGCTTCAAGTATGGCGTGAAATGCCTTGACCCCTTTTGTCTTTATCTTCAAGCCGAAGGCCCTGAGTATCGGCATCAGCTCGTCAAGCTTATCTGTGTCAGGCTCTTCATGTATTCTGTAAAGCGACGGCACTCCAAGGCCCTCAAGATATGATGCCACAGCCTCGTTCGCCGCTATCATGAACTCTTCGATTAGCATATGGCTCATGTTGCGGTCTGCTCTGATGATGTCCTCAGGCGTTCCCTGTATATCAAGAATGATGTACGGCTCCGGCAGGTCAAAGTCAAGGCTGCCGCGCTGTATCCTCATCTCTTTCAGGATCAGGTAAAGCTCCTTCATTATCTCGAAGTTCTCAAGCAGATAACCGTATTTTTCCCTCTCAGCAGGGTCATTATCCACAAGGATCTTCTTTACGGAGTTATAGGTCATCCTCTCATTGCTGTTTATGATGCTTGGATAGAATTTCCTCTTTATCAGCTTGCCGTTTTTGTCTATGTCCATCTCAGCTGTGAATGCGAAACGGTCTACCTTCGGCATAAGGCTGCAGAGGTTGTTTGATAACCTTTCAGGGAGCATAGGTATGACATTTCCCGGGAAGTAGATGCTCGTGCCTCTCTCCCTTGCCTCAAGGTCAATATCAGTATCCCACGGCACATAGTGGCTGACATCAGCGATATGCACATAGAGTTTATGGCCTTCAGGGATCTTCTTTATTGATATCGCGTCATCAAAGTCCTTGGCATCCTCACCGTCTATTGTTACGGTCAAAAGGTCTCTGCAGTCGACCCGGTTGTCAGGGCTTAATATCTCGCTGAAGCCCTTTGCCTCTCTCAGCACATTGTCAGGGAATGCGAGCGGCAATGAGCGCTCCTCAATTATCATATCTATCTCGCGGCGCGGCTCATCCACCTCAGGCAGCACCTTCAGCACCTTTCCTTCAGGAGGCCTTGTGGCTGTCGGGTATGATGTCAACTCCACAAGCACAAGGTCTCCGTCTTTAGCCTTACCCCTGTCATTCGGCGCTATGAAGACATCAAGCGGCAGCCTCCTGCCTTTGGGCTTTACATAGAAGGTGGTCTTTTCAAGATAGAGCCTGCCTATGATATTCTTCTGCCCTCTTGCAAGGATCTTTAATACCGAGCCTTCTCTTCTTATGGAGCTTTCAACCCGAACAACGACACTGTCGCCTGACATTGCGCCGAGCGTCTTTCTGGGCGGGATGAATATATCCTTTTCACCGGACTTCTCAGGAAGCACAAATCCGAAGCCATTCTTGTGCGCCTCAAAGATACCGGAAAGAAGGTTCATCTGTTCAGCTACGCCGTAGCATCCTGTGCGGGTCCTGAATACCTTGCCTGACTGAACAAGTGATTCAAGCATCTGGCCGAGCTTGCGCACGCCTGATTTATGAGTGCCGAGCTGCTTTGCCAGTTCTTTGAGCTTCAGGGGTTTGGAGGTCTTCTTGCTGAGGTAGGTGAGGATCGCTTCGCTGTCTTTTATATTTTTTGGATTCATCTTACTTAAGATTATAACAGTATCCGGCTGACAAAACTAATCAATAAGATATCATTTGTGATTTGCTCTCTTAAGATGCTCTTTCAGGTATCGGCCGGTATGTGATTTTTTGTCTTTTGCAATATCCTCCGGCCTTCCTTCAGCAACTATATATCCGCCTTTCTCCCCGCCCTCAGGGCCAAGGTCGATTATCCAGTCAGCGCATTTTATCACATCAAGATTGTGCTCGACTATGACCACGGTATTGCCGGCGCTCAGCAGGTGGTCGATAACTTTAAGCAGCTTTGTGATGTCCTCGGGATGAAGCCCCACGGTCGGCTCGTCCAGTATATACAAATAGTCTGTCCTGCTTCCTGCCCCAAGCTCGGCGCATATCTTGAGGCGCTGTGATTCACCTCCTGAGAGCGTCGTGACCGGCTGGCCCAGCCGCAGGTAGCCGAGGCCTACTGAAGACATGAGCTCAAGTTTTTTCAGAAGCGACGGCACACGATTGAAGAATTTGACAGCTTCATCAACCGTGAGGTTCAGCGCCTCATGTATATTTTTACCGTTATAGGTGATGTTCAATATCTCAGGACGGAACCTTTTACCTTTGCACTCTTCGCAGGTTATATAGAGATCCTCAAAAAAATACATCTCAAGCTTTTGGTAACCTACGCCTTTACATGCGCTGCACCGGCCTTCCTCTGCATTGAATGAAAAGTGGCCCGGCCCGAAGCCGAGATTCTTCGCAGCCTGCTCATCGGCAAAGATCTTTCTTATATGGTCGAACCCTTTTATGTATGTGACAGGATTTGAACGCGGGCTCTTGCCTATGGGCTGCTGGTCTATGATCCTTACGCCCTTCAGATGCTCAATGCCGTGAATGGACTCAAAGGGCTCAGGTGTTTCAAAGCTCTCTTTAAATGCGTTTGCAAGGGCTCTGTATAATGTCTTGTCAATGAGCGTGCTCTTGCCTGAACCTGATACGCCTGTTACGCAGGTGAATCTCTGAAGTGGGATGCTGATATTGATATCCTTGAGATTATTACCGCTCGCATTCTTTATCGTAAGAAAATTGCCGCTGCTCATCCTCCTGCTCTTTGGCGCAGGTATGATGCCGGTCTCTTTAATGTATGTTGCGGTCAATGTATCGCTCTTTAGAAAGTCTGCCACTGTGCCTGTAAATATCAGCCTGCCGCCTTTCTCCCCGCCTCCCGGCCCAAGTTCAACGACCCAGTCAGAGGATTCTATGATCGACTTGTCATGTTCAACAGTGATGACCGTATTTCCTATTTCAGCAAGCTCTATCAAAATGTCGGCTATCTTCTTTACATCCCGTGCGTGAAGCCCGACAGTCGGTTCATCGAGCACATAAAGCGTGCCTGTGAGTTTTGATGCGAGCTGGTTTGCAAGGTTGATCCTCTGCGACTCTCCGCCTGAGAGCGTCTTTGTGAGCCGGTTGATGGTTAGGTATTCCACGCCCACTCGAATAAGAAAGTCGAGCTTCTGCCTGATCTGCCTTATTATCTCGCCTGTGACCTCTTCTTCATATTTTGAAAAAGTAAGGCCTGCGATAAATTCCCTAAGATTTAAGATCGGCATATCAGAGATCTGCGCGATATTAAGCCCGCCGATCGTAAAGGCAAGCGCCTCACGGCTCAGCTTGCTTCCTCCGCAGTTCCCGCATTGCACAGCCTCTCTGTACCTTGTCAGGAAGACCCTTACATGGAGTTTGTATCTCTTGTTCTCAAGCTCGGCAAAGAAATCATTGATCCCGTAGAAGTCTTTACTGCCTTCAAAGATCAGGGCTTTGGATTCCTGCGGCAGATCTTTATAAGGCATATCAAGCCTGATGCCTGCTTTTTTAGCTTTCTTGGCAAACTGTTCGTACCACCAGATATAAGACGGCTTGTTCCATGGGTCGATAGCGCCTTCTTCAAGTGACAGGTCTTTATCAGGGATGATAGAGCCTTCGGAATACTTAAGCGTGTTGCCGAAGCCTTTGCATTCAGGGCACGCGCCTAAAGGATGGTTGAATGAGAAGAGCAGAGGCTGGGGCCTTGCTACTTCGATATCGCATTTATGGCATTTAAGCGCTGATGAAAAGAGCAGGGGCATGTTCTCCTCTTCGCTCTTTACTATAACTATCTTTACATTACTGCCGCCGTGCTGCCATGCGGTCTCGATCGAATCAGAGAGCCGCGGCTCGTCCTTTATTATCAGCCTGTCAAGCACGATGTCGAGTGTATTCTGTTTTGTATCAAGTGAAGCGAGCTCGGTTATCTTCCCGTCTATCAATACACGATGAAATCCCTCTTTCTGAAGTTCCTGCACCGGACGCTTAGTCTGGAAGATTATTAGTGCTTTCTCTCCGTTATATTTCTCTAACAGTTCCTGCACAACTGAAGAAGGTGACCATGACTTAAGCGCATCCCCGCACACAGGGCAATGCGGCTGCGCGATCTTTGAGAAGAGCAGCCGCAGGTAGTCAGAGATCTCTGTCATGGTGCCTACGGTGGAGCGGGAGGTCTTGACCGTGTTCCTCTGTTCAAGCGCGATAGCCGGCCTTATGTTCTGAATGCTGTCGACATCAGGCCTGTCTAACTTTTCAAGAAAGAGCCTTGCATAGGTGGAGAGCGACTCTATAAAACGCCACTGCCCCTCTGCAAATATAGTATCGAACGCAAGCGATGATTTTCCAGAGCCTGATATGCCGGTGAAGGTGATCAGCTTGTTATGGGGAAGGGTGAGGCTGATGTTCTTCAGGTTGTTCTGCCTGGCCCCTTTGATTATCAATTTATCCACTGACATTCGGATATTTTAGCAGTTCAGGAGGGTAAAATCATTTTTTTAGACCGTATGGCATAATATATCCCGGCTTTGGTTTTCTACCGGTAATTAGTTGCAAATCCGGAACCGCCTTTATCAAATCTTTCAACCACAACAGGACAATGGATAAATACATACGCTCTCTCAATCCAGCGCAGCATGAGGCGGTCACAACTACGGAAGGCCCGCTTCTTGTGCTTGCAGGCGCAGGTTCAGGAAAGACAAGGGTCATAACCGTCAGGGCGGCGTATCTCATTCATAAAGGCATATCTCCTGATTCTCTCATAGCTGTGACATTTACAAACAGGGCGGCGCGTGAGATGCGCGGAAGGATAACCTCCATCTTAAAGAAGAGCAAGAAGAAGACACCTATAGTTTCGACATTCCATTCCCTCTGCCTGCAGATACTCAGAAAGGAGATGAAGCATGTCGGCCTGCGGAAGAACTTCACC
This sequence comes from Thermodesulfovibrionia bacterium, assembly GCA_030646035.1. Taxonomy (NCBI): domain Bacteria; kingdom Pseudomonadati; phylum Nitrospirota; class Thermodesulfovibrionia; species Thermodesulfovibrionia bacterium. The sequence continues at coordinate 266,443 of JAUSMY010000030.1, read as the reverse complement.
ATCTATGACACCTCAGAACAGGCGTCTCTGTTAAAGAACCTTCTTATAGATATCAGCTTATATGACAAGCAGTTCAAGCCTGAGGTGATACTTGACAGGATAGGGAAGCTCAAGAACTCTTTCACAGCTCCTGAAGATATGGACAGCACGGGGCATGACCCGCTCTCTATCATAACGGCAAGGGTATATCCTGAGTATCAGAAGACGCTCAGGGCGATGAATGCTGTTGACTTTGATGACCTGCTCCTTCTTGTGATAAAGCTCTTCAGGGACGTTCCGGCTGTATTAGAGGAGTACAGGGAGAAGTTCAGGTATATCATGGTTGATGAGTACCAGGATACGAACAGGGTGCAGTACACATTGCTTAAGCAGCTCGCAGGCAAGAGAAAGAACCTCTGCGTGGTCGGTGATGACGACCAGTCGGTCTATTCATGGAGGGGCGCGAGCCTCGGCAATATCCTTGATTTTGAAGGCGACTTCAAAGGGACAAAGGTGATACGGCTTGAGCAGAACTACCGTTCTATGGGAAATATACTGACAGTTGCAAACAGCGTCATAACAAATAACAGTCAGAGAATGGTGAAGTCCCTCTGGACATCTGAAGGCACAGGCCCTGTGATAAAGATAATAAAGGCACCTGACGGCGAGGGTGAGGCGCGGATCGTTGTTGGGAAGATACAGGAGCTCATGGAGACCAGAAAACTCGACCACAAAGATTTTGCAATCATATACAGGGCGAATGTCTTTTCAAGGCTCTTTGAAGAGGAGCTGCGCAGAAAGAAGATGCCGTACACTGTGGTAGGCGGAACGAGCTACTTTGACCGGAAGGAGGTGAAGGACCTCGCATCCTACATGAAGATCATCCTGAACAAATATGACGATGTCAGCCTTCTGAGGATAGCCAATGTTCCGAGAAGGGGCATAGGCATCACCTCTATCGGAAAGATGCACGACCATGCCGGAGCGCAGAAGATATCTCTCATGGATGCCTTCATCAACGCAAACGGCGTGGAAGAGGTCAATGCAAAGACCGCAGCCAACGCGGCTGCCTTGGCAGATATGCTCAAGCGTTACAGGACAGACTTTTCAAAAGGCAAGGATATGGCAAAACTGCTTGCCAAGTTCATAGATGAGATAGGGCTTCACGACCATATAAGAGGTTTCTATAAGACAGATGATGTGGTGGAGAAGCGCATAGATAATGTGACGGCATTTATTGAATCGCTCAAATATTATGAAGAGAATGAAAAGTCGCCGTCACTTCAGGGATTCATAGAGACGCTCGCGCTGGATGACAAGCCTGAAAAAGAGAAAGAGAACAGCGGCGTCACCCTCGTATCGCTTCACTCTTCAAAAGGGCTTGAATTCCCTGTCGTCTTCATAGTCGGGGTTGAGCAGGATATGCTTCCACACAGCAAGTCGATTGATGAACCGGGCGGGCTTGAGGAGGAGCGGAGGCTGATGTATGTCGGCATCACAAGGGCGATGAAGGAGCTCTTTCTCACCTACACGGCATACAGAATAAAATACGGCACAAAGACCCTGAGCATGCCGTCACAGTTCATCGCGGAGATGCCTGATAAGGTTATCGAGCATATCGGAATCGAAGGCGAGGGTGAAGAGATGGATGCTGAGGAGATAGATATTAAGGCTGACTATGACAGGATCATGGGGATACTTAATGGTTGATGGTGGGGGGGGATAAAAAAATGACCTGTGAGACTTGTTCAATCCAATGTGTTAGACTTTTCTTCCTTGCTATTTTTATTTCCAAATAATTTAAACTCAAAATAACCTATTATTGAAAAATAAATTACCCAAATATACCAAGTTTTTTCCATATTAAATGGGCCGCCTCTTCCAGATTGATACGTGCCAACTTCATCAGCAATTGCCATAGTAATAACAAACAAGATTGCAGCAACAGTAATCCCAATAATCTTTTTTTGAGCATGATTAAATTTCTTTGATAAATTGTCTAAGTATTTAACGATAAATGATGGCATTATAAATGCTGGCATTATTATTGAAAAATAAATTACCCAAATATACCAAGTCTTTTTCATATTAAATGGGCCGCCTCTTCCAGATTGATACGTGCCAACTTCATCAGCAATTGCCATAGCAATAACAAACAAGATTGCAGCCATAGTAATCACAATAATCTTTTTTTGAAAATGACTAAGTTTTTTTGACATATCGATAAATGTTGGGAACATTATAGAAGAGAGATTGTTTGTTGACTGATTATCAGGTTTTGCATTTGCAAATTTGTTTCCCTCAACTGACGTTATCTGGGTGTTGTCTGTTTTATTCTCTACAGTTATTGGCATCTTATAACCGCAAAGACATTCCGTTTTTATAATACCATCAATAATATAATCAGCATTTTCAGAATTACATTTTGGACATTCCCAACTCATCTGGATACTCCTTCACAAATATCACCTGAGATTATTTGATGTCTGATCCCATTGCTTTACTCTATCAGTGTAGTTGTACATATGTTCTTACTCACTTGTTGTTACTTCAGGATTTGTTTTCAATTTTTCATCTCTCTTTGCACGTGACAACTTAACTTTCTCTGGCATAATGAACATATATATGAAAAACTTTGAAATAAAATCATGAACCTCGGTTACATCATTAGAATCAACTTCTTTAAGATTATCTTTGTCTGGATGTGCTCCCCAATTACCGAATATTCTTATTTGATGAGCCCAATCCTTAATGTCTTTCGGTAAGCTGTCTAAGGAATCTATCTGCTTGATTAAATCTAGTTTATGATCTGCACCAAATATGACGATAGCACTTTGAAGTGCTCGGCGGAACATTGAACAACTCGCTCTGTTTGCTCCTATTGATTTGCACTTCAATGCTTCTTGGTAGTCTGAAAGCACTTGATCAGGAATATACTCTTTTTCTTGTTTACTTAATTCATCGTCAAAAGATATTGGAAATTTCTCATCCCAGCCTTTGGCTTCCAAATGTTCATTATTGCTGTAAGGGTTTTGTCTGAAAAAAAAGGTTTTTAAAAGTAATTTCTTGCATGGTTTACATCTAAAAATAACATAGAATTCTTTGTCGCCATTATTAAGGGAGTGATAATCATTCCACAATTTTTCTATGTGCACTTTTGCACCGCAGTGTGGGCATTGGTCTATCAAGTCTTTGACATGGGCATCAATTAGATTATGTGCTTGTTTTATTTCCATAGACACCTCTTAATGGTCTTATTTACTACTCCAACAATTGTCTTATTTTGTGGAATAAGAAAATTATAGTTGTATGAGCAATAAAATACAATCACAAAATGAGAATGACCTTTCTTGTAAAATCCCCACCTTTACTAATGCGTGGGATTAGTTAATCAGTTATCTGGATAATTTCATCTTCTGCTTTGTAATATGGTGATGTATGAAAATTCTATGCTTGACACTGGTTAACGTGTAAGTTAACATAACTATGAACAGGACAGTCACATTTTACAGAACGGCTGACGGTAAATGCCCTTTAGAAGTTTTTCTTGATTCATTATCAGGGAGGACAGCACAAAAAGTAACCTGGGTATTACGTTTATTGGAAGAACTGGAAGTTGTGCCGTCGTCCTACTTAAAGAAACTTGTTAATACAGAAGAGATATGGGAGTGCCGGGTGCAGTATGGCTCGAAATCAATTAGGATTCTGTGCTTCTTTGCCGATAATTCATCAGTCGTACTTACGCATGGATTTTTGAAGAAGAGCAGAAAGACGCCAGTGAAAGAGATTGAACGGGCAGAAGCTTACAGAAGAGACTTTATAAGGCGGAGGATTAAATTATGAGCGATCTTAAGAAATATATAGCTAAAAGAAAGAAGACTGATAGTAATTTCGCAAAAGGCTATGAGGAAGGATATAAAGAGTTCAAGGTCGGCGTTATGCTTCGTGAGGCGCGTGAATCGTCCGGGCTTACGCAGGAAGAGCTTGCAAAGAGGCTGAAGACGAAGAAGACCGCGATATCCAGAATTGAGAATCATGCCGAGGATATCAAGCTTTCAACATTGATACGTGTTGCAGATGCGCTTGGCAAACGGTTGATGGTTAATATCACTTAAACTTTTCAAGAAAGGCCTTGATCTTCTCACCGTTGTTTTCATTTTTAGCCCATCGCTTTATCTCTTTTATATCTATCTCTTGTGATGCTGCAACCATGACAGCCTGTTCAAGAGATTCTTTGTCGTCCCAATGGATATAGGCGGCTAACCTGTCTTTTACGCAGTCTGTCGGGGTTAGGATATTTATTGAACCTGCGTCAGATGAAATCGTGTTGAATTTATTAATTGGCTCGTTCCCGATCGCAACCGGCGGCACTAGGAATTCGAGAAAGAATTTACAGTCAGGATGACTATAGTATTTTTTCTTGTCATACTTAAATCCTATTTCTTCCAGAGCGGCTTTGATCTTTCTACTCGATTCATGGGTTACAAGATCCAGGTCGTATGACATGTATCGGTTTTCTGAATAAATAGAGACGCAAGCTCCTCCGACAAGTACGGCGCTTATATCATGGCTGGATAAATGAGCGCCGATCATTTCTGCCAATTCCTTGATCGTAATTTTCTTGAGATTGATTTTCTTCGTCACAGGGGTTTGCCGGTTCTTCTCGGCCTTTTACGGCTTACGGGTTCATAGTATTTTTCTTTCATTTCTCTTGGAAGAAATTCATATGCCTTCTGTATTAACTGTTTTAATTCCGGCAGGAAGGGGTATCTTGTGTTGAATTGAAACAATCTGGTGTTGCCTTCCTTAAAACTGACCAGAATATTCGCCTTTTCCAGTTTTTGCAAAGTGGTCTGAAAGCCGAAGAGTGCTGTCCCGAAGCAGTCAGCAAGTTGTTTTGCGTAACATTTCTCATTAAGAAGGATGGTGAAGAGTATCCGTTCTGTATTTTGATTTCCAAATAATATCTCAAGCATGATTTAAGCTCCTACCAATTATATTGGTTATATTACCACAATAATTGGTAGCTTGCAAGATGCTGAGGAGGTAGGGCGGGGTGTTTTGTTCAGGCAACCTTAAATGATTCTAAGAGCTCGCTGTTGCTCGGAAATCTCTGGAGCATCTCTATCAGCTTTTCCATAGCGGTAATATTATTCATCGATGCCATGCCTCGGTGCAATAATGTAAGGCGTTTGTATTCTTCAGGCTCAAAGAGAAGTTCAGCGCGCCGGGTACCGCTCTTCGGCACATCGATTGCCGGGAAGACCCTCTTTTGTGCCAGTTCTTTTGAGAGCACCAGCTCCATATTGCCCGTGCCTTTGAACTCCTCAAATATAACAGTATCCATAGCGCTGCCTGTATCGACAAGGATCGTCGCGATGATAGTTATAGAGCCCATCCCCTCTACATTCCGGGCGGTGCCAAAGATACGGCGCGGCACTTCAAGCGCGCCTGCGCCAACTCCTCCGGACATCGTGCGCCCTCCGCCACGGTGCTGTGTGTTATGCACCCGCGCCAGACGCGTAAGTGAATCAAGCAGTATCATCACATCATGCCCTGCTGCAGCTTCTTTAAAAGCCTCTGCGATAACCTTATCCACGACCTTGATATGACTCTCATTGCTGTTATCCATGGACGAAGAATATACCTTGGCAGTCACGCTGCGCGTAAAATCAGTCACCTCTTCCGGACGCTCATCGACAAGTACGCAATATACCTTCATGTCAGGATACCCGTTTGTCACCGCATTGCAGATATTCTTTAAGAATGTCGTTTTGCCCGACCCTGGCGATGATACTATAAGGGCACGCTGGCCCATGCCTATCGGACAGATAAGGTCAAGCGCACGCACGGAGATATCGTCACTGCCCTTCTCAAGAATGATGCGCGAATGCGGATTTACCGCCGTACCGTCGAGAAACTTTTTCTCATCAGGCGAAACAGCCCTGCGCGCCGGCACATTTGAACGCTGCTGCGGCCGTGATTGCCCGCGCCGTGAATTTGAACCATACGAACTCATATTTACTCCTTAATCTGTTGTTTTAAATAGCAGGACGTTATACCGGAGATTTCAGAATGTTTTTTTGTTCAGCTCTCAGAGCTTTAAATACTATGTATCTATTGTACTTTAATTTGGCTTTTTTGTTTTAGCAGGTGGGTGTTTTTTAAGTTGTCCCTATAAAAAATCATAACTCCCCTTTACCCCCTCTTATCTTAAGAGGGGGAGAGGCGGAGCCTGGGGGCGTTACCTAAGTGGAGAATGTCTTTACACCAACCGGTATCTGTCGATAACCTGAAGCGGGTCGATGAGGGCCATCTTCTTCGGGTCGCTTATATCCTTCCAGCCGAGAGCATCGTATGAAATTCCCGTGGATGCGGGGAAGCCTATTGATATGTGCAGGTGAGGGCGCATGCCTGATCTTGATTCCTTTATGCCTGCGACCTTTGCGATAACATCTCCTGCCTCGACAATCTTTCCGATACAGATATCATCTTCAGGAACTGTGTGTCCGTAGATCGTGCAGAACTCGCTCTTGTTATTTACGACAGAATGCTTAACAACTATTGACCTTCCGATGAAGTCATCAATGACAGCAGCGACAACTCCGTCATAAAGACACGGAACCTTCATGCCTTCGGCAATGTTATGGATATTTTCCTGACCGTCTGTGTAAACGCAGAGATCTATCCCCTCATGCGGGGCACTGCGCATAGCGCCATTGTCCCACCATTTGTCAGATGAATTAAAGAGCATCCCGGGATACAGGAGCCACTCTCTGAAGCCGTCTTCAGGGAGCAGGTTCTTTTTAATGAAGTTATGCGTGAACTCTGTTTTGTTCAGTCTGATTCCCATGATATACTAATTATCATACAGAAAAAACCACGGAGGAATATATGAAGATCGAACTTGAAGGCACGCTGCTAAGGATGACACCAGAGACTGACAGGGAGAAGAAAGAGCTTAACCAGCTCTGGACGATAATCATTGATTGCGCAAATACCAACAAAAAGCTCGTTCCGGTCGGTGAGTATCTGCCGGGAGTGAAGGAAGTCGCCACATTTAATATAGAGTAGTTTGTTTCTGCTGTCAGTGCTTGATCATCTCATCAAGCCCGAAATCAGGCACAGCGCCCAGAAGCAGATAGAGCCTGTCAGAGAGCAGAAGTATGCCGAATGATATCAGGAGCAGTCCGCTCAGGATCATTATGACTCTCATGTATTTCTGTATCGCGCTGAAGTGGCTGATAAAGTAGCTCATGGCAAGTGATGTAGCGAGAAACGGGATGGCGAGCCCGAGCGAATAAACTACCAGCAATTTGAATCCGTACATGACAGAGCCTGATGTGCCTGCCACAAGAAGTATCGAGCCGAGTATGGGACCTATGCAAGGCGTCCATCCGGCGCCGAATGTGAGTCCGACTATCACAGAACCTAAATATCCGCGGGGCTTATGCTTCAGGTGCACGCGGTGCTCGGCAGAGAGGAAGTTGAGCTTTATAACCCCCATCACATACAGCCCGAAAAAGATTATGACCGTCCCGCCGACTATCCTTATCTGGTCATAATAGTAAGCAAGGTATTTTCCAAGGAAAGAAGAAGAGACGCCGAGCAGGACGAATACGGTTGAAAAGCCCAGGATAAAGGCGGATGAATTTATAAGTGTGACAAGCCGGATATGTTTGGCATGCGCCTTGTCCCCTGCCTTGAAATCCTCAAAAGATATGCCGGTTATGTAAGATACATAAGAAGGTATCAGCGGCAGAACGCATGGCGAGAGGAAGGAGAGTATTCCGCCAAGAAAGGCGCCGAGATAACTGATATTGCTCATCTTGCACACTCCGTTTTGCAGCCCTTTATTTTTTCGATAGCATGAGGCAGCACCTTTATTATTACCGCCAGATTCTCCTGAACAGCTTTAGGACTGCCGGGCAGGTTTATGATAAGCGTCTTCTTTCTAACTCCTGCGACCGCCCTTGAGAGCATTGAATAAGGCGTCTTCTTAAGCCCTTCAAAGCGCATCGCCTCAGCTATGCCTGGTATCTCCTGATCTATGACCTCGCGAGTTGCTTCGGGCGTGACATCGCGCGGCGACAGACCTGTCCCTCCTGTGGTAAGTATGAGGTCAGCCTTTCTGCATAAAGATATGAGCTTCTTCTTTATCAAGGCCTTTTCATCTGGCAGGATGTCGTAGCTTATTATTTCCGCATCTATCTTCTTCATCATCTTTTCAATAGTCGGCCCGCTCGTGTCCTCTCTCTTTCCTTTTGAGCCTTTATCGCTTAATGTGAGTATGGAAACTTTTATCATAAATCCCTAATCTTTGACTACTATTTTATCCCCTTTTTTTATCTTCCCGCCCTTCAATACCTTCACAAAGATGCCCTCTTTCGGCATTACGCAATCTCCTGCCTGATAATAGATCGCGCATTTATTATGGCACTCCTTACCTATCTGAGTCACTTCTACCTCAGCCTCTTCGCCTATCGTCATCCTTGTGCCTATGGGAAGGGAAGGGAGGTCGATACCTTCTGTTGTGATGTTCTCTGCGAAATCTCCCGGCACTACCTTCAGCCCTTTATCCTGCATCTTTTTGATGCTCTCCAAAGCGAGTAGGCTGACCTGCCTGTGCCACTTGTCCGAAGCGTGGCCGTCGCTCTCGATCCCGAAGTTCTCTATTAAGAGCGCCTCGTCAACAGGTTTTTTTCTGACGCCTTTTTTGGCGCTTATGTTGATTGAAACTACCGCAGCATTCATTGTCATAAGATTAGCACAGCTACTTTATCTTAGCACCTTCTTTTATATCTTTCTCCGGCATAAGTATGGAGAGCACCCCGTCGCTGTCTGTTGCGGCAAGGAGCATTCCATTGGATTCAACGCCCATGAGTTTGGCAGGCTTCAGATTCGTTACAACAACGATCTTCTTACCGACCAGGTCTTCAGGCGCATATATCTGCCCGATCCCAGCGACCACTTGTCTCTGCTCGCCTGTGTATATCTGAAGCTTGATAAGTTTATTTGATTTGGGAACGCGCTCTGCCTCAAGCACCTTGCCTATCTTGAGCTGCACCTTTGCAAAGTCTTCTATGGAGATTAAATTAGCGCCTTCTGTATCCCCACTTACTAAGGGGGGACTAAGGGGGGTAGTCTTTTCTGTCATCTTCTTCACCTCTATCCTTGGAAATAACTGCTCACCTTTAGAAACTTTTATCTCATACTCCGGTTTCCAGTCCCATGTGAAAATATTCTTATCGCCTGCTTCTTCTGTTAATGACTTCAATCCGAGCTGCTTCCACATCTTCTCTGATGTCTCAGGCATGAACGGATAGAGCGAAAGAGCGGAAAGCCTCAGCGCGTTCCAGAGATCGAACATGACATCTTTAAGCTGCGCCTGATCATCTTTTGCAAGCTTCCACGGCTCTGTCTGTGCGATATGATTGTTGGCAGCCCTGATGATCTCCCAAATGTTGTCGAGTATATGGTTGAAGCGCAACTGCGGCCAGTTCTGAGCATTATGGTGAACCGAGTGATTTACATTAATGCAATGTTTAATGAAATCGCTTGATGAATCGCTCTGTTTTTCAATCGTCCCATTAAAAAACTTCTCAGCCATCGTCATGAATCTGCTCAAGAGATTGCCGAGGTCATTGGCAAGTTCGGTATTGATGCGGTTTATCAATGCGTCTTCTGAATAATTCCCGTCAAGTCCGAAAGGAACTTCTCTGAATAGGAAATACCTGAAGGCATCCACTCCGTATTTACCTGCCAGTTCATTCGGGTCAACCACATTGCCGACTGACTTTGACATCTTCTTCCCTTCAACCGTCCACCATCCGTGCGCAAAGATATTTTCAGGCAGCTGATATTCAAGCGCCATGAGCATTGTTGACCAGTAGACCGCATGGGTTGTGAGTATGTCTTTGCCTACAAGGTGATGGCTTGCAGGCCACCAATCACCCTCCCTCAGCCCCCCCTTATCAAGGGTGGGATGGGGGGGTGATAGATATTTTGTGGCTGAATAATAATTCAGAAGTGCATCGAACCAGACGTATGTCACGAACTCTTTATCAAAAGGAAGCGGTATGCCACATGCGAGCCTTGCTTTCGGCCTTGATATGCAGAGGTCGCCGAGGTCGTTATTATTTAGAAAGCCGAGCACCTCGTTCCTGCGCGTCTCAGGCAGAATATAAGATGGGTTGTCTCCAATATATTGGATCAGCTTCGCCTGATATCTTGACATAAGGAAGAAATAATTCTCTTCCTGTATCTCCTCCACCGGCCGGCCGCAGTCAGGGCAGTTCCCGTCGACAATATCTTTTTCAGTCCAGAAACGTTCATCAGGGGTGCAGTACCAGCCTGAGTAAGTCCTTTTAACGATCTCCCCTTTATCAAAAAGCGTTTGAAGCGACTGCTGTACGATCTCAATATGGCCCGCGTCAGTGGTCCTTATGAAATTATCATTTGAGATATTCAGGGTCTTCCATAGGGCTTTGAAGTTCTCTACCATTATATCGGCATGTGCTTTTGCGGTCAGCCCCTTTGCAGCAGCAGCCTGCTCCACCTTCTGGCCGTGCTCGTCTGTTCCTGTAAGAAAAAAGACATCATCGCCTTTAAGCCGGTAGAATCTTGCAAGTATATCAGCGGCTACAGTTGTATACGCATGCCCGATATGCGGGACATCATTTACATAATATATCGGGGTTGTGATGTATCTCTTATTTGCCATCTTGTTTAGGGCCTGCCTGATTCGGGTTGCTTCCGCCTTTATTTTCTGAATTCTTCTTCTTCCAGAACCTTCTGCGTTTATTTGATGAACTGCCCGGCCTCTTCGGCCTGTCGTCGGTTTTCTGGCCTGGTGGAGTACCCTGCCTTGAAGCTTCACCGGATCTTTCAGCGATGACAGGAGCAGGAGTTGCCTCTTCTGTTTCAGGCGTCAATGATACTGCTGGTGCATCCGCCACTATTGTCTCCAGTACGGGCTCGACCTCATCTAATAGTTCAACATTATTATCTATGGGTTCGGCAGGCATCGTCCTTCCGCTGCCTCTGGCTTTTCTTCCTGAGGAAGAGGCGGCCCTGGCTTTTTTCTTATCCGGATCCTCAACCTCATAATTAAGGCAGCACATCAGCCTTCCGCATATTCCTGAAAGTTTCCCCTGGTTTATGGATAGCTCCTGTTTTTTTGCCATCCTTATTGAGATAGGTTCAAAGTGTGTAAGGAACCTGCTGCAGCATGTTTCGCCGCCGCAGATGCCTATCCCGCCGATGAGCTTTACCTCATCCCTCACCCCTATCTGCCTCATCTCTATGCGTGTCTTGAATTTCGCAGCAAGGTCTCTGACAAGGTCTCTGAAGTCCACACGGCTGTCGGCTGTAAAGTAGAATATAAGTTTTTTTCTGTCCAGCGTAGACTCTGTTGTGACGACCTTCATGTCAAGGCGGAGTTCATGCGACTTGCCTGCGCAGAACATCTTTGCCTCGTGCTCAAAAGCGCGGTTCCCTTCATCGGTCTTAAAATCATTCTCAAGCGCTATCCGCAGGACTTTTTTGAGAGGTTCTTTCGTCTTCTCAATTATCTCTTTTGGTCTTATGATAGTGCCGAGGCTCAGGCCGATGTCGGATTCCGCAACCACGCGCGTGCCGACCTCTGCATCGATGTTGTTCATCTCGAGTATCGATGTTTTATTCCCGGTCTTGAACCTGACGTGGACAACGGTGGTGGTGTTATTATTATTATCTTCAACCTTCTCTTGTTCGATCGTTTCAGGCATTCATCCTCCCGAGAGTTTTTTTAATAAGCATGCTGGTGTGATAGACCGTGATGGGTATATTCAGGTTAAAGTTCAGCAGCCCTTTTATCTCATCCAGTTTGTGCGACAACTTAATTATATCCTTTAATAATGCTTTTTTTGAGAGTTTTGCTATCTCATCAGCTTTATCTTTATTTATGAGCAGGTCTTTTCTGCCTGTCGCATTAAAGACCGCGATGTCCCTCAGCCAGAGCTGGCACCAGTCAAACCACTCCTGCATCTCATCCCTGTCAGCCCATATCTCCTTTTCAGGGTTATCAAGCATCATAAGGAACTTGCCAAAGAGTCCATCCCGCTGTTTGACAAGGTCTTCATTGAGGGCGTATCCAAGCCTTCCGCCTGACAGCGCGCTTATAAGCAGCAGCTCATCTTCATCCGTGACCTTGCTTCTCTTTGAGAGCAGTTCTCCCATCTTTAAGATCGGGAGCGGCGAGAAGATTATATTCTGGCACCTTGAACGTATCGTCTTTAGGATCATCTCAGGCCTTGATGTTATAAGGATAAGAAGGCTCATTGAGGAAGGCTGTTCAAGCGTCTCAAGGAATGCGTTTGCAGCCGATGTGTTGAGCGTCTCGGCATTATCGATTATGACCACCTTCCATCTGCCTTCAAACGGTTTGAAGGATAGTGATTCCTGTATCCTTCTTATTGAGCCGATCTTTATCTGTCCGCTCTCTTCTTCGTTTCCAATTATGGTTACATCCGTATGTATGCCTTTGTCGATCCTGACGCATGACGGGCATTGATCGCATGAATCGATCACGGGTTCGGACGCCCCCACCTTAATAAGGGGGGTATGGGGGGGTATGCAGTTAAGCGCTTTAGCGAAATTTATCGCGGTAAGCTTCTTCCCGATGCCTTCCTCGCCTTTAAAGAGCATGGCATGAGGTACACGGTCTTTTGCAATAACTCCTTTGAGTATATTTATGGCGTTGCTCTGCCCGATTATGTCTTTGAAGGCCATATCTTTTCAACGATCTCAATGATTTTCATTCTTATATCTTCCTGCCCTGAAGAAGCGTCAATGACCCTAACCCTTTCAGGCTCGTCTTCAGCTATCTCAAGATAGCCGCTTCTCACGCGATTATGAAACTCTATCGCTTCAAGTTCAAACCTGTCCTCTTTCTGCGCCTGCCTGTTCCTTCTCAGCCCCTCTTCAACATCTATGTCCAATATGAATGTCAGAGATGGTTTTGAATGTCCCACTACCATTTGATTTAAAGGATTAATGATATTGAGATCCACCCCGCGCGCAAATCCCTGATACGCGACTGTGGAATCGGCAAACCTGTCTGTGATCACGAAAGAGCCTTTCTCAAGCGCCGGGTCGATAACTTCCCTGATATGCTGCGCCCTGTCTGCGTAATAAAGAAGGAGTTCGGTGAGCGGGTCCATATGGTTTTCCGGCTCAAGCAGAAGCTTCCTTATCTTCTGCCCTATTCTTGTCCCGCCAGGCTCAGCTGTTAAAATAACATCATGCCCCTGCTTTCTCAGATGTTCGGCAAGAAGCGAGGCCTGTGTGCTTTTGCCTGAGCCTTCAGTGCCCTCAAAAGAGATGAACTTCTTACTTGCTGACATATCTTCCCTTTAATTCTTTTAGCAGTGTGAATGCCTTGATGGCGTCAGCCGGCATAAGCGAGCCTGTGCCGCATGAAGGGGTGAGTATGACCTGGTTTCTCAGCTTCTCCCTTGATATCCCTGCCTCTTCAAGCGAGTTAAGCCCTCTTTCAAGCTGTTCATGTAATATTTGAATATCAACGTTCTTGATATCATCTGTCGTTGGGACGATACCCCATGCGATATAGCCGTTATTGTCTATGAATTTCTTCATCTCTTCAGGATAGATGCTCAATGTGTTCCAGAAGAAGTAAGCGTCAAAGTTGAATACATCAAGCCCGGTTGCCAGAGCCAGTGTCCAGTCAGCCTTGCCGCAGCAGTGTATCCCGGCGGCAGCTCCGCAATCTTGTATATGTTTAATGGTTCCTTTCAGAAGTCTGAGCGCCTCTTCTGTGCTGACGCCCATATATGATGATGAGCCAAGCGCTGAGAGTATTGGTTCATCAATAAAGAAGAGCACTTTTTCACAATAAGGCTTGAGCATGTCTATCTGCCAGCTTATCTTGCCCTTAAGGAATTCAAACGCAAGCTCCCTCATCTCTTCGTCAAAATAGATAGGCCTCTTATTGTTATCTGTTAGCCCTAACATGAATGTGAGCGGGCCTGTGGCATGGCCTTTGACCGACTTATATTTTTTGCCCCTCTCTTTAAGTATGTCCACAAATGCGTATAGCCCGGCAGCGTAATCCTTTGAAGTGGGGAAGCCGGTATTATTTGCGATATCTTCATAGAATTTCGTCAAAGCGCCTTCATCAGCCTTTCCGACATAGATATGCTCATCCTCGATCTTTACAAATGGAAAGCCTTCGGAATATTGAGGTACCATCAGCTCAAGAAAGCTTCTGTGGGGCAGCTGCGGCCAGAAAGGGATATCCACATGGTCGAGGATTATATTACATGCCTCAACTGGGTCTTTATGGGGTAGGCTTCCGATGCCGGTTGTGCTGAAACTCTGGAACATAGCTATTAATCATACGCTATAGGGGGAGTAACTTTCAAACTTACGGTCTGGTTTAATATATCGTATTTATATGGTTCTTTCTCTGACTTTCTGATGTATAATTGGGAAGATGTAAGAAATTAATAAAATGATCATGGATATTTTCACGACTCTTAAAACAAAATGGGATACTGCCAGGCCATACGTGGAGATGGCTGACGCAGCTTTTCTCTTTTTGCGGCTTATAATTCTCTGCGGCGGGATCGTATGGCTCATCTTCTCTAATATCCCGCAGAAAGGCCTTGAGGATCTCAGCAATCTTTTTCTCTATTTTTCTGTTTACTCTATCCTGATCTATCTTCTGCTCTTTTTTTATCCGGAGAAGAAAAAGAACATCCATGTGTTCTTCCTCTTTTTCGACTTTCTCTTCACATTTCTGCTGGTCAGGTTCACAGGCGGGTTTGACAGCCATTTCCTGAACGGGTTTTATTTGATGACAGCCCTTTATTCCTTCTATTACGGCCTTGCGACCGGCGCTGCCATATCCGTTGTGGCTTCATCGCTTTATCTTGCAAGCGGCAACTTTGACTTCACCACCCACTACTGGGCTGATATTTCCGTCAGTATCGCGTCCCTGTTTCTGGTGTCAATCCCGCTCGGCATGCTCTCCCAGAGATTGAAGAGAGACAGCGCTGAGATATCAAACCTGAATGTAAGCCTGAAAAATTATATTGTTGAGCTGCAGAACATCCATGGAAGGCTTGTCCAGGTGGAGAAGAT
This sequence comes from Thermodesulfovibrionia bacterium, assembly GCA_030646035.1. Lineage (NCBI taxonomy): Bacteria > Pseudomonadati > Nitrospirota > Thermodesulfovibrionia > Thermodesulfovibrionia bacterium. The sequence goes on along the minus strand of JAUSMY010000030.1, from coordinate 251,320 downwards.
GTCAGAACTGGGAAGAATGGCTGCGGACGTAGCTCATGAGATAAGAAATCCGCTGACATCCATAGGAGGTTTTGCGAGGCGCCTTGAGCATGAATTATCGCATATGACCAATGAAAAGGAGTATGTTCAGAACATCCTGAAAGAAAAAGAGTACGCGAAGATCATCATAGCAGAGGTTAACAGGCTGGAAAGGATCTTGAGAGATATACTCACTTTTTCAAAAGACGTTAAATACAGCATGAAGCATCAGGCGATAAGCGGGATCATAAAAGAATCGCTCCATATATTTGCTGACATGTGTGCGGACAAATCAATAGCCGTAGAGGAGAAGATCGACGGATCGCTTCCTGATATTTTAATGGACAGGGACCAGGCCAGGCAGGCGGTCAATAATCTTATCTCAAACGCAATTGATGCAATGCCCGGTGGAGGCATGCTACAGCTGAAGGCATTTATGGATAAATTGAATTCAGTCAATTATCTTGTGGTGGAGGTTGCCGACACAGGCTGCGGCATAACGGAAGATAAATTAAGCATGATCTTTGAGCCGTTTTATTCTTCAAAAGAGATAGGCTCCGGCACAGGCCTCGGCCTTTCCATATGTAAAAAGATCATGGATGAGCACTGCGGATTGATAAGGGTTGAGAGTAAATTAGGCAGGGGCACATCTTTTAAACTGTTCTTCCCTTATCAGAGCAAAGAAGAAGGGTCTAAGATAAAATGCTGGGAATTCCTAAAGTGCGGCGTAGAAAAGACAGAGGGCGCGGCGCTCACAAAATGCCCAGCCTATCCTGATTACGGGCGTATATGCTGGGCTGTATCCGGGACATTCTGCGGCGGGAAAGTGTGCGGCGCCATTGCCCAGAAACTTGGCGACTGCAAGAAGTGTGAATTTTATAACAGGATGGTTGTGCTTAAAAATGTTTAAGTAGTATTTTGCCTGTTTATCAGACTGACACTTTTTCTCTTAGTTCTTCAAGAATGTTGGCTAATCTTTCTCTTGCCTAAAATAAGTGTATGTTTTTATTTTCACTTTCTCATGTCGTTATTTTTATGTTTACAATGCTCTTCAATAATTTAAAATGTTTGTCCATTGAATAGATCTCACAATCATTTTGTTTGGCATTCTGGGCTATTATTAAATCGGGGATACTGACCCCGTTTGCGCCTTTTTTTAAACACTGCACCTGATAGTCAATGATCTCATCCCATTTGATATGCAGTTGAAGCTTATTAATATCATTCAGCAGCCCTATAATGCTTTTTTGTTTTCTGAGCTTGAGGAATGGTATTAATTCTGCGAGGATCAAGTCGTTGGTAACGACCAGGTTTTCATCTATTAAAAAATCAAGTTTCTCAACGTTGTTTCCATTCCTGAAATATTCTATCCAGACAGAAGTATCAACTAATGCCGGCATTGACGTCCCCTGATAACGCCCAAGTCAATGTCCAAGTCTACTTTGCCTTTAAATTTTTTTAATTCAGAAATCTTTGATCTTCTTATTAACTCTTCCAGGGCTGTAACGATGACTTTGGTTTTTGTCTGGATGTGAGTGGCCTTCATTGCTTCTTCAAGTAATTTTTCAGGTAAATCAAGTGTTGTTCTCATAGCTGGCCTCCGTATGCATTAATTTAGCATCTTATGCATAATGTGTCAATTGACGAGCCTGTAGAATGAACATTTCAATATTCACATTGCATAGATATTATTGACATGCAGTCACCTGTATTTTAAACTCATTAAAAAAAGGCTGGATTGAGGATTGTCTGTAATCGGCATATATATCGGCAATACTGTATACATTATTTCTCTATTGACTTGCAATAACTAATTGTTTAATATATATTTATTAAGGATAATAAACAGGTAATTAAATCGGCAATATAAGATTGATATGTCTTTAGCAATAAACAAAATGACGCCTCTTTATCCTGAAAATGCTGAGGAGCTTCACGACCTCGCCCTGTCTGTAATCCAGAAGTCTGCTGCCCTTGGCAGCCGGCAGCATCCTGTCACGCTCCGTTCGCTGCATGAGTTGCTCCGAATAATTAACAGTTATTATTCCAATCTGATCGAGGGCCATAACACGCATCCTTATGACATTGTCCGTGCGATGCAGAGGAAGTACGACGCAGAACCGGCAAAGCGTAATCTTCAGTTGGAGAGTGTTGCACATATTACTGTTCAGAGGGACATGGAAAAAAGATTACAGGATGAGCCTGAGTCCAATATTGCAAGTCAGGAATTTCTTTGTTATATACACCGGGAATTTTACAACCAATTGCCCGAGGAGTTTCTAATCGTGAAGGATATTGATACAGGCCGCGAAAGCAGGGGTGTGCCGGGCGAGTTTCGCAAAGAAGCGGTAAAAGTCGGACGGCACATTCCGCCGAAAAGTGGTTCTCTTGGTGGCCTACTTGATCGGTTCGGAGAATTTTATGCGCCGGGACATCATTATGGCGCGGCAAAGCTCGTTGCAACAGCAGCAGCCCACCATCGATTCATGTGGATACATCCTTTCCTCGACGGCAACGGCCGGGTGGCTCGTCTATTTACAGAGGCATATTTTCGTCGGATTCCAGTTCTCGGCTACGGTCTCTGGTCAGTGAGCCGCGGTCTTGCCCGCCGGAACGCTGATTATAAGGCTGCGCTCACATGGGCGGATGCTCCACGGCGCAATGACCTCGACGGCAGAGGGAATCTGTCGAATGAAGGGCTAATACACTTTTGCAGGTTTTTTCTGGAAGTCTGCCTTGACCAGGTGGAATATATGGGTGACCTGCTGAAGCTCGAAGAACTCATTCAGCGGATCAGGCACTATGTTGACCTTAGAAACAGGGGTATGGCCCCCGGGCCATCGGGCGAAAAACAGCCTCTCCGGCCAGAGGCATCCGGAATGCTTCAGGAGGTGCTGATACACGGCGTCTCGACGCGGGGTGATGTCATTCAGGCTTCAGGGTTGAAGGAACGCACAGGACGAAGCCTGTTGGGAATTCTTCTTGAGGAGGGGTTGCTGGTTGCTGATACGCCGAAGGGAGAGGTCAGGTTGGGATTTCCTATTCATGCGGCAGGATGGTTTTTCCCGGAGTTGTATCCGGTGTTGACGAGATAGGCGGCAATTTAAGAGAGGGTTGTGGGTGTTAAGATAACAAAATGGACAGATCAGAAAAAGACCCTGTAAAGATACAGACGATGTTCACGACTATAGCTCATCGCTATGACTTCCTGAACATGGTGCTGAGCCTTGGGATAGACAGGAGCTGGAGGAGGTTTGCGATAGATCAACTTCCGAAACCAGCGAATGCCCGTTATCTTGATGTGGCAACCGGCACAGGTGATGTGGCGCTGGAGATAGTCAGAAGGATTTCAGGTTCAAAGGTGCATGGTGTTGATTTCAGCGAGGGCATGCTGGAGATCGGAAAGGCTAAGGTCATCAATGCCGGCCTTGGCGAGAGGATAGATATGGGTTTCGGCGATGCGACCGCTTTGCCGTTTGAAGATGATACATTTGACGGCTCGATAATCGCGTTCGGCATCCGAAATGTGCAGGATTATAAAAAGGGCATCAGCGAGATGGGCAGGGTTGTGAAGAAGGGCGGCAGGGTTGTGATACTGGAATTCACAACGGTGCAGAATCTTTTTATCAAACCGTTCTATCGTTTTTATATCTCAAGAGTTCTCCCATTTATCGGAGGTGTTATCTCAGGCAAAATGGGCGCTTATAAATATCTGCCGCAATCCATGCTCGCATTCCCGTCGCCTGAAGAGCTTAAAAAGACGATGGAGGATACAGGGCTGATGGATGTTAAATATTACAAACTGACACTTGGCATTGCAGCTGTGCATGTCGGTACTGTCAGATGAGCCGCTTTGTTGTTCAGGAACATCACGCATCACATCTTCACTGGGACTTCAGGCTTGAGAAGGACGGGGTCTTAAAGAGCTGGGCTGTGCCCAAAGGCGTGCCAGATAAGAAGGGAATTAAACGTCTTGCAATACAGGTGGAAGACCATCAACTCAGCTACATTGATTTTGAAGGCACTATCCCTGAGGGCGAATACGGAGCCGGTATGGTAAAGGTCTGGGACAAGGGCGTGTATGAACTTGAATCTGAAACTGACAAGAGGATAGTCTTTGAACTGAAGGGCAAACGCTTAAATGGCTCCTACAGTCTCGTACACCTCAAAGATAAGCAGTGGCTATTGATAAAACTCTGACCTCTATCCTATGAATGCAGAAAAACTTCTATTAAAGGGAATGGATGAGCTTGGGCTCTCCTGCTCAAAAAAAGCGACTGCTGATCTTCTTACACTGCTTTCAGAGCTTAAGAAGTGGAACAAGGCGTATAACCTCACCTCATTAAAGACTGACGAAGATATAATCATCAAGCATTTCTTAGACTCGCTTCTGTATCTGAAGGTTTTCCCTGACAATGCATTAAAGGCCGCTGACATTGGGACAGGCGCAGGCTTTCCCGGTATCCCCATAAAGATCATCAGGCCTGATATTGAGATGACGCTTGTAGAGCCTTCAAGAAAGAAGGCTGCATTTCTCAGGAATATCGTAAGGGTTCTTAAGCTTGATAAGGTCAATGTCCTGCAGATGAGGGCTGAAGAGATGGGTGAGGATCTCCATGATTATTTTGACATTATCGTCTCAAGGGCGACATTTAGTATAATGGATTATATTCAAGCAGCCTCTCCTTACATAAGGCCGGGCGGCGTTCTGATCGTGAGCAAGGGGCCGAATTATTCAGAAGAGATTAAGGAGCATCCAGAAACCGGAAAGCTCATCAAAGAAGTAAAAGAATTTGTTCTCCCATATGGAGGAGGAAGCAGGAACCTGATCCTGTTGAATCCTAAACAAGGTAATGACTGAAGATAAAGATAACAAGATAAATCAGCTTGACACCCTCATCGAGATGGCTGCGCTCATAAACTCCACGCTTGACCCTGTCTCTATCCGGAAGAAAGCTATTGAGGCGGCCACAAAGCTGCTTGATGCCGAGGCTGGCAGTTTATTACTGTTAGACCCTGAGACCGGAGAGCTCTTCTTTGAAGTTGCATTGGGCGAGAAGGGGGACAGGATGAAATCGATAAGGCTTGCTAAAGGGCTTGGGGTCGCCGGCTGGGTGGCTGAGAATGACGAGCCTGTTATCATAAATGACCTTTCCGCTGACCCGAGGTTCTATAAGGGCGCTGATAAGGAGAGCGGTTTTCAGACAAGGAATATGGTTTGTGTGCCTGTCCGTTCCAAAGAAAGGATCATAGGCGTGCTGCAGGCGATCAACAAGAAAGAGGGGATCTTTGAGACAGATGATATGTCAATGCTCTATGCGCTCGCAAACCAAGTTGCAGTGGCGATAGAGAATGCCTTTCTTTACAGGGATTCCATAACCGACGGGCTTACAGGGCTGTATCACCATAAGTTCTTTGAGCTCAGGATGGGTGAGGAAGTGGATCGTGCAAAAAGGTATAAGCACAATATGGTGCTTATTATGATAGATATTGATTTCTTCAAAAAGGTCAATGACACATATGGACATCTTGCCGGTGACAGTGTGCTTAGGGGAGTGGCTGCCATCCTCAAAAGGGGCACCAGGATGAGTGATATTGTGGCGCGTTACGGCGGGGAAGAGTTTGCCGCGATACTGCCTTACACGTCTTATGAGAATGCGCTTGAGGTTGCTGAAAGGCTGCGAAGCGCGGTTGAGAAGAATGATTTCAACGGCATAAAGGTCACCATAAGCCTCGGGCTCGGTTATTTTGAATGGAAGAATCAGGATATTGAATACAGGGCGCTTATAGCTTTTGCAGACAGGGCGCTGTACAAGGCAAAGGCGAATGGAAGAAACCGGATCGAGATACTGATTGCAGAAAAAGAGAATGCCTGAGGAGATAACAATTAACCTGTATTAAATTAATTCACCTCTTCTTCTCCACCCCTTTTTTCTTTAAATAGCTTGTTCAGAACTGTTTCAATCTGCTGGTGGGTCATCCGGCCCTCTTCAAAAAATATCCTGCCTATAACTCTGTGCGGCCGTGCTGAGAGGTCGTCTTCGATCTGTTTTGCAAGAGCCTCTTTTAACTGATTCGGCGTTACATAGCCCATATCCACAGCTATCATGCCGAAGCGGGGGCAGTACTTTTTTGAAATCTCCTTGTCTATGTCTTCGTTCATTCCGGTATGTTATGTTCTGCCTATGGAGAAGTATTTTAATCCTGCTTTTCTTGCATTATCAGGCTCGTAAATATTCCTAAGGTCAAAGAAGAAGCTGCCCTTTGCCAGTTTCTTTATCTTATTCAGGTCAAGGTTTCTGAACTCGTTCCATTCTGTGACAATTACAACTGCGTCTGAACCCCTGACTGCGCTGTATGCATCTTTACAATAAGTTAAGTCAGGGAAAACGGCTTTTGCATCATTCATGGCAACAGGGTCGAATGCCCTTATCTTTGCCCCGGCCTTAATGAGTTTTTCGATGATGAATATTGCCGGCGCCTCTCTTATGTCATTTGTATTCGGCTTGAAAGAGAGCCCTAAAATGCAAACTGTCTTGTTCTTTAAGCTGCCTATCGCTGCCTTAATCTTTTTTACAGACCTCTCCTTCTGCTCTTCATTTGCCTTTACAACAGACTTGATTATCCCGAGTTCGACATCATATTGTTTTGCTATCTGTAGGATGGCAAGCGTGTCCTTGGGGAAACAGGAACCGCCGTATCCGGGCCCGGCGTGAAGGAATTTCGGGCCTATCCGCCTGTCAAGCCCCATCGCCTTTGCAACCGTCTGCACATTGGCTCCGACTGCTTCACACAGTTTGCTCAGATCGTTAATAAAGGATATTTTGGTTGCGAGAAAGGCGTTTGAGGCGTACTTTATCAACTCGGCGGTCTTGACCTCGGTCATTACTATCGGCACTTCGATGAGGTTGAGTGGTTTATAAAGGTCTCTCATTATCGCAGCAGCGCGTTCGCTTGATGTGCCTATGACAATCCTGTTCGGCCTCATAAAGTCTTCTATGCCTGCTCCCTCCCTGAGGAATTCCGGGTTTGAGGCGATGTCAAAGTCTATATTCTCTTTTAAGTGTTTCGAGATGATCTTATGGATCTTTTCTCCGGTGCCCACGGGAACTGTGCTTTTAGTGACGATAACCTTGTAGCTGTTGATGTGGTTTGATATCTCTCTTGCCACGCCTTCCACATGGCGCATATCTGCTGAGCCGTCGCCGCGCGGAGGTGTGCCGACCGCGATAAATATGACGAGTGAGGACTCTACGGCTTTTGCTATGTCTGAAGTAAAGCTGATACGCTTTGCCTTTATGTTGTTCTGAAGGAGCTCTTCAAGGCCCGGTTCGTAAAATGGAACCTTTCCTTTTTTTAATTTGCTTATCTTTTTTTCGTCATTGTCAACGCAGGTGACATTAAATCCGAACTCTGCAAAACATGCCCCGGTTATTAACCCGACGTATCCTGTGCCTATAATGGCGATATTCATATTTTCCCCTCGTCTTTTTTTATTAGCTGTCTGAATTTAGAATATTTTTTAAAAGTATAAACCGAATATAAACAGGCTAATATTATGCCATAAAGGCCGTCGAGCATTCCCAGGCGGATTAAATACATCTTGATAAAGGTCGCGGGCGGCCTGAAGATAAGATCAAAAAGAGATGATTTCCGCTTTTGTTTATAAAGCTCTTTTGCGGCAAGGCCGGAATACTTCTCCATCCTCTTCATAAAATCATCCATCCCACTATATGTGTAGTGTATTATAGGGTTCTCGAGGCGGCCGGTCTTGCCGCTGACCTTTATAGCCTCATGCACCTCCCTCTCCTCGAATGTCCCTTTTTCACGTTTAAATAACCTCAGTGTATAATCAGGCCACCATCCGCCGTGGCGTATCCATTTATTCGCAAAGAAATTTTTACGGGCGATGTAATAGCCGTCTGCCGGTGCAGTGCCTGTCATCGCCCTGACTATTTCTGATTTAAGGTCTTCTGATACACGCTCATCAGCATCAAGAACAAGGATCCATGACTGTGTGGTCAGGCTTATGGCGGTGTTCTTCTGAGCTGAAAAACCAGCCCATTCCACAGGATAGACCTTGTCAGTATACTCTCTGCATATCTCCTGCGTCTTATCCGTGCTGAAAGAATCAACGACCACGATCTCATCAGCCCACTTAACGCTTTCAAGCGCTTCCCGGATATTCTCTTCTTCGTTATATGTGATTATCGCGACTGAAAGCATTATTTAATACGCCCCTTCTGACAGCTTAACCTTAAAATTTCCGGCCTTTGTCTGGATCTCGATCATTACAGGGATCTTTTTCCCGTCATCGGAAAGCCAGATATATACATCACCTTTTTTAAGGAAGAGGCCCTCTGATTTAAACATAGGCTTTATCAGGATTGTATCAAATTCTCCTGCAGGTGTGCGTATCCTCTCTTTCTTTATAACCTGCACCTCGGTCTTCCAGGTTTTTTTATCTTCAAATATATCTAAGTATTCTAAAGTTCCCACCTTCAAAGGCCGTTTCCTTAATTCATAAAGCGCTGATAATGCGTCATATGCCTTGCCTTCCAGTTCGAACTCAACGGTCTCTTTGTCAAGGATATTCCTGTATACAACCTTCTGTTTCCCGTCTTCGGCAGGCATTTCAAAAGAGGTTGCCTTCTCCCTCCTGTGCCGTCCCTCACTTATGCTGATCGTGTAGCTTTTTGGGAATCCGTCACTGTAAAGCGTGGTCTGCGTTGTATCATCAACCTTGTAGAATAATGATACAAAAGAGGTAGATGTTTCATGTGAAGTTATTCTGATCCCCTCTGCTGTATTCTCAAAATCCATGGTTGCCTTGCCCGCCCTGATCCCTGACCAGAAGATATGGTAAACGAAATTTTCCGGGAGCCTTTGCCCTGCTTCAGAGGGCGATGAATAGAGAAAGAGGCAGGAGATGATAAGCGCATAAACCATGCATGCCTTTCCGTAATGTATTTTCATAAGTATCTCCTTAATGCTTTATAGGCGGTTTCTACGGTTATCCCTTTCATGCAGACGAGGTCTTTGCATCTCTTTTTAAAGCACGGGCTGCACTGCGCCGATGCCCTGAGCACATTAAGGTCTTTATTGGTCTGCCATCCGTACGGGCCGGTCTTTTCATAGTCTGTAGGCCCGAAGAAGGCGATTACCGGTTTATTCAGAGCGGCTGCTATATGCATCGGGCCTGAATCATTGCTCACAATGACCCTGGCTCCGTCTATAAGAGCGACGAGTTCCTTTAGATCTGTTTTGCCGCAGAGATCAATGATCTTTCCCGGAGACTCATCTTTTATCTCCTGAACTATACTCATGTCGGAAGCGCTGCCGGTAATAACGACCGGCATATTTATCTTGGATATGAGAGAGGCAAAGTATTCAGGAGGCCACCGCTTGCTATCCCACCTTGCAGACGGGGCTATCAATACATATTCACGGCTGTCTTTCAATAGTTCCGTTATCTTATCACGGGCTGCGCTGTTAACAAAAAGCGGGAATTCTATCTTCTTTGATGATGCTCCTATAGCCTTTGCCATGGCAAGGTTTTTATCAACCGCATGAACAGCACCGTTGGTTGAAACTTTTTTCCCGTAGAAGAGGGTGCTGCCCTCTCGGCCATCGGCAAAGCCTATCTTTAAAGCTCCGGGAGTGAAATGCGTTATAAGCCCGCTCCTCAGCAGGCCCTGAAGGTCTGCTATGATCTCATAATATTTAGCGTTCAATATTTTTTTGAACTTCCTGATCTCGATGAGGGTTTTTGGAAGGTTTTTTAAAGCCTTCATGGAGTCCTTGTCAAAGACTATCAATTCGTTGATCAGCGGATTCCCCTCAAGAAGGCCCTTAAGATTTTTGCTCACCACCCAGTCGACCTGTGATTCAGGATAGGTGTCTTTAACCGCCTTTAAAAAGGGGAGGGCGTGAATGATATCTCCCAAAGAGCTGGGTTTTATGATAAGTATCTTCATACTATTTCTTCTCTTCTTTTAGTATCCAGTCAGCAGCTTTATTTATATCTGCTGCGACATAAGAAGCAACTGTGATCTGTGGAGCTTCTTTTGCTAATAAGATCCCCGTCACTCCGGTTTTGTTGGAGAGAAGAACATCCAGTTCTTTATCACCTATCATAAATGATGTTTTCAGGTTTATCCTGTGTTTAAGTCTTGCCTTAAACAGCATTAACGGTTCAGGCTTTCTGCAATCGCACCCTTCATCAGGATGGTGCGGGCAGTAGAAGAAGTCATCTATCCCGAGCTCTTTCTGAAGAAAGGCGTTGGATTCCATTAAAAATTTTTCATCCACAATTCCCCTTGCTATGCCTGACTGGTTTGTTATGCCGATAAGTTTGAAGCCGGCATCTTTCAGCCTCTTAAGCCCCTCTCTGATATTCGGCAGTATGATGAGGTTATCAAAGCTGTTGAGATAGTTTTTGTCTTCTATAAGGGTTCCGTCCTTATCCAGGAAGACCGCTCTTTCTTTCGGCAATATTTCCATGAGTGCATTGAATACGTCATCGCCAGTTATCCCTGTCATGCACTTCAGGTGTCCCTCAGGGCACTCTCTCTCAAGGCATGGAGCACAGGGCAAATTACTTGATATTATCTTATGCCCCTCTCCAAACGGGCCTGTTGCTGTAGAGTCGGTCGAGCCGAATATGGCGACAGTCGGCACAAGGAGCGCGGATGCCATATGCATGGGGCCTGAATCATTTGTTATGAATGCGTCGCACTCTGAAATAAGTGAAGCAAGCTGTCTGATATCTGTCTTGCCAGCCATTATCATGATATCTTTGGAATGGTCAGGGCAGAGTGACGCTATTTCATAAGCTATCTCTGCTTCAGAAGGCCCGCCGAATATTATCACCCTCCCGTTAAGTTCATCTATGATCCTTTTGATCACTTCTGCAAAGCTCTCAGGCATCCACCTCTTTGCAGAGCCGTAAGCAGCGCCGGGGTTGATACCGACGATAGGAGAGTTTTGGATCTGAAACGGCGAGCTGTTTATAAGTGACCTTGCCCATCGCCTCTCCTTATCGGTCAGGTATATATACGGATGAGTGAATGGCGCATCTATTCCTGCTTTATTCAACAGGTCGAGGTAATAATGGACCTGATGTTTTTTCAGGCTCTCTTTCTCAACTATAATTGATTTGGTGAGGAGAAAGCCTCTTGCATCTCTTGCGTATCCGATACGTTCAGGTATTTTTGCAAGCCATGTTATAAGAGCCGCGTCAAAGGCGTTCTGAAGCAGGATAGCCTTATCAAATCCCTTCTGCCTTAACTCTTTTGCAAGCCTGAATTTACCAATAAGAGAGTCATATTTTTTATCGTAAAGAATGATCTCATCTATATCACGGTTCTCCCTGAAGATATCCGCGACCCACGGTTTCACAAGCAGGCTTATATGCGCGTCAGGAAACTCATGCCGCACCGCGCTTATGGCAGGTATCGTAAGCACGGCATCGCCGATCCAGTTGACCCCTCGGATGAGGATTCGTTTAATATCTTCAGTAGATTTGTTTGTCATTATTGATGTTGTAGTTGATGATGAAGCTTCAGCGCCTCAATCTTCTTTCGCACTTTTTTAAATACTTTTATGGCACATCAAAACAACTGGCTCTTCACCTTCTGCTGTGTGAGTTTTGCGAATTCCATAATATCTTTAATTGATGCGCCCTTGTCCCTCAGGCTATAAAAAGTATTTTCACCAAGCAACGCATAGTTCCACTCGCATCCCATTCTGTCATCTAGTTTGAGTCCATTAATTTTATTGAGCCAATCCAAAGCAGCAAGTTCTTTTTGCCTCACGTTGGCATCATTCAAATCTTTGGTTGCTTTTGTTTCGACAAGGTAGATTGATGAATTCACCTTTACAATAAAGTCCGGATAATAAGACGACAGCATACCGTCATTACGGATATAATTTAAGTGGGCGAAATCGTGATAATTTTCATTGATCTTCAGAAAGCTGTTAACCAGAGAATCGCTGTCACAAAAGAGCATGAAATTTTTCTCTAATTCTCCTTTATTAGATGGGTAAGGAAGTTTCTCATATATAGTCTTTGTAATATCGAGAGAATAATTTTTACGCATCTTTAATTCATTCACTTCAGAGAAATACATTTTGAGTACTACTGCCTCTTCAATATTGATATTGTTCTGCATGTCATAAATAATCCTGCTGAGTTCCTTAACAAGGTGCTGTGTAATGCCGGTTTGTGAAAGCAGCAATATACGCCAGTTGTTATCTTCAAATGGATTAAAGGAAGCTTTGAACAATCCGTTGCGAATGAAGTTGTCAACAACCCCGATCAATGAAGCGTTGTTGATTTGCATTACAGGGTAATCCTTCATCGTTCTCTGGCTGACTTTTACAAAGGTGCTTGTTATAGTTTTAACCAGTTTTGCCAGAAACTCGTTATAGCTCTTAGCTGTGAGCAGGTCGCCTGTCACTCTATAGTCACCAAACCGGGTTTTGACAGTTATCTCTTCCGAGACAAAAACCTCATCTTTGGGAACCATGTCTTTCAGCTTGTCTAATGAATACCACTCAAAACCTGATAAATAATAGGCGGACGGCTCCATGACCTGAAGGATTTCTTCTTTGTCCTGAACAACAATAGGCCAATAAAGATCATAGTCTTTGTAGTTGCTTTTCAAGCCGACTTTTATAATATCTCCGAGGATGCTTTCCCGATCTTCAGGCAATTCATGCGTTTCAACGATAGAGCCTTCTTTGACAAGATCATCATAAAACTCGATAAATGCAGGATGCTCAACAATACTTAAAATATCGAGGTAATTGGACGGCTCTTCTTTTTTCTGTAAGAGTTTAATTCTGTTCTCAGTCTTTATCTCCTGATAATCCGGTTCGCGCCACATGAGGCGCAAACCTCTGCCGATAATCTGTTCAAGCAGGATCGGGGCTTGCGTTGACCGCAACGGGACGATAACGCAAATATTGCTTACGTCAAAACCTTCCCTAAGCATGAGGACAGATACGATAACCTTTGGACTGGAATGATTATCAATACTGAAGAGACGCCGTTTAACTTTCTCCCATTCCTTTGCAGGGATTGAACCTTTCCTATCTGAATCTATCTGAACAACATCTTCTTCGCCAAGTCCTTCATTGTCAGAAAGAAACTGCGTCACAAATGGGGAAACCTTTGTATCCTCGCAAATCACTAACATCTTTGGATGTTTGTCAGACATTCCCGATTTATCGCGGGTTAAATTCACAAACTGTTCTTCCAGTATCTTCAGTTTCTGTAAGCCCGCCCTGAGCATTAGCTTCTGTCCTGGTGAAAGGCCGATCACTATATTCCCCTCACGCACAGCTTTAAAATCAAGCTCCATTGTGGCAATCTCTTTGCGCTTATCAAGGGTAATTGTTTTAACAAGTCCTTTATGAATAGCTGTCTTAAGATCAAAATCCACGATAATATGAGGGAAGAAGTGCTTTGTCCTCTTCTGTCCGCTTCCGGTCACATCATAGGGAGTTGCTGAAAAATCAATCTGGATAAAACTCCTGCCTTTACCTTCAGCAATTTTGTTCAGCGATTTCTGCCATTCAACCTCAGAGACAATACCGGCCTTCTTTGTTTCATGAATGTGGTGTGCCTCGTCATTAAAGACGACCATATTCTCAAGCCCTGCAAGATATTCAATCTCACCGCCGCTCAAATATTGATTGTCGAGAGTTTCAAGGGAATGCCCTGTTGATGTGCCGGGCGTAATAGGGAATATTTCCTTTACTGCTTTAGAAGGGTCTTCCAATGGAGCTGTCTCAGTGTATTCCTCTTCTTCGACTCCTGACAGAAGATGCCAGTTGGTAATGGCGATCATTCCGTCACCGGTAATCTTCTTTCCTATCTCTTCTTTTCTGACAACATTGGATTGGATAAAGCCAAAGAGTGTTTCTTTATATGCGGAAGGGATGAACAAGTCCTCAAACTTTTTAAAGTCTGATGTGGCAAAGTTCCTTGTGCCGTCCTGTCCTTCCTTGCCCAGATAAGCGTCCAAAAGCCGTTCATATACGATTAATCCCGGCGCTACAATTAAAAACCGTTTGGAATAAAGACCGCTTGGCGCTTCTTCATGTCTTGCATTGAGATATTGCCATATCAAGAGAGCATTCAGCACCCATGTCTTGCCGGTTCCCGTAGCCATCTTGATGCAGTATTTTGGATGGCTGAATTTGTTTTTTTTGAGATAGGACAGATCCATCTCGGCAGTAATGTCACTACTGACTGAAGAATACATGTCAAACACAGACTCTGCTTTCAAAATCTCATGAGTATAGATTGTATTCAGGATTGCCTGCTTCTGTCCCTCGTGAAAGTTGACTGTCCTTGCGTCACAGAAAGGATCGGAGAACCAGAACCTGAGCAGGTCTTGCGTAACCGGAGTAGTTTTGCTAATGAAGCTGCCGTTCTCCCATTCGCTTAATACCAGCGCAGACATCGCTCGCGCGAATTTTAAAGGAACATCCCTTGTGCCTGTGTTAAGAGCTATGGACATTATCTACCCGCAGCCGCTAAAATTTCTTGCCTACCGAATAACGATGCAGTAACATCTGACTTATTAGATTTTAGATTATTTGTCATAGTGCCTTCTTTAATGTGGTATTCCTTGTTGTTTTTCTTACAAAACTCAATAACCTGACGGCTCAACTTATTGTAAAAGCCTTTATGATCCTGATATTGCGAAACCATCCCATTATAGTTAAGCCTTCCGAAGATGATCTTATCCGCAAAAGCAACAGACTTTAGAATCTCTTCAAACTTCTGGTCAATTATATTGGGCGTAGGATAAGGCTCTATGCTTACCCATGTCTTTACTCCTTTTTTATGCAAGCGGTAGAGACTCTTGATTCTCTCTTTATAAGGTGCGGAGAAAGGCTCATACTGACTTCTGTAATCTTCATTAAGTGAAATCAGTGTAATCCCGAATTCATTTGAAGGGCTTAGCTTTGCCAGTTCATCAGGCAGAATCCCTTTTGTCAGAGCGGTGCATTTTATGCCTGCGTCGTTCAGCATCCTGATAAGGGTAACGCTTAAATCGGTTATCTCCTGATAGCCGTACATGAACGGGTCGGTGCTGAAGCACAGATGCACAAATTTAATTTTGTCCCTGTGTTTTGGTATTTCCTTCTTCAGCAATTCAGCGGCATTTGAAACAATCTTAGGCTTAATCCATTCTTCATAGCTCTTAACCTTGCCAAATCTTTTTGCCATAAGCATTGCGTAGCATGGATACATGCACCCGTGCGAGCATCCCTCGACATGGTTGATGGTGTAGTCCCCATACTCGACTCCGCTTTTGTAAAGCAACGATTTTCTTTGTATGTATTGCATAGTTTTCACCTCAAAAAGTTACCGCATCATTAAGGTCTATACTTTTTCTTTTCCTTCCCTTCTCTGTCAATTCAGGATTTCTTGCTATTTTTGCTTCCTTACCTTCCATTTCTTTTAAAGCAGTTTTAATTCCAGCCTCCAAAAAAAGTTCCGAGTCTATGATTTCAATTAAGATGTCCTCATATCGTTTTGTTTGCCCTTTATACTTCTCAACCAAAAACTGTTTTATCTCGCTTACCTTCATGTCCTTATTATCAAATAAGGTTAAACAACCATGTTTAGGCCCGGAGAACTCAACTTTGCCGTAATTGAATTTAGCAAATGCTGACTTCATGATTGAGCATCCTTTAAGGTTGTTTGTGAGGTGAAAAAGATAATAGTAGGTTCTGTCTCTGTCGGAAAAGCTAAGGCGATATGGAAAAGCAAACTTTGAAAATTCTTTTAATTTTGTCCGATATAAATTAACGATTCCCTGCTCTCTCTCTGTACCGCTTAATGTTTTTAAAGCTTTCCAATCCTTGCATCCGAATAAATCATTAAGCGTGTCTTCAAGTTCGTCAATTAAAAAACGGTTTACTTGCGTAAACATGAAGTTGAGCAATATCTCTGATTTGGGAATTGCCATAATCCGCTGAAGGGTTTGAAACTTTATTTTAAAGCCGAAAGGATCAATAAAAAAGAATGTCGGTTTTAAGTTGCCCTTAGTTTCATCCAGAAGTTTATTTATTTCAGCATCAAAGCTTCCTTCAATAATTATAGGCTCTGTGTTAAGCCCTCTGTGTTTAAATAGCTTACAGATGTTTTCGATATTGTTTTTGTCTTTTTCAATCAGGACGATAGTAACTTTTCTGTCCAAGTTTTCTTTGTTTTTTTCGATAACTTCTGCTGCAAGTATAGGAGAGCCGTAATGAATTTTGTCATTTTCAATGTATGCTCCGCTTCCGGCAAAGCAGTCAAAATAGTTCAAATCATTCCATTTGCCGACAATTGTTACCCATTTATCGAAATATTCCGTGAACACAAAATGCTTTATTTTTGTTTGTGGTTCATAGGGCCAGAAAAAGAAGTCGTAGCCGTTTTTATATATCTTCTCCATTACCCCACTTCCTCCACAACAACGCTCTCAAACCCGAACACATCCACAGCCTTCACGCAGATTTTGCGGTTGCCTTTGACCTTTGGTGACAGGATGGCGACTTCTTTTACGACTCTGAAGGGGTCAGCGTCATTATCAACGTTGCTTCTGTAATCCTGCCATTTACTGCGGAAGGTTTCGCCGTCATAGTCAGGGTCTACGCTCCAGTATTCGATAAGCGCAAGCGGGTCGTTGGCGATGATGTCCTGCAATTTTTCCTTGTTTGCGTCGTCAAGGGGCAGGGAGCCAGGAGAGAGCAGAATATAATTGTCCAGCTCGATAGTTATTTCATCAATATCGGATGAATAGTTTTTTATCCTCGGCTTTTTGATAGAGAGATACTGGAGCGATGAGAATCGTATCTTGCCGCTTTTCAGGAGGCTTTCATAACTGGACTTTGTCTTTAGCTTGTCGAGAAGATCAGGAGGTATGACCAGAACTTCCAGTTTATCATCGTTGAAATTCTTGATGAGCGTTGCAATATCAAAGACAAAGTTCCAGCCGAGGACAACGACCTTGTTCCATCCGCCGAGAAAGGACTCCCTCAATTCCTGCGCCTTTTTCAATGTGGCATAGCCGGTCAGTTTTGAAGGGGAATCAACCACAACGAGGGTGCGTGAATTTTTAATGTATCCAAGATTGCGGTTTGGATTCTGCTCGTCAGGGAAGGGCAATGCGCCGTAGAGGTTGATGACGACCTGTGACAGATCACCAATACGTCTGAACAGACGGCTTGAGGTAAAGGCTTCCTTCTGATAATCGCCGATGGATTGATAAAGGAACGGCTTTGCCTCCTGATCTATAAGACGCTGCCTTGTAATCATGATAGCCGGTTTGCCGATGTCCGACATTATCCACCTGCGTCCATTTTTTTCAGCAACCGCTCCGGTAGTGCCGGAGCCGGAGAAGAAGTCGGCTATGATGGAGTTTTCGTTGGATGATGATTTGACGATACGTTCAAGAAGGGATTCTGGTTTTTGTGTGCCATATTCGACTCGTTCTTTAGCTTGGGAATTAACTGTGAAAATATTTGTCCATATATCTTGAATGGGAATTCCCGGCATGTCGTTCATATACTGTTTTAATCTTGGCGTCCCATTCTTTGTGTAATATAATCTACCCTCTTTCTCATATCTTGCCATTGTATCTTTTGGACAGCGCCATATCCCTTGCTTTCCTTTCCACTCATACGAATACCCGCCACCTTGAAGCCCTTTAGCCGACAAGTCTCGATCTAAAAAAATACCTTTTTCGTCTTTGTGCCTATAATAAGTTTTTATATAGTCATCGGTATATGGTTCGTATTGGGTATTGAAAATATTGTTTTGGCTTTTGGAATACAAGAAAAGTACATCGTGAAGATTCCCATATGTTTTACTATCACTGTGCGCAGTTGATCGCTTCCACACAATCTCATTTACGAAATTCTCTTTCCCGAAAATCTCATCCATCAACACCTTCACATAATGCCCGACATGCCAATCGAGATGGACATAAATTGATCCCTGCTCACTCAGCAATTCTCTCATCAGTACAAGTCTCGGATACATCATTCGCAAATAACTGACTGTCCCGTCTTTCCATGTGTCGGAATAGGCAAATTGTTCAAGCACAGTGGGCTTCTGTTCAATAGTGGTTCCGGGCAGGGTGATCTTTGTCCGGTAATCAGCCTTGCTGTCAAAAGGAGGGTCATTATAGATGAGGTCAACCTTGCCGCGCATTGAAGGCAGTCCGGTTGCCGGATCACCGGCAAGTAACGCCTGCATCACAAGCAGGTTGTCGCCATAGACGAGCCTGTTGTGCCATTCCTGCTCAGAGATCTCTTTCATCTGCCCGCGATAAAGCCCGGACTTGTCCTTGGACGGCAGCACATACTCATTGGTCTGCAAGGTAAGCTTATTGGAACCGGACAACCTCTCAAGTATCCGCTCCACTTCCTTCTTACCCTCGGCAACAATCTTCGGCAGTTGTTCTATTAAAGATTCAGGCATAATTTATAAAATCACTCTCCTCAGATTAAAACTATGAAAGTTCAACTCACATAGTAATGGATTCCACCCTATGTTTCTCAATATTATATACTTTTATAATCTAATATCTTCTTCCATGACTCAGCTTGAACCGTCTGTGTATCCACAGCCACTCAGACGGATTTTCTTTGATATAGGCTTCAATGATTTTAGTAAATATCTGCGTATTGAATATTACATCATCTTCCTTGTTCTCTGTTATCCTGAGCGGTATCTCTCTATAGCATTTTATCCGGTGTCTTCCATTGCCGAGATAATTTATAAAGATAGGCATGACCGCTGCGCCTGTCTTCATGGCTAATAAAGCAGGCGTTTTCATTGCATGTACCTTTTCACCGAAGAACTCCACAACAACAGCTTCGTTCTCTACAACGCTCTGATCCATAAGAAGGCCGACAGAGCCGCCGTTTTTGAGAATAGAAAGTATCTCTTTCAGCGCGCCTTTTTTGTTAATGACTCTGTTGCCGTGTCTTGTTCTCAAGTGCTCAATGCATCTGTTCAGATACGGGTTGTTGAGCGGCCTTGCAACTGAAGCGGAAGGCAGGGACTTCCATGCCTTTGCAAAAGAGGTAAGCTCCCAGTTGCCGCAATGTCCTGTAATGAGAATGACCCCGCGTCCTTTTGCCATTGCCTCTTCATAGAGTTCAATGCCCTCAAAGATGATATCTTCAAGGATCGCTCTTCTTCCGAGTATGAGTATTGCGACTTCAGCTATTGATCTTCCGAGATTGATGAAGTGCTGCTTTATAATCTTTTCAGGAGTGTCTGTGATATTAAGGCCACCGCTAATGGCTATCTCAATATTTTTCAGCGCGATCCTTCTCTTGTCTTTGAAGATGAAGAAGAGGCCGGAGCCTAAAGATTCTCCAAGCCTGATGGAAATTCTCCTTGGGATGATTCCGAGGAGAAAGAGAGGGGTAAGTATTAAAAAGGTTTCCAAGAGCCAGAGAAGATATTTGACCGCATGAGGTTTGTCAACTGCCGTGCGCTCAGGCCTCATTTTTTATCGGCAGTATCTTCATCACTTTTTTTAGTCCCCTTCTTCTCAGGCTTATCTTTCGATGCCTTGGAGAGTTCAAGGAGTTTTTCAGCCACAAGGAAGTTGACCGTGCCTTTAGGATATTTCTCATCAGGCGTTATCTCTCCGGCGGGCATACCCATGAGAATTTCTATGCCGTCTTCAATATTGTCTATTGAGTAGATGCTGAATTTGCCGTCCATTACAGCCTGGAAGACCTCGTTCCTGACCATGAGGTTGATAAGGTTGCGCCTCGGGATTATAACCCCCTGTTTTCCGGTAAGGCCGCTGATCTTGCAGAACTCAAAGAAGCCCTCTATCTTTTCATTGACCCCGCCGATGGGCTGAACCTCGCCGTGCTGGTTCATGGAGCCTGTTATTGCGATGGACTGGTTTATCGGAACTCCTGATATGCTGCTCAAGAGGGCGTAGACCTCTGCGCATGTGGCGCTGTCGCCTTCTATGCCGCCGTAAAGCTGCTCGAAAGTCAGCGAAGCGGTCAGGCTGAGGGGGCGTTTGGTTGCGTATTTCCCGCCGAGATACGCGGTCAGGATGAGAATGGCCTTTTCATGTATCTTGCCGCTCATCTTTGTCTCACGCTCTATGTTTACGATGCCTGCTTTTCCTGCGTATGTCTTGGCAGTGATCCTGGAAGGCATGCCGAAACTATAATCGCCGAGATCCAGTACCGCAAGGCCGTTGATCTGGCCGACGACCGAGCCTTCCATATCAACAAGGATAGTGCCGTCCTTTATCGCCTCAAGGATCTTTCTCTGCACCTTGTCTGACCTGTAGATCCTCTCATTGAGCGCCTTCTCAACATCCTCATATGTCACATTGCCGTTATTCCTCTTTTTAGACCAGTAGGCAGCTTCTCTCAATATATCCGCTATCTCTGAGAATTTTGCAGAGAGTTTGTTCTTGTGTTCGGCAAGCCTTGAACCGTGTTCAATGACCTTTGCGATAGCGCTCTGGTCAAAAGGATGCAGGTCTCTCTCAAGGCATTTTGTCTTTATGAAACTTGCGTACTTGAGGATGTTCTCCTTGTTCCTCTCCATGCGGTTTTCATAATCTGCCTTTATCTTGAAGAGTTCCCGGTATTCTTCATCAAGGTTATAAAGCAGGTAGTAGATTCGGGGATTGCCTACCAGTATCACCTTGACGTCAAACGGAACCGGCTGCGGCTTGAGCGTTACGGTCGAGACCTGCCGGTATTGTTCCCAGACGTCTTCAATTCTTATCTCCCTGTCCTTTATGGTCCTTTTCAGCGCGTCATAGGAGAAAATATTTTTCAGCAGGTCAAGGGCGTCAGTGACGAGATAGCCGCCGTTTGCCTTGTGGAGCGCGCCGGGTTTGATCATCGTAAAATCGGTTACAGCAACGCCGTATTGAAGTTTATGCTCCACCCGTCCGAATAAATTCAGGTATGTCGGGTTTGTCTCTATAACTATCGGTGCGCCTTTGAGTTCGAGGTTGTTGACAAGGACGTTGACCTGATATTTCATGAATGACGGCTCTGTCTTCGGCGGCTTCATGAAGCTGAAGGCCTGGGGCTGTTCATCCTGCATCTTGAAGTCCTCGTGATGTTCAAGTATGTCTTCCTGCACATCCTCGAGATAGCTTAAAATCTTGTCGTTCTCTTTGTAGCCGTTCTTAATTTCATCTATACGATGTCCTACAGAGGAGAATACAGCCTGCCGTTCCAAAGCGGCTATCTTCTTCTTTACCTCGTTCTCTTCCGCCCTCACGAGCCTTATAACATCGTCAAGCTTATCCTGCAGTTCTTTCCCGATCTTGCCTATCTTCTTCTTTGCTTCAGGTTCGAGTTTCTCATACTCATCCTCTGTAAGCGCTTCTCCAGTCTTCTTTGTGGGCAGCAGGGCAAGGCCGCTTACGTTCTTCTGCAGGCTGAAGTCTTTCTTCTCTGCTTCCTTTTCCAGTTCCGCAAAGAGCTCTTTCTGCTTTTCCTGAAATTCATGCAGGATATTTGTCTTTTGCTTCTCATACTCTTTGGATTCGAATATCTTTGGGATCTCCTGCTGCAGGTCATTGATAAGTTCATCCATCTTCTTTTTGAAGGCGACGCCGGTCCCTGCGGGCAGGTTCAGGATATTCGGAACATCCGGATTCTTGAAGCTGTATACGTAACACCAGTCATCAGGAGTGGGCTCATCTTTTGCTTTTTCTTCCAGGATCTTCCTGATGGTGGTCATCTTGCCCGTGCCGCTTTCGCCGAGTATGTATATGTTGAATCCGTGGCTGTTTATATCAAGGCCGAACTCCAGGGCGCTGAGTGCCCTCTCCTGGCCTATAGTCCCTTCCAGAGGCTGAACATCATCGGTTGTTTTAAAGGGCAGATCAGAAAGGTCGCAGCAGTTGCAGAGTTCTTCCCTTGTGACTTTGTTAAGCATAGATATCCTCCGGTTTAGATGCTGCCTA
Organism: Thermodesulfovibrionia bacterium; assembly: GCA_030646035.1. Taxonomy (NCBI): domain Bacteria; kingdom Pseudomonadati; phylum Nitrospirota; class Thermodesulfovibrionia; species Thermodesulfovibrionia bacterium. Next base: position 229,313 of record JAUSMY010000030.1, on the reverse strand, counting down.
TATATACAGCTTAAAAGATACAGCATTTGGATATAAGAGTTCAAGACAAATAAGAAACTTTCGGCGAACAGATCATTGACTAACTTCTCGGGTGATATTTTTTGTGAACCTTTCTTAAACGGTCCGGTGTGACCTTGGTGTATATCTGGGTTGTTGAGATGTCTGTATGCCCGAGCATCTTTTGAAGCGCCCTGAGGTCAACCCCTCCGTCAAGAAGATGGCTTGCAAAGCAGTGCCTGAGCGTATGCGGCGACACTGCGCAGGAGAGGCCCTTTGAATATTTTTTCACCAGCTGGAAGACCCTCTGTCTTGTCATGGGCATGCCGCCTTTTCTAAGAAATAGAAAATGGCTGGTTCTTTTGTTGAGGATCTCCGGCCTTAATTCTTCGATATATTTTTTTATCGTCCCGAGTGTGTATTCATTGACCGGCACGACCCTTTCTTTGGACCCCTTGCCCATTATTGTGATGAAACCTGCCTCGAAATTTATGTCCCTGATCTTGATATTGACCAATTCACTTACGCGGAGGCCTGAGGAATAAAAGATCTCAAGGATCGCGCTGTCTCTTAAGGAATACTTACCTTCAGGCCTGCTCAGCAGTGTCTCGACATCCTCTATGCCCAGAACCTTAGGGATACGTTTCCAGCCTTTTGGAGTTGAGCGGTTCTCAACAGGGTCTTCAGTGATAATCCCTTCCATCAGCATGAACTTGCAAAGGCCCCTGATCGAAGCTAAGTGCCTTGCTCGTGTTGCCGATCCTTTACCTGAATCGTTCAGATGGTTTAAGTAAGAGTCAATATCTTTTTTGCTGAACCTTGCTATGCCGCTCCCGTTCTCATCGAGATAGGCAGAAAATTGCCCGATATCTCTCCCGTATGCCTCTAACGTGTTTTGCGACAGCCCTTTCTCAACTGTCAGGTAGATTATGAATCTTTGGACAGGATCAACCATTTCTCAGAATACAGGATTTATGATTTTGCATGCAAGGTGCAAGATTATAAATTTTTTGGCCTAACCTAGCCTATCAGGCTTAAGCCGGTGTCCTTGACTTCAATCGTGGGACGGTAATCTGTCCACATATAGTGGGGCTTAATTCCCCAGACCACAAAATATAGCATATATATAAAAATATCAATTTTTCTCTTGACAAGTATTATTAATATAAATATACTGGTGGTATTAAGTGGAGGGAAGTGGTGGGAGACGTGTCTAGTTTCTTAGGAAAATATTATAACACGCTGGATCCAAAGGGAAGGATAATCATTCCTGCGCCTTTTCGTGAGATCCTCTCGTCTGCTAAAAACACAAAGCTGATAATTGCAAACGATGCGTTTGACCACTGTCTCTGCGCATATCCGGTTGAAGAGTGGGGCAATCTGGTAGGCAGGGTAAAAGATAAACCACAGACCATGGACTCGGTGAAGTACTTCATGCGCAGGGTCGTGGGCTCTGCCGTTGAGTGCGAACTTGACAAGCAGGGGAGGATACAGATCCCGTCTGCCTTACGTGTAGATGCAGGGCTCAGCAGTGAAGTTGTTGTTATGGGGCAGGGCAACAAGATAGAGATATGGGAAAAGAATGCGCTTGAGGTGGTTGCCGACCCGACCAAGATAGACAAAAATGCCTTTAAGAAAGAGCTTTCAGACCTTGGAATATAAATGGCCATCACTCATGTCCCGGTCATGCCGGGGGAGGTTTTAGAAGGATTGAATATAAAAGACTCAGGTATATACGTGGATGCGACACTCGGACTTGGCGGGCATGCCGAGCTGATATTACAGAAGGCAAAAGTTGGCGCTTTGATAGGCATCGACAGAGACGAGGCGGCGATTGAGTCAGCGAGGGAGAGGCTGAAGGACTTCAGTAATATTTACTTTGCAAAAGAGAGTTTTTCAAACATAAAGGCCGCAGTCAGCAGCCTTGGCTATGAGACGGTTGACGGCATACTGCTTGATATCGGTGTCTCAACCATGCAGCTTAAGGCCGAAGGCAGGGGTTTCAGCTTTATGAAAGATGAGCCTCTTGATATGAGAATGGACAAGAGCCAGAAACTTTCTGCCAAAGAGGTCGTCAACAGTTACCACGAAAAGGATCTGGCGACATTGATCTTTGTGTTCGGCGAGGAGAGGTTCAGCAGAAAGATCGCAAAGGCAATCGTTAATGAGAGAAGAAAGAAGCGCATAGAGACATGCAGTGAACTGGCTGCAATAATAGAAAATTCGCTAAAAGGCAGAGGAAGGATACACCCTGCCACAAGGACCTTTCAGGCTCTGAGAATCGAGGTCAATAAAGAGCTTGATGAGCTTTCAGCCGGAATAACCTCGGGAGCGGACATGCTAAATCCGGGCGGAAGGCTCTGTGTTCTCTCCTATCATTCACTGGAGGACAGGATTGTAAAGAACGCATTCAAGAAACTGGCAAGTGAAGGTATATTCCATATCATCACAAGAAAACCTCTTGTCGCAAGCCGGCAGGAGATAAGATCAAACCCTCCATCAAGGAGCGCAAAACTAAGGGTAGCGGAGAGGATATGACAATAAGAAGATCAAAGAAGAAAAAATGGACGCTTCTGAAGTTCGGTCTTTTCATTTATTTTGTTGCAGGGGTATTTGCTCTTATATGGTGCAGTACCCAGGTTACTTCTCTTGAGTACGAACTCGGGGAGCTGAATCGGCAGAAGACAAGCTTTCTCCGCGAACAGAAGTTTGTAGCAGCTAACAGGGCGAATTTCCTTTCAGCCAGGAATATCGAGGAGACGGCGGTCAATGTTCTCGGGATGAGCCCTCCGGACAGGAAGAACATCTTCTACGTTGGCAGGACAGAAGAGGCAGGCCTTTATAAAGTGGCTATGGAAAAACGGTAATCATTTGTTTTGTAAATATTGCGGATAAGGAATGAGAGACGCGGCATCAACAAACATGTAGAAGCAAGCGGGTGTTTGTAGAGGATGATATCTGATTCCTATCCCTGAGGGTTTATATTCCGGTATAGGAACATGGCTAATAACAGAAGAAAAAGAATTGACGACACCAGGAAGCTATGGGATGAAGACCCTGAAATTCCACAGCTTCAAAAGTCCAGAAAGAGAGCCTTCATTCTGGCAACCTTCATTGTTTTTTGTTTTTTCATCATATCCGTCCGCCTTTTTGACCTTATGGTATTACAGCATGAGTCCCTCTCCAGAAAGGCGAGACAGCAATATCTCAGGTCCAAGACATTAAAGCCTCAGAGAGGGGTTATATGGGACAGGAATATGAAGGAGATGGCGATCAATATTGAGACCGACTCTCTGTTTGCGGTCCCTACTGAAGTAGATGATATTCAAGCGCTTTCAAACAAACTTTCTCCTGTCATAAATGTTTCTGCTAATGATCTCAATAAAACTTTCATTTCAAAGAAAGATAAGGATTTTGTCTGGCTTTCAAGGAAGATGGATGAAGAGACTTCACGCAATGTCAGTTCTCTGAAGAGCAGAGAAAGGTTAATAAAGGAGATCGGCCTTCTGACAGAGACAAAGCGCTATTACCCTAAAGGGCAGACAGCCTCTCACCTCCTGGGCTATACGAATATTGACAACAAGGGCATCTCCGGCCTTGAACTCACATATGATGAATATATGAGGGGCGAGGAGAAGAAGGTCTCAGGCGGCAGAGATGCGCGAGGCAACAGGCTTTCACAGGGGTTAGAGGACACACTCTCAGGCAACAGCATACTGCTTACAATTGATGAGGGCCTTCAGTATATCGTTGAGCGGGAGTTGTCAAAGGCCATGGATGAATGGCAGGCTGCGGCCGCGATAGCTATCATGATGAACCCTATGACAGGCGAGATACTTGCAATGGCAAACAGGCCTGCTTATGACCCGAACTTTCCCAAAGAATCAACAGATGCTGAAAGGCGCAACAGGGGGGTCACAGACATGTATGAGCCCGGGTCTACCTTAAAGGCATTTCTTGCATCTGCGGCTTTTGAGGAAGGGACGGTGAAGCTGGGCCAGATGTTTGACTGCTCAAGAGGGTTTATCGTGGTTGGCGGCAAGCCGGTAAAAGATGCCCACAGGCATGGCGTACTCAGTTTTCAGGATGTCATAAAGAAGTCATCGAATGTCGGGTCGATCCAGATAGGGATGAGGCTTGGAAAGGAAAAATATTACAGCTATCTGAAGAAGTTCGGATTCGGAGACAAGAGCGGCATAGATATGCCCGGAGAGGTAGGCGGAATGCTCAGGGGACCGGCTAAATGGTCAGGCACTTCCATCGGAGCTATATCGATAGGGCAGGAGATAGGAGTAACGCCTCTTCAGATGGTCAGGGCTTATTCTGCTATTGCGAACGGCGGTTTTCTCATGAAGCCGTATATAGTATCCGAGATCATCTCTGATACCGGAGAGGTAATTAAAAAGAATTCTCCTGTCATTATAGAGAGGGTGATATCAGCCCATACGGCAGGGGTTATCACAGACATTCTCAAAGGGGTCACTGTTGAAGGCGGCACCGGCAAGAACGCCGAGATCACAGGCAATCTGGTTGCCGGCAAGACAGGCACGGCACAGAAGGTCGATCCTGATACCGGAAGGTATTCAAAGGACAAGTTTATCAGCTCATTTGTGGGGTTTGCCCCGGCTGACAAACCTGAGATAGCTCTTATAGTCGTCATTCATGAACCCAAAGGCGCTAATTACGGCGGGGTGGTGGCTGCGCCTGTCTTCAAGAGGATAGTTGAGAACGCGTTTGCTTATCTTAATATCCCGATGGAAAGCGACAAGAACCACATACTTCTTGTTAATAGCTCCCGTTAGAATGCAGCTCTCTCTAACGGAATTTGATAATATTTTTCTGATGGGATAAATGATAATAGCCGATCTATTAGAAGGACTGGAGGTAAAGGAGAGGGAGGGCTCATTAGATACTGAGGTCATGGGGATAGCCTATGACTCCAGGTCAGTGGCTGAAGGTTTTTTATTCGTGGCGATAAAGGGGCTCTCTTTTGATGGCGACGATTTTATTAAAGACGCAATAAACAGAGGGGCAACGGCAGTATTAACTGAAAGCCCTATAGCTGATATGTATGCTTCATATCAGCCTTCTCTGCTGAGCGGGGTGACCTGTATTGAGGTTCATGACAGCAGAAACGCTCTGGCTTTGATATCCGCGCGGTTTTATGGTGAGCCTTCAAAAAAGATCTCTCTTGTCGGCATAACCGGCACGAACGGAAAGACGACCACAAGTTATATAACAAAAAGCATAATTGAAGCCGGAGGCAAGAGGGCGGGCCTGCTCGGCACGATCCAGTATATAGCCGGCGAGACAAAAAAAGCGGAACGGACCACGCCCGAGTCTTTAGACCTGCAGAGATATCTCAGGGAGATGCTGGATAACGGGATGGAATACGCAGTGATAGAGGTATCTTCGCACGCGCTTGCCCTTCAGAGGGTTGACCAATGTGTATTTAAGGTGGCTGCGTTTACCAATTTCACACAGGACCATCTTGATTTTCACGGTTCAATGGAGAACTATTTTATTGCGAAAGACAAGCTCTTTAATTACCTTGGGGAAGAGGGTACGGCCGTGCTTAATTGGGATGACCCTGCTGTAAGAGAGGTTGAGGAAAGGCTGGGCTGTGATGTTGTTACATGCGGCCTTTTGGAAGGCGCAACTATCAGGGCGGAGAATATTGATGATAAAGACGGGCTATCTTTTGACCTGATCACACCGGGCGGCAGGTTCAGGGCCAGGTCTGAATTTATCGGCCGCTTCAATGTGTATAACATCCTGATCTCTGTGGGGATAGCATATGCGCTCGGCATAGGCGAGGATGCCATACTCAGGGGTATCGCTGAAGCGAGGCCGGTCAGCGGACGTTTTGAGAAGGTTGATGAAGGCCAGGACTTTTTATGCATAGTTGATTATGCCCATACTGATGACGCGCTTAAGGCTGTGATAAATGAGGCAAGGATGATAACAAAGGGGAGGGTCATAACCCTATTCGGGTGCGGCGGCGACAGGGACAAAACAAAGAGAGAGCTTATGGGCGATGCGGCTTCAGAGCTCAGCGACCTTGTTATCGTGACCTCTGACAATCCCCGAACTGAGGACCCGCTTCAAATAATCAGCGATATTGTTAAAGGCATTAAAAAGAAGAACTATATAGAAGTGCCTGACAGGGCCGAAGCCATAAACAAGGCTGTTTCCATGGCAGAGGCCGGTGATGTGCTGCTCTTTGCAGGCAAGGGGCATGAGGATTATCAGGAGATAAGCGGCATGCGCTACCCTTTCAGTGATAAAGAGGTACTGAGAGAGGCTTTGAAAAATATAAAAGGCAAAAAGTAAAAAATAACATGGCAGGTCTGACAGTGGAAAAGGTCATAGAGGCGACAGAAGGAAGGCTCATATCAGGAGACGGCGGAGCCTTCACAGGGGTATCCATTGATACACGCACTATCAAAGAGGGAGATCTCTTTTTTGCCATAAGGGGTGAGAGGTTTGACGGCCATGACTTTTTAAAAGAGGCGCTGAGCAGGGGTATGGGCGCTGTAGTGGATACCCAACCGCTGTCGATTTCTGAAAGCAAAGCGGTTGTTTATGTCGGTGACACATTAAAGGCGCTGCAGGATCTGGCGCACTTTATAAGGAAAGAGCGGGATATCCCTGTTATCGCAATCACCGGCAGCAACGGGAAGACGACCACAAAAGAGATGGCATATGCGATCCTTTCAAAAAGATATAAGGCCTTAAAGAATGAGGGCAACCTTAACAACCATATCGGCCTGCCGCTCACGCTTACGAGGCTTACGAAGGATGATGAGGCGGCTGTGCTGGAGTTGGGCATGAATGCACTTGGAGAGATTAGGAGGCTGTGCGAGATATCGCTTCCAACTCATGGTGTTGTGACAAATATAGGTACTGCGCATATCGGCATGTTAGGCAGCAGGGAGGCGATAAGGGATGCGAAGCTTGAGATACTTCCCGGGCTTAGAGTTGCGGTGCTGAATGCGGATGATGATCTTCTTATGTCAGGCATAAATGACTTTAAAGGGGAGGTCATCACCTTCTCAATAAAGAAAGCCGCGCATGTGACTGCAAAGGATCTGAGCCTGACAGAGAAGGGAAGCGCTTTTACCCTTTGCATAAAGGATAAAGGCAGTATAGATATTACACTTAAAACTCATGGTCTTTTTAATCTTTATAACGCGCTTGCGGCAGCGGCTGTATCTTCTTCGCTCGGCATATCGCTCTCTGATATAAAGGAGGCGCTTGAGGCTTACAGGCCGTTCCCAATGAGGTTTGAGGTAAGCAGGATCGGAGATATAATATTGATCAATGACGCATACAACGCAAACCCTGCCTCGATAAATGAATCGCTGAAAGAGATGGCAGCGATGGGTGCAGGAAGCAGGCTTGTAGCTGTGCTTGGGGATATGTTTGAGCTTGGGGTGTTTGCAGAAGATGCCCACAGGGAACTTGGAAATACGCTTTCAGATATGAATATAGATGTCTTTGTAGCTGTAGGAGAATTGATGAATATTGCCGCTGATGAATATGTAAAAGCAAGAGGAGAGAAACCTGCGCCGGTTTACAGGTTCAGCAGCTCCGGCGAGGCTGGTGAAAATATAATGGATATTCTAAAACCAGGAGATACTGTTTTATTCAAGGGATCGCGCTCGATGAAGTTAGAGAACGCCATAAGAGGTGTCAGACATGCTGTATAAATTACTTTATTCATTGAGTGAATCGTATTCACCGTTAAATGTCTTCAGGTATATAACATTCAGGACCGCGCTTGCGATCATTACGTCTCTGGCGATATGTTTTATCTTTGCCCCGTGGCTTATAGGAAAGCTGAAGAAGCTGCACTATACCCAGTATGTGAGGGATGACGGCCCCAAGACCCACCTCGGCAAGACAGGCACTCCTACAATGGGCGGCATCCTTATAATCTTATCGGTCGTAATCAGTGTTCTCCTCTGGGCTGACCTGAGCAACAAGTACATACTCATAATGCTCCTTTCTATACTCGGCTTCGGCATGATCGGACTGGTTGATGATTACCTCAAGCTGATGAAGACGAATTCAAAGGGCCTGAGCGCATGGTATAAATTCAGCGCGCAGATAGTGCTTGCCCTGCTGATCGGTCTGGTCTTTTACTACAATCCTCAAGACCCGAATATAACAAAACTGAGCATACCCTTCTTTAAGAACTGGCTCATTGACCTCGGATGGTTCTATATTCCGTTTGCCATCCTTGTAATTGTCGGCTCATCAAATGCTGTCAACCTGACAGACGGCATTGACGGACTTGCGATAGGCCTTGTCGGGATTGCGACACTTGCAAACGGGGCGCTTGTTTATATCTCAGGCCATGCGGGATTTTCACAGTACCTTCAACTGCTTTTCCTTCCGGGCACAGGTGAGCTTACCGTATTCTGCGGCGCGCTCTTCGGCGCCTCGCTCGGTTTCCTCTGGTATAACAGCTATCCGGCAGAGGTCTTTATGGGCGATGTCGGCTCATTGGGATTGGGCGGCGCGCTCGGAACGCTTGCGGTAATTACAAAACATGAGATCGTCCTTGCGATAGTAGGCGGCATCTTTGTAATAGAGACCTTCTCAGTGATAATACAGGTCGCGTCATTCAAACTGACAGGCAAACGCGTCTTTAAGATGGCTCCTATTCACCATCATTTTGAACTTAAGGGCTGGCCCGAGCCAAAGGTCATTGTAAGGTTCTGGATAGTCGGCATCATACTTGCGCTCCTGAGTTTAACGACACTGAAGGTCAGATGATAACAGAGGATATGGATATTACAGTTGAAAGCCTGAAGAATAAAAATGTCCTGGTTGTCGGGCTTGCAAGGAGCGGGACAGGCGCGGCAAACCTGCTCTCTTTTTTCGGCGCGAACGTGACGGTCACAGATACAAGGCCGCAGAGTTCACTTGAGGGAGAGATGAAAAGGCTGTCACAGTCTGTTAAGGCGATAACAGGCGGAAACCCTGAGGAGGCTTTCACCAGCGCTGACCTGATAGTCGTGAGCCCCGGCGTTCCGATGAAGATATCTCCTATAGTAAATGCGATGAAGATAGGTATCCCGGTAATAGGCGAACTTGAGCTTGCGTATGAAATAGTTAAAAGTTATAAATCCAAAGTTAAGAGTGAAACTCCTGATTTTATCGGGATAACAGGCACGAACGGGAAATCAACCACGACCACGCTGATAGACCTGATGCTGAGGGAGTCGGGGTTTCATACTATGCTCGGAGGCAATATCGGCGCAGCCCTGACAGAGGAGATATATAAGCTTGCATCCGTAGCTGCAGGCCTGAGCGATATTGATCTTATAGTTGCTGAGATATCAAGCTTTCAGCTTGAGTCGATAAAATATTTCAGGCCGAAGATAGCCCTGATAATGAATATAACACCAGACCATCTTGACCGTTATGATACGCTCAACGATTATGCCGAAGCCAAGGAAAGGATATATGAGAATCAGGGCGAGGGTGATTATCTGATACTTAACGCGGATGACACTCTGCTGAAAAAGATCGAGAGCGAAAAGCTGAGATCCAAACAGGTAAAACCAGATGTTCTTTATTTCAGCCTCAGAGATGAGGTGATTGGAATTTATTATAAAGACGGAATCATTTATTATAATCTGCCCTCAAAATTATCTGATGTCCTTCATCCTTCGATAGGAGAAGGCAGGTCACAGTTGATAAGTGTCAGCAAGATGAAGATAAAAGGCACTCATAATCTTGAGAATGCCATGGCTGCGTCTCTAACAGCGATCTTATCAGGGGCTTCCGCAGAAGGTGTCAGGAATGTGCTGGCAGATTTCACCGGGCTTGAGCACAGGAACGAGGTAGTCCGTATCCTTAACGGCATAACTTTTATCAATGATTCAAAGGGTACAAATGTGGGAGCTGTTGAAAAGTCACTTGAAAATTTTGAGAGTGTGATATTAATCATGGGCGGCAGGGACAAAGGCGGAGATTTTTCCGCATTAAGGGATCTCGTGAAAGATAAGGTCAAGCTGCTTGTGCTTCTCGGAGAGGCGAAGGAGAAGATAGCAGACAGCCTTGGAGATATTGTGCCTATCGAGTATGCCAAAGACATGAAGTCTGCTGTTGAGCTCTCTGTGTCAAGGGCATCTGAAGGCGATACCGTGCTTCTCTCCCCAGGGTGCACAAGCTTTGACATGTTTAAGGATTTTGAAGACCGGGGCAGAATTTTTAAGGAAGCAGTAAATGCAATAAGGAGTTCATAGGCGGATATGATAAACAGCAGATACATGAGCTCAACAAGTTCAAAAAGCATATTTCTCCCTGTGATCGCCCTTATCTTTATAGGCGTGATAATGGTTTACAGCTCGACCGCTCTGCTCTCTGTTAAAAAGTACGGCACAGGTTTTCATTATCTGTGGAGCCACCTCTTTACCGTCTTTATAGGTTTCGCAGCCATGCTGCTCGTATCAAGGCTCGATTATCAGAAGCTCAGGCCGCTCGGCACAGTTCTGCTTGCGGTCTCTTTTGTTCTGCTTCTGGTTGTCTTTCTGCCGGGCATCGGCCTAACTGCAAACGGGGCGAGGCGGTGGATAAGGTTATGGCCCACGACCTTCCAGCCTTCTGAGCTTGCCAAGATAGCCATGGTGCTCTTTCTTGCGGATTATATGGATAAGAATAAATACAGGATGAAGAAGCTGGTGCACGGGTTTATCATTCCCATTGCGATAATGCTGACATTTCAGCTTGCGATCATCTTCCAGCCTGACTTCGGAGCTGTAATGAGCCTCGGCATACTTACTATCGGACTCCTCTTTCTGGGAGGCGTCACACTTAGGCCTTTATTTGCCATTATTCTAGTGGCCCTGCCGGGAATCTTTATGCTCGTAAAATTCTTCCCCTACAGGTGGAAGAGGGTGACATGCTTTATGGACCCGTGGCAGGACTCTCTGGGGTGCGGCTTTCAGCTTGTGCAGTCATTTATAGCATTCGGCAACGGTTATATCACAGGCGTGGGCATAGGCAGCGGCAGGCAGAAGCTCGCTTTTCTGCCTGAGATACATACGGATTTTATCTTTTCACTGATCGGCGAAGAGCTTGGCTTTTTGGGTGTCCTGGCAGTCATCGGGTTATTCCTGTGGCTTTTGATAAAGGGGATAATCGTAGCCCTGGAGACGGATGACCCGTTCAGCCACTACCTCGCGCTCGGGCTGACCATGATGATAGGCAGCCAGGTAATAATAAATCTTGCTGTGACCATCGGCCTTGCGCCGACAAAGGGGCTTCCTTTGCCGCTTATAAGTTACGGCGGCTCTTCGCTGCTGATAAATATGATAGCCATAGGCATACTCCTGAACATATCAGGAAGGAACGACAGAATGAAGATGGAGAGAAGAGGCAGGCCGGATATTCAGGCAGGCCATGTTTCTCAAAGAAGAGGAAGATGAAGATTGTTATCGCGGGAGGCGGCACTGGCGGGCATCTCTTTCCCGGCCTTGCGGTTGCCAAGGCGCTGAAGAAGATCCCCGGAGCTGATGTTGTATTTGTCGGGTCGACAAAGGGCATTGAGAACAAAATAATACCCAAAGAGGGTTTTGACCTGAGGTTTATCAGGTCAGAAGGCCTGGTGGGAAAAGGCATTATTGGAACACTGAAATCAGCTATGAAGATCCCGCACTCTTTCAGGGATTCTTTTGAGATACTGAAGGAGATAAAGCCTGACCTTGCCTTTGGCGTAGGCGGTTATTCTTCAGGCCCTTTGATATTGAGCGCGGTATGGATGAAGATACCTACGATGATACATGAGCAGAACACTGTGCCGGGACTTACGAACAGGATACTCGGGAAATATGTGGATACGGTAGCTGTTACATACCATGAATCAATATCCTCTTTTCCGAGTGAAAAGACGTTCCTTACAGGCAACCCTGTAAGAGAGGAGATACTGAACGGCGACAGGGAGAGGGGGTATGAGAGGTTCTCTCTTGATAAAGACCTCTTCACAATATTTATATTCGGCGGCAGTTCAGGCGCACGGCATATCAATAAAGCTGTGACCGAGGCGCTGAGATACTTTGATGCGTATAAAGATAAGGTACAGTTTCTCCATCAGACCGGAGAGGCTGACCTTGTGCCTGTGAGAGAGGCATATCTCTCTCAGGGCTTCAAGGGGACTGTGATCTCTTTTGCACATGAGATGGCTGACGCGTATGCTGTTGCTGACCTTATAATCTCAAGGGCAGGCGCGACCACGCTTGCAGAGCTGGCGGCATGCGGAAAGGCTGCGATACTCGTTCCTTACCCGTTCGCAGCAGGCAAGCATCAGGAATCAAATGCCAGAAAGCTTCTGGATATGGGAGCGGCGCAGATGATAATTGACGAGGAGCTCAACGGCAAGACGCTTTCCGATATGATCATCCGCCTGCTGGACAGTCCGGATGCTATCGGCGAGATGGAGCGGACGATAATTTCACTTGGAGAGCCTGATGCCGTAAAGAAGATAATAGAGCATATGATGGGGCTGATAAAAAAATGAGGGCACAGATACGGAATATAAAGCATGTATAAACGTTTTGAGAGGATACATTTTGTAGGCATAGGCGGCATCGGCATGAGCGGGATAGCTGAGGTGCTTAACAACCTCGGCTATGAGGTCACAGGCTCTGACCTGAAAGGGTCTGAGACCACCAGAAGGCTTGAGAGCCTGGGGATACATATTAACGTCGGGCATAATGCCGAGAACATAAAGGACGCGCATGTTGTTGTCATCTCTTCCGCTGTCTCATCAGCAAATCCTGAGGTCATGGCTGCAAGGGAGCGGGCAATCCCTGTTATCCCGAGGGCTGAGATGCTTGCCGAGCTCGCAAGGCTCAAATACGGGGTGCTTATAGCAGGCGCTCACGGCAAGACAACGGTTACATCACTCGTAGCAAGCGTGCTTGCATCCGGCGGGCTTGACCCGACCGTTGTGATAGGCGGGAAACTTAAGGGATTGGGGAGCAACGCAAAGCTCGGGCAGGGCGATTTTCTTGTTGCAGAGGCTGACGAGAGCGACGGCTCTTTTCTGAAGCTCAGCCCGACCATAGGAGTTGTCACGAATATAGACCGGGAGCACATGGACTTTTACAAAGACATGGTGGAACTCACTACCGCGTTCCTCTCATTCATAAACAAGGTGCCTTTTTACGGGCTCAATATCCTGTGCGGAGACAATGCATATATTAATGACCTGCTGCCCAAAGTGCAGAGAAGGTTCATAACATACGGCATAAGCGATGGGCTGGACCTTGTTGCTCGCAATATCGGCACACATGGCTTCAGGACAAAGTTCGAGGCTGTGCTCAACGGAGAGTCGCTTGGCATCTTTGATGTGCCTCTTATCGGTAACCACAATGTATCAAACTGCCTGGCTGCGATAGCTGTTGCAAATGAACTTGAGATAGAGATGGATACAGTAAAAGAATCGCTCAGAGAGTTCAGCGGAGTCAAGAGAAGGTTTGAGCAGAAGGGCGAGGCCTGCGGCATAAGGGTAATAGATGATTACGGCCATCACCCTGAAGAAATTAAGGCGACATTAAAGGCGATCAAAGAAGCTATGATCCAGGCGAAGGACAAAGGAAGGCTGGTCGTGCTTTTCCAGCCGCACAGGTATTCAAGGACGCGGGATCTCTTCCAGGAGTTTACAGCCGCGTTTGCTTATGCCGACAAGGTGATGCTGATGGATATATATCCTGCGGGAGAGAAGCCTATTGAAGGCGTTAACTCAGAAGCGCTCTGCAGCCGCATAAAAGTTTCTGGAAAAGATATTGATCATATAAATAAGAAAGATGAGGCAGCAGCCCGCCTCATAGAAGAACTCAGGGCAGGTGATATTTTATTAACTCTCGGAGCGGGCGATGTATGGAAGCTGGGCGAGGAGTTCCTGAGGCTTAAGATTTGAAAGGACAGGCTGAAGATGAAGGCAGCGGCTTCAGTGACAAGCTGGAGAAGTTGTCAGCGAGGATCAGGGAGACTGTCAGTGGAGAGATAATGATGAATGAACCATTATCAAAACATACCTCTTTAAAGATAGGCGGGCCTGTTTCGATGCTCGTCTTTCCTGAAGACCCGATGTCGCTGCAGAACATACTTACAGCGGCAGCAGAAGAGGATGTCCCTGTATTTATGATAGGTGCAGGCACGAACCTGCTTGTAAAGGATGGCGGTGTTGACGGCATAGCGATATCATTGGATGCGTTTAACCAGGTCAGGATAGCGGAAGAAACTGATGATAGCGTTACACTCTTTATCGGCGCAGGCGTATCGCTTGGAAAGCTGATAAATTTTACAAAAGAAAAAGGATACTCAGGCATAGAGGCTCTTGCAGGAATACCAGGCTCATTCGGAGGGGCGGTCTATATGAATGCAGGCTCTTTCGGTGTTGAGATAAAAGATGTTATAGTCTCCATCGCGATAATGAACAGGTACGGCAAGATAGCTATACTTAAGATGGAGAACCTGAGATTTTCATACAGGAACTCCAATCTTCCGGAAGGACTTGCAATCCTGAGCGCGAATATCAAACTCAGAAAGGCAGATGCCGAAGAGGTTCAGAATAAGGTAAGCGAGTGCCTGCAGAAGAAGAGGCTGACACAGCCGCTTGGAGAGCCTTCGGCAGGATGCGTATTCAAGAACCCTGAGGCACAGAGTGCCGGAAGGCTGATAGAGCTCGCGGGCTGCAAGGGCATGAGGTCAGGCGATGCAGAGGTGAGCTGGCTGCATGCAAATTATCTGATAAACAGAGGGAACGCCAAGAGCAAAGATTTTATCAAGCTTATGGATATGGTGAGGGATAAGGTTCAGGAACACAGCGGCATCACGCTTGAACCTGAGATAAAGATAATAGGTAAGAATTAAAATTAATAATAAATGAAAGGCAGGAGCATACAATGACAAAGAAGCCGGTCACAACGAAGAAGATAGGGGTATTGATGGGAGGTTTTTCATCTGAGCGCGAGATCTCGATGCGCACCGGGCTTGCGGTGTATCAATCCCTTCAGGAGCTCGGCTATGCCTGCGTGCCTGTTGATGTGAACAGGGACATAGCTGCTGTGCTTAAAAAAGACAAGATCAAGCTCGCCTTTCTCGCGCTTCACGGCGGCATAGGAGAGAACGGGGCGATACAGGGGATGCTCGAGGTGCTGGGAATACCTTATACAGGTTCCGGCGTTCTGGCCTCGGCATTAGCCATGGATAAAGAGGCGTCAAAAAAGATATTCATGTATCACGGACTTCCTGTGGCTGAATTTATGGCAGTCGGAATTCCAAAGGGAAAGAAGGGCAAGTCAGCTGCTGAACCGCCGAAGATAGGATTTCCGCTTCCGTGGGTAGTGAAGCCTGCTTCAGAAGGCTCAAGCATAGGAGTTACGATTGTTAAAGAAGAGGCACAGCTCATGCCTGCGGTTCAGAAGGCATTTGCACTCGGCGATAGAGTTCTCATAGAGAGGTTCATAAGCGGCAAAGAGATACATATCGGGGTGCTCGGCGACAGGGCGCTTGGCGGTGTTGAGGTAAGGCCGTCGCTGGAATTTTATAATTATGAGGCAAAGTACACATCAGGACTTACAGAGTATATAATCCCGCCGCAGATAGACGATGCGATCTACAGCGACCTGAAGAATAAGGCGCTTCAGGCGCACAATGCGCTGGGCTGTTCAGGCGCCAGCAGGGTGGACTTTATCGTGGATGCTGAAGGAACGCCGCATATACTTGAGGTGAATACGCTTCCGGGCATGACCTCAACGAGCCTGCTTCCGAAGATAGCGCAGTCCGCAGGGATAAGCTTCAAGGAATTAATAGAGGAGATAATAGCGATTGCGGCAAAATAAAAACAATAAGAGGGCGGCATACCGGCGCGGAGAAAAGGCATCCATCTTTCTGAGGAAGGGCATGATCTTTTTTGCGGCAGTCATACTTATAGCAGTCATAGGATTGGGATTGAAGCTTGCGGCAAATGCCTTTACTGTAAGTAATATTATTGTCTCAGGAAACCATCATCTTGAGAATCAGGATGTGATCAAGAGTTCAGGCATAAGGCGCGGTGAGAGCCTTCTGGAACTCTCTTTTAAGGATGTTGAGAAGAGCGCTAAGAAAAATTTCTGGATAAAGGGTATCTCCATGAGAAAAGAGTTCCCTGATACGGTCTCCTTGATCATAGAGGAGTCTACACCAAAGGCGCTGCTTTCACTCCGCGGGGAGACCTCTCTTGTTGACGCAAGAGGCGAGGTGCTCGATAAGATCAGCGGCGAAGGCACCCCGTTCCTTCCTGTGATAAAGGATATTGACCCGCTGATAAATAAGGAAGCAATAATAGAGGCTCTGGACCTCGTGGATGTCCTTTCGGAAAAGAAGAGGCTTGAGGGCAAGGAGTCGATCGAGATATGGCTTGAATCATACGGCCTTGCCATGAAGATAGACGGCGATATGCTGAAGGTCGGGTATGGAAAATATACTGAGAAGTTTGATAAGTGGAAGTCGCTGGAGCCTGAGATACGAAAGATGGAGACAGCTGTCGAGTACGTTGACCTCAGGTTTGATGATGTGATAGTCCAGCCCGTAAAAAAAGAAGAGGCAGTCAAGCCCGTGAAGAAGGAAGAAACAGCCGAGACGGTAAAAAAGGATGCGGCCGTTCAGATGGTGAAGAAGGATGTGCCGGTCAAGACGGCAAAGAAGAAAGCAGCAGTCAAGACTAAGAAGAAGGTGAAAAAGAGATCATGAAAAAAGGCAGACTCATAGTAAGCCTTGATATAGGCACTGTAAAGACATCCGTGATCGTAGGCGAGATAGGAGAGGCAGGACTTCATATAATCGGCCGCGGCAGCTCCCATTCAAAAGGGCTGAGGAAGGGCGCAATAATAAATATCGAGGATGCGGTTGAATCTGTAAAAGAGGCTGTCAGAGAGGCTGAGGCTGTGACCGGCATTGAGATCAATGCGGTCTATCTGGGGATCGGCGGAGAGCATATAAGCAGCCTTTCAAGCCACGGTGTGATAGCGCTTTCGAAAGAGGAGATAGGACAGAGAGATGTTGACAGCGTCATAGACGCAGCAAGGGCTGTGGCAATTCCTTTTGACAGGGAAGTGCTGCAGGTGATACCCGTGGGCTTCAGCATCAACGGGCAGAACGGCATAACAGACCCCAGAGGGATGGGAGGGGTAAGGCTTGAGGCGGATGTAAGGATAATCACAGGTTCAGCCACATTTGTTCAGAATTTTGTTAAGACGTGCGAGAAGGCGGGGCTTGAGGTCACTGATATTGTGCTTAAGCCTTTTGCAACAGCAGAGGCTGTGATCACTGATGATGAAAGATCGCTCGGCACCGCTGTGATAGACATAGGCGGCGGCACAACCGAGATCGCGATATTCCATGAAGGGCTGCTCTGCCACACCTCTGTGGTACCTGTAGGCGGAAACAACTTTACCAATGATATAGCCATCGGGCTGAGAACTCCTGCGCCCGAGGCGGAGAAGATAAAGAAAGAGTTCGGCTGCACGATGATATCCATGGTTTCTGATGATGAGGAGATAGAGATAGCTTATTCAGGCGACAGGCAGGCGAAGAGTGTGCCGAGACACCTTCTGATAGAGATAATCCAGCCCCGCGCTGTGGAGCTTTTTAAACTTATAAAGGATGAGATAAGAGCCAGCGGCTTTGACGGCCTGCTCTCATCCGGAGCCGTGCTCACCGGAGGCTCTGCCATGATGGAAGGGATGGATGTAATGGCAGAGAATATCCTTGATATGCCGGTGAGGATAGGCACGCCTGCTGGGATAGAAGGGATAACTGATGACATCTCAAGCCCTATGTATGCTACAGGCGTGGGCCTTTTACTCTATGGCGCGCGGGAGATGAGGGCAGAGAATGAAAAACACTCAAGGTGGGGCATATCCAGGGTGATAAACTGGGCGAGAGAGACGCTTCATCTTTAAATAATGAAATCGAATTGTTTGTCATTCCCGCAGTCTTTTGAGCGGGAATCCAGAGTTTTTTAATTCCCCCTTAGAAAAGGGGGATACAGGGGGATGTTGAGATAAAACACACCCCTAACCCCTCTTATTAGAGGGGAAGATTTCTGACAAGCCAACAGTAGGCTGGCGGAGCCGCCAGAATGACAATTATTTATATTATTAACAGGCTATTTTTTCAATATTCAATCTTAATATAAATTTTAAAGGAGAGGGCGATGAAGATTTTTCAGATGGATGAGGTTCAGAACAGCAATGCCAAGATCAAGGTCATAGGTGTAGGCGGAGCCGGAGGCAATGCCGTAAACAGCATGATAGCCGCAAGCCTGGAAGGGGTGGAGTTCATAGTTGTAAACACCGATGCGCAGGTACTTGAGTCATCGCTTGCGCACAGGAAGCTGCAAATTGGCAGCTCCATGACAAAAGGGCTTGGCGCAGGCGCAAACCCTGAGGTCGGGAGGGAGGCTGCGCTCGCTGACAGAAGCACTATTGAGGAAGCGCTTACCGGCGCAGATATGGTATTCATAACCGCAGGCATGGGCGGCGGCACAGGCACGGGCGCTGCTCCTGTAATTGCCGAGCTGACAAGGGAGCTTGGGATACTGACCGTGGCGGTTGTTACAAGGCCGTTTTTGTTTGAAGGCGGCAAGAGGTCGAAGAATGCGGATAACGGGATAAAGGAGCTGAAGAAGCATGTTGATTCAATAGTGCTTATTCACAATAACAGGATAATAAGTGTCTCTGAGAAAGATACTCCATGGCATAAGGCGCTTGAACTTTCAAATGATGTTCTCAGGCAGGCGGTCAAGAGCATTACAGACCTTATATTCGTGCCGGGGCTCATCAATCAAGATTTTGCCGATATCAGGACGATCCTTCAAAACAGCGGAAGGACGGTCATGGGCATAGGCACCGGGACCGGAGAGAAGAGGGCTGAGCAGGCGGCAAGGATGGCCATCAACAGCCCCCTGCTTGAGGAGACATCAATAAACGGCGCAAAGAGCGTGCTTGTCAATATAACAGGAGGGACTTCACTTACTATCCATGAGGTAAATGAGGTTGCCAGCTTTATAAAGGATGTCGTGCATGAGGATGCTGAGATAATATTCGGTTCAGTTATTGACTCTGACCTTGAAAATGAGATAATCGCAACTGTTATCGCAACAAATTTTGAAGAGCAGAAACAGCCTACAATGAGCACTTACGATACGTGGAGGCCTGCTGCTGTCCAGGGCCAAGCCCTGAGGGGTTCCGGGAATATCCTGTCCAAGAAGATAATTCCTGCAGACGATGTGGATAATATTATATACAAGAAGGATGACCTTGATGTGCCTACATTCATGCGTAAATCAGCGGCAGATGAAGAGGGGGAGGTTTAAAGAAAGAACCTCTGTCCATTCACCTGCTCATCTCAACCCTGTTCCTGCCGTTTCTTTTGGCGAGGTATAATGCGGAGTCAGCCTTGTTGGTGAGATGTTCTTCACTGACTGTTTCTTTGGTATAGGCTGTTGCGCCGAGACTGATGGTGACATCTGTTTTTGACTCAACAGCCTTTCTTATCCTTTCGGCAGCCTCATATGCCATTTCAAGGCTGGTATCAGGGAGGATGAGGAGGAACTCCTCGCCGCCGAACCTTGCCACAAGGTCTATCTCTCTTGACTCTTTCATTATCAGGCCTGCAAGTTCTGCAAGAAGCTTATCGCCTGCCGAGTGCCCTTTTGTGTCATTGTATTCCTTGAAGCGGTCAATATCCAGCATGATGACTGAGAACGGCTTTTCTGTTCTCTTTGCCTCTGCGATGACCCTGCTGAAGACGATATGCATCAGCCGCCTGTTGGCTAACCCGGTAAGCGGGTCATGGAGCGAAGACTTTTTTGTCTCTTCATATAGTCTTGCATTGTCTATGGATACTCCTATCTGGTTTCCGATAGAATCAAGAAGGCGCAATTTGCTCTCAGGCAGATCAAAATCAGCATCCATATAGAGATACAGCACTCCGACTATTATGTCTCTTGCCTTTAAAGGGATTATTATATGCCCGTGAGCGGCTATTTCAGGGTATTGAATAGTATGCCTGCTGTCACTGTGAGAGTTTTTGGATATTATTATCTCGCCTGTCTTTGCCGCGAGGCCGCAGAGGCAGTCGCCTACTCTCATGCCTTTATGAGACTCGATGAATGAATCCGAATGCCCAACATGAGAAATGAGAGTCATCCTGTCACCGTCAACCATGAATACCCCGCCTTTTTCCTGAATATGGAACATATCAAGCCCGGCTATCGTTTGGAAGATAATATCAAATAGTTTTTTGATCTCCAGGGTCTGGCTCAGCGCGGATGAGACATTGAAGAGCACTGATAGTTCAGCCTGTTTTTCAAGGTTCGCTTTTTGAGCTTCAATAAGTTTATATTCCTGTTCTATTTCATATACCACCCTGTGTAATACATGAGGGAGTATGCCTGCAAGTTCTGATCCTTTGACTATATAGTCCTTGGCCCCGAGCTTCATCATATCTACGGCGAGGTTCTCATCACCATGTCCGGTCATAATGATGAAAGGGACTTTGATGCCATTTTTCGCGAGAGAGTCAATGACCTCTTTTCCTGTCATATCAGGAAGTACAAAGTCCAGAAGTAGTATCACGTCAGGGTCATCGCTGATCCTGCGGATGGCGTCTTCGCCGTTGAGAACGCCTTCTGTCACAAACCCCTCTCTCTTCAGCACCTTTTTTATGAGGGAGTTCAGGCCTTCTTCGTCCTCAACAATAAGGATCACAGGGTTATGCTTCTCATGCTCACGCATGTATAACAGGAACCTCCATGGCGGTTATAAGTATGCCGAGCTGTTTTATCGTCTCAATGAACTTCTCATATTCGGTCGGCTTTATCAGGTACTTTGAACAACCGAGGTCATGGCACTTTCTGACCGTGGCTGAGTCAAATGTTGTAGTAAACATTATCACAGGGATGACTCCGAGCTTTTCATCCTCTTTGAGCAGCCTTAATACTTCGATGCCGTTGACCTTGGGCATCCTTATATCAAGGATAAGGACATAAGAAGACCCCATCTGCACATGCGGGCCTTTGCCTTTGCCAAAGAAAAAATTAAGGGTCTCTTCTCCGTCATTAAAGAGGATGGTCTTGTTCCTTACACCTGCACGCCTGAAGTTCTTTGTCAGAAGGCCTGCATGCCCTTCATCATCTTCAGCTATAAGAATTATCGCGTCATTTTTCATAAGTTATCCTTTATTAAAACACACCCCTTAATCCCCTCTTTCTATAGGGGAGATAAAAAGGACATTTCAGCTTTTCCCCTCTAATAAGAGGGGTGCAGGGGTGTGTTAATTTTAATCCCTTCTCCATCTTCAATATATCACGGTTTCTGAGGCAGTGCCACATAGAACCTTGAACCCTTTCCTGCCTCAGACTCAAGCCATACCTTGCCGCCATGCCTCTCAGCCATCCTCTGCACTATCGCAAGCCCCAGTCCCTCACCGGCTTTCGCAGGGTCAAGCTGATGGAATATGTGGAATATCTGCTTCTGATGATCGACGGCGATTCCGATCCCATTGTCCTCTACGCAATAGACAGAGAGGTTATCTTTTATGCATCCGGTTACCTTTATCTTCCCTTTGCGCGCAGGCTCAAGATACTTAACAGCATTCTCAATAAGGTTTGTGAAGATCCTGATTATCTGTTCCCTGTCTCCTGTGCATTGCGGAAGGTCGGCCACTTCAAAATCCGCGCCTGCTTCTTTGAGCCTGTAATTAAGATCGCTTACTATCCCGCTTATCAGGATATTCATATCTATCGCTTCTTTCTTCAGATCAACACTGCCTGAACGCGAAAACTGCAAAAGCCCGTTAAGAAGCGCGTCCATCCGTGAAACGCTCGTGCTTATAAAACCAAACGACTCTGGGAATTCCTTTGCAAGTGATGCTATCTCTTTCCTGGCCTCGGAAGATATATCTTCCCGCTCTATCAGGCTCAGTATGTTTTCTATGGATCTCTCCACTTCACCTGTGTAGCCGTTAATATTGACAAGAGGGGTTTTGAGGTCATGCGATGCTGCATACAATATCTGTTCAAGTTCTCTGTTAAGGCGTTCGCGATCCTGCTCCGCTTTTTTCTGCTTAGTTACGTCAACAAGAGAGAAGGCGAGGAATTCAACTTCCCCGTTATTGTCTAATATCGGCACAAGTGTCCAGTTCCAGTAAGTGACTCCCCAATCAGGATGATCGGCATAGCTAAAAGGGCGGGCAAATGTCTGAAATGCTGTTTTAGTCCTGACCACATCTTCAAATATAGCCTTTGCGTCCGAAGGGAAAAACTCGAAATGGTTATGCCCGGGAAATCCGGATATTTCTCTTTGCGTTGCATCCGCATACGCCTTGTTGACGCGGATAAAATTGAAGTCTTTGTCAAAAAATGCCAACAGGGTTATTGAGGTATCAAAAAATATTTCAAACCGTTTTGTCTGCTCGTTGACGGATTTTTCCAGATGCGCCCGCTCAATGGCATATTTTATTGACCTCGAAAGCAGGTTATGGTCAACCTGTCCTTTGACAAGAAAATCCTGTGCGCCTTCTTTGATAGCCTGCATCCCTGTCGCTTCATCAGCAAGTCCGGTAAGCACGATAACCGGAGCTTCCGGCCTGATATCATTCAGTTTCGTGAGAGTGATAAGTCCCTGGCTGTCCGGCAGGCCGAGATCCAGAAGAATTACACTAAACCCGTCTAACCTGACCTCGTCAATGCCGGATGATAAAGATGTTACACACTCCAGCTTAAACTCAATGCCGGACTCCTTCAGCATCTCCTCTATGAGGCGTGCGTCACCGGGATTGTCCTCAATCAACAATATCCTGATCATTTCGTTCATTGTTTATCAGTGCCGTTCGGTAGCCTCACTATCGTCAGCCAGAAATCCTCTATCGCCTTTACGACATTCAGGAACTGATTCAGGTCCACAGGCTTGTTTATGAAACAGTTTGCGTATAAATTATAGCTCTTGAGTATATCCTCTTCATCTCTTGAGACAGTCAGCACCACGACAGGTATTCGCTTTAAATCATCGTCAGCCTTTATCTCCGCGAGAACTTCATGCCCGGTCTTCTTAGGCAGGTTCAGGTCCAGAAGGATCAGATCCGGCCTCGAAACGTTCTTGTATATACCTTCCTTGCGGAGAAATGCCATAGCCTCAACTCCGTCACAAACAACGTGCAGATCATTCTTGACCTTTGCCTCTTTTAAAACTTCCTGCGTCAATCTCACATCTCCCGGATTGTCCTCAACGAGCAGGATATCAATCGGATTTCCATTATGTTGATTATTCATTTTTCTTCTCCTCCTTTGTTGGAATTGTAAAATAAAATGTCGTCCCTTTCCCCACTTCTGATTCAAACCATATCCGTCCTCCATGCCTTTCAACAATGCGCCTGCACAGCGACAGCCCTATGCCGACCCCGGGGTATTCCCTGCCGTGCAGCCTCTGAAATATCTTAAATATCCTGTCATTGTATTCAGCGCTAATGCCGATGCCGTTGTCCCGCACCGAATAGACCCATTCACTGCCCTTCTGTTCTGCTGATACATGAATGTGCGGACTGGCTTCTCCTTTGAACTTTATGGCATTGGCGATCAAATTCTGAAAGACCTGAACAAACTGGACTGCGTCTGCTTTAATAACAGGAAGCCGGTCGGAAGTTACAAGCGCGCCGCTCTCCTCGATCAAGACCTTGAGATTTGAGACCGCCGTTCCAAGTATCTCTGAAGAGTTGACTTCCAGAAGCGGTTTGCCTCTTGTCTCCAGCCGTGAATAATGCAATAGCCCTGTGATCATCTCCTGAAGTCTGGTCGCTCCCTCAACAGCGAATGCGATAAACTCATCCGCGTCTTTATCAAGCTTTCCCTTATACCGCCTTTCTATCAACTGCATATAACTCGCTATCATTCTCAAAGGCTCCTGAAGGTCATGTGACGCGATGTAGGCAAACTGTTTGAGTTCTTCGTTGCTTCTTTTTAGTTCTTCAACATGGCGCTGCAATTCATCTTCGGCCTTTTTACGCTCGGTGATGTCGTGCACCATTCCGGCAGAGTGAATGATCTTGCCGGATGCGTCCCTGATATGCTCGCATTTTTCATAGACATAACGTATCTCTCCCGTAGTTTTCCGCACGACCCTGTGCTCGATCTCATAGGTATCTCTTCCTTCACTCAGCGAATTAGAATAAGCTTCATTCACTGCTTTGCGGTCATCAGGATGCACCGCTTCAAGAAATGCTTCATAAGTTGCGCGGAATTCCTGCGGCTGCAGTCCGAAAATACGATAGACCTCATCAGACCATGTAAGGGTATTATTGACAATATCAAGCTCCCAGCTTCCGAGATGCGCGATCTCCTGCGATCTTTCCAGACGCGCTTTGCTTTCTAAGAGTAATTGCTCCTTATGTTTGCGCTCTTCATTAAACTGCATCTCTGTATCTAACAGCCGGCGGTAATGCAGGATCCTCTGCTGACGCCATATCAGGCCGATCCCCAAACTTGAGCCGAGTATCATGAGGCTTATGAGAGTGACCACCGTCCACAGACTCTCCCTCATCGGGGCGTAAATCTCATTCTTATCCATCTTTGAAACGATAAACCACGGGGAACCTGGAATCGCCCCTATTGACGCTATGACAGGCATACCTCTGTAGTCAATGCCCTCGATAATCCCGGTTATGCCTGACACCGCCATCGCCGCAGGCAGCTCTTTTTTAGTGAGAGGGAAGCGAAGGGAGAAAGCCGTATCCCTGCGGTGCCTGAGTTCGTTAATGAACAGGACTTCATCCCCCTCGCGCCTGACAAGCAGTGTCTCTCCTGAGCTGCTCGGCGTCGGCCAGGACTGGATCAAAGGATATAAAAATTTAAATGGGTCAATGTGTAGGATGAGTACCCCGATAAGATGCCTCTCTTTATCTGCCTCTAAAAACAGAGGAACAGAAAGACCGAAGTGTATATCAGCTGCTGTTTCGCCTTTGTGAAGGTCTATGAAATCAACCTTCTCATTTCGCATCGCATCAGCGATATATGCCTTCGCATGTCCTTCCGCATCTTCAGGAATTGCCCCTGACCACAGCATCAGCCTTCCCGCCGTGTTAAATAACATCGCCCTTTCATAAGAGTAGTATTTAACCAGATCGCTCATGAGCTTCAGAGTTTCAGACCTCAATTTGAGATCCTTTTCATTCTCCATGAACCGGCTGATATTTTTAATGATAGCCTCACTGTCCGATATGATAATGACATCTCTGATCCGCTCTTCACGCCATGTCACTATCTGACTAACCTTAAGCTCTTTAATGGTGGAAAGCTCCTGATCCACCTTATCCAGATAATGCTTTTCGTGACTGCGGAAATAGAGATAACCGGCCGTGAGAATGCCGACAGCCAGAAATAGAAAGATCAGGACAAGCACATACGACGCCCGCATGCCGGAGGCATCCGGCGTCTCGCCGCCTGAAAATGTCCTCTGCCATGAGGACAGGAGAAGGCCTGTGCCGAGAGAGAAAAATGCCAGCGATGTGGGCAGAGCCGGAGGAATGAATCCGCCCCCGTAAAGAAAAGGCTCTCCGAGAAGATAGGCGAGAAGCAGGGAGCAGCTCATCAGGACTGTAAGAAATGCGAGCCCGAAAGTCATGGATGAATAATAGGGCCGGCCTGAAAACAGGAGAAACGATAAAAACGCAAGGCCGGAAAGTATAAAACAGAAGGCGGTCAGCGGAGACATATGCCCGACCGGAACTCCATTCACCATCCCCGAGATATCTATGCCGAGATGCTCTATCGTGGAATGCGTACCCATCAGAGAGATGGCAAAGAAGAAACCTCCCGCAAGCGCTCCCACAACCCCTATTAATAAAGCTATGCGGTATGCAGCCGTGAGCGGACGGCGGGCAAATAATATCACGCCTGTTCCGTATAAAAGGAATAAGAGTGCCGTGCTCGGGGCCATGGGTATCATACCGGGCCAGAAGGTGGTGAGCATAGGCAGTCCCGCAAGCCATCCGACAAGTGCGGCTATGCCCAGGCACGCAGTGATCATCCCGCATATTATTATGAGGATGGATAAAACGCTGTTGTTTTTTAATTCCTGTGTGGATTGTTTTTTAGTCATTTAGTTATACCCGGAAGCTCCACATAAAACCTGCTCCCCTTGTCTGCCTCAGACTCAAGCCATACCTTCCCGCCGTGCCTCTCCGCCATCCTCTGCACTATAGCAAGCCCCAGCCCCTCTCCTGCCTTTGAAGGGTCAAGCTGATGGAATATATGGAATATCTGTTTCTGATATGCTGCTGGGATTCCTATGCCGTTGTCCTCTACGCAATAAACAGAGAGGTTATCTTTCTTATATCCTGTGACCTTTATCTCACCTCTGCGCGCAGGGTCAAGATATTTAACCGCGTTTTCCATAAGGTTTAAAAAGATCCGGCTTATCTGCTCCCTGTCCCCATTGCATCCAGGCAGGTCAGCCACTTCAAGGCTTGCGCCTGCATCTTTCAGTCTGTAATTAAGGTTGCATGCTATCTCATTTATCAGCACATTCATGTCTATATCTACTTTCTTCAACTCGGCCCTGCCGGATCGCGAAAACGCCAAAAGCCCGTTCAAAAGAGCGTCCATCCTTACCACGCTTGTGCTGATAAAACGAAACGAATCAGGTAATTCATTAATAAGCGGCAATACCTCTTCCCCGATCCTGGACGATACCCCATCTCTCTCTATAATCCTCGTTATATCATCCAATGTACTCTTCAGTTCCCTGCTGTAACCATTAATATTGACAA
This sequence comes from Thermodesulfovibrionia bacterium, assembly GCA_030646035.1. Classification (NCBI taxonomy): domain Bacteria; kingdom Pseudomonadati; phylum Nitrospirota; class Thermodesulfovibrionia; species Thermodesulfovibrionia bacterium. Next base: position 202,490 of record JAUSMY010000030.1, on the reverse strand, counting down.
GAGGGGTCTTAAGGTCATGCGATGCGGCATATATGATCTGCTCAAGTTCTTTGTTAAGGCCCTCCATCTCCTCCACCGCCTTCTTGCGCTCGGTGATGTCGCGGGCAATGCCGAGCACCCCGATGAGAGCACCCTCTGCATCGTACATCGGGGTCTTGATGGTGTCAAACAGTCCATGGTAGCCATTGTCAGCAAAAGTGAGCCATTCCTCATTGCTGCTGGACTTGCCAGCTGCCATGGCCTTGCGGTCGTGTTCGCGAAAGAAGTCTGCCAGCTCTCTGTTCACAAAATCATAGTCGGTCTTGCCGATAATGTCAGCTTCCCTTGCGCCGAAAAGATTCTCGAACATATGGTTGCAGGCTATAAAGACGCCGTCCGCATCTTTCAACCAGATCAGGTCAGGGATGGTGTTCACCAGGGTGCGGAAGCGTTCCTCGATCTTCCTGACCTCATTGAACTGTCCCTTCAGGGCAGCATCACGTTCACCAACTGCCATTGCCATTCGATTGACAGATGTGGCAAGAAGTCCCAGCTCATTATTATCTTGCGGTTCAAGCCGGACGCTGAAATCGCCGAGACTGATCTGTTCTGTCACCGAGACCACACGGGCGATCGGTACGGTGATCCTGCGGCGCAATATAGCTGCCATGATTGCCAGTGCAAGAAGCAATGTGCAAAAGCCTATAGCCAAAAAGATGCCTGCTGTTGAGAGCGCTTGTGCCGTCAGCAACTGCCGCGGATAGACGGTGACAAAATACCAGCCCGGCCCATCTATCCGTGTGATCCCCAAAATGACATCTATGTCCGGCAGTTCGAGGGTGTGGCTGTGATCGTCGCCTTTGGCCAGGACCGCATTTACCATCGCAGTCAATCGGGCGTCTCCGAGTTCATTGACCTGCAGGTTCCCGCCTGCCTTGGCTATCTGCCCGGTCAGGTTCGGGTGAGCTATAAGGTTGGCCTGCGCATCAACGATAAAGTTCCACGCGCCCTTCTCAACAGGGTCAGCAGTCGTTCGCTTGATCAAGTCATTTATCGATACATCCTGTCCTCCTGTGGCCACCCACTTCCCGTGATAGTCGCCCGGAGTCACGCAGGAGACCATCCACTCATCTGCGCCCGGATCATAGTATACCGTTGTCCAGAAGGTCAGGCGCTGAGGATTCTTTTCGATCGTCGACCGCCAGACCGTCTCATAGATGGTGATGTCCAGGTCGCGGGTTGCTGATCTTCCCCAGTCGGCTTTTGGGCAGAAGTTGATAGAAAGCTGTTCCGGCATATTCATAAAGCCGCTGAAAAAACGGTTTACCAGCATCGGCCCCCACTGGTCCATGAGCTGCCAGCCGATGTAAAAGCGCCTGCGCAGGTCCGGCGTCAAAAGGACATCATGGCGCAGATAAGCGGTGGCATGATGCCTGTGGTCATTGATCTCGGGACGCACCCGGATCAGGCCGTCAGCCTCGCGAACAAAGATCCGGTCGAACTCATCCTTTGGATCATAATCGCCCATCTCCTGCAGCCGGCGCAGGAACTCATCGCGCACCATAATGGTCTGGCGTTCAGCCAGCAGGAACTGTTCGCTCTCCGCCTTGCCGCGCATATCAGCGTAGTTCTCCAGGTTTTGCAGTATGGAGGCGCGCAGGGTGTTCTGCATGTGCCAGTAGCTCACGCCGGTGGCAATGATGATGATCACTGTGATGCGCAATGCCATCCCGGTCAGCGCCTGTCTGGCCAGAGAGTTCTTTCCAATAGAAAATTGCTTTAAATCCATAATTGTTTCCCCTCTAACGTTTCAACACACCCCTGCACCCCTCTTTTTAGAGGGGAAAAACTGTAATGCTTTTTTTATCTCCCCTCTAAAAAGAGGGGATTAAGGGGTGTGTTTATTTTTTCATACCGGCAGACTCACATAAAACCTGCTCCCCTTGCCAACTTCTGACTCCACCCATACCTTCCCGCCATGCCTCTCCACTATCCTCTTGACGATAGTGAGCCCGAGGCCTATTCCGTTTACTGTCACATCCAGCTTATGGAATATCTCAAATATATCCTTATGGTACTCAGGAGATATTCCTATGCCGTTGTCTTCCACGCAATATATGGAATGCTTGTCCTCTTTGTATCCTGAAACCCTGATTATGCCGGGATGCTCAGGCCGGAGGTATTTTAGAGCATTTCTTATGAGATGTGTGAATACCTGCATCATCATATCCCTGTCAGCGGTGCAGCAGGGCAGGGCTGATATTTCGATCCTTGCTCCGGTTCTATGAACCGTTGATCTCAGGCTGTCTGTGATGCCGGACATCAGCGCGTTCATCTCTATCTCTTCCATAATAAGTTCGGTTATTCTTAAACTCAAAAATCGTATGACGCCGTTATGCAGCGCGTCTATTTTTTGTGTGTTAGAGGTGATCAACCTCAACTCTTCGTCTATTGTTCTGTCTATGATCGAGAGGGCCTTTTCCTTTATGTCAGCAGTTATTTCTCTGCCTTGCAGTTCTGCCCTGAGTTCATGCATTGAACTTTTCAGCTCAGAGCTGTAGCCCTGTATGTTTACGATAGGCGAACGCAGGTCATGGATCGTGACAGAGAGGAGCTGCTCATAATCGCTGTTTATCCCAAGGAGTTCTTTGTTGCTTGTTTCCAGTTTATTAAAAAGCCTCTTCTGCTGCATCCACCCCATTATGAGCCCTGCTAATCCGAGGATCCATATCACTCCGTAACCTGTTGATATGGAGGTGATCTCTTTATTTGCTTTTTCCAATTGGGGCGACATGAGAACCGAAACGCTTATACCTCCCCTGACGTCTCCAACTTTATAGCCCTGCGCCACGTGGCATTTGAGGCACCGCTCTTCGGTTATCGTGGGCCGCATCATGCGCATGTAGTCTTCCCCGTTCTCTATTTTTTCAATAGAGCTTACTTCTTTTACTCCCTTCTCAAACTCTTTAAGCGCCAGTGCCTCCCACGGGTCGGGACTGTTCTCAGGCCGCAGCGGGTTGAGGCTTGTTATATGCCCGCGGCGGCTGATGCCTGCCTCTTTCATCAGCTCGTTCACCTGGCGTGTCATGTAAGCAGGGTTTATCAAAGTGAACTTCATGTCGTCTGATGTCGTGAGGTCTCTGTTTGGGACATGGCTCAGGTACGGGTTCGGCTGAGTCTTTTCTGTAACAGGGACATATACACCGCCATGGTTTGAGTTCCAGCGGCGGTACTGCAGGTCCCCGTCAAATACGGCACGCGCCATAATGAGCGCTTCATTATTCGCCGCCTGTTTTATATTGTAAATATTCCATGCCGCCAATCCGATGATTAATATGCTCCAGAAGCTTATCAATGTCAGCGTATAGCCGATAGATGCCTGATTATTTTTCATGTGATGTATCTTTGTAAATATGTTTTTCATGGTTATTAACCTTTTATTCAATTAACGCCCCCGGCTTCGCCACCCCCTCTTAACCTAAGAGGGGGAAGGGGGGAGTTACTTATCCCGGCAATGACACGCAAAACTTACTCCCTTTTCCAACCACCGACTCCACCCATACTTTCCCCTTATGCCTCTCGACTATCTTCTTGACTATACTGAGGCCGAGGCCTTCTCCGCCGGATTTTGAGTTTGCCTGATAGAAGATATCGAATATCTTATCCAGGTTTTCAGGCGGGATGCCTATGCCGTTGTCTTCAACGCAATAGATGTTATTGTTATCTTTCCTGCTGCCTGAAACCCTGATCATGCCGGGCCGCTTCGGGTCGAGGTACTTGATGGCATTTCCTATGAGGTTTGAAAATGCCTGGTTTATCTGCTGGAGATCACCGGTGCATGGAGGTAATTCTGATGCCTCGTATTCTGCGCCTTTTTCCCTAAGCTGATATACAAATGTTGAGACGACGTCGCTGACCATCCTGTTCATGTCAAGCTGTTCCATATCAAGCCTTGCCTTGCCTGAACGGGAAAGCCTCAACAGGCCTGCAAGCAGGTTATCCATCTTTGCAACGCTCTTGTCTATATACTTCACAGATTCAGGGATATCATTCTCTACTATTAATGCTATCTTCTCTTTGCTGTCTTCGGGCAGATCAATTTCTTTCAAAAGGGCGTTCAGTTCCCCAAGTGAGTAGCCGATCTCTTTGTGGTATCCGGTAACATTTACAAGAGGCGCACGCAGGTCATGTGATGTTACATAAATTATCTGCTGCAGCTCCTTTGCCAGTTCATTGAGCTTCTCTTCAGACTTCTTGCGTTCTATGATGTCCTGTTCGAGTGTGTTAATGTGCGACTTTAACTCAGATGCCATCTTATTAAAGCCTGCTGCCAGAACCCCTATCTCATCATTGGATTCAACTTCTATTCTGTGGCCATAGTCGCCTGCTCCGATCTTCTCAGCTCCGATAGAGAGCATGTGAAGTGGTTTGAGCGCATGGTTAGTGATCATATTGATCAGCAATATCCCGATCCCGAGGAATGTCAAGGTGATAAAACTAATCGTCCACATTGTCTGAGAGAGGGTTTTTCTGATATGGCTTTCTGAGATGCCTACATGGGCTGTCCCCAAATTATTAAATACCGGGGCAGCAAAGTCCCTTATGTATTCTTTTTCCGTATAAAGCAGCTTTGAAGAATATTCCTGATCAGGAGCAGGCTCGTTGATCCCTTTCAGCCCTGCCGGGAAACCATCCTGAAAGGTATGAGCTATGACTTTGCCTTTTGAACTTATGAAGTAGATATATGATATGCCTTCCTCATTTTTCATTATGTCATCAATATGATTTTGCAGTCTTAATATGTTCTGTGTGAGGATGAGGTCAGTTGCATTGGCAGAAAGATTTTTTGTAATAACTGAACCGAAATGTTCCTGTTCATGGTACATTGAAGCAGTACGTTCCTTATGTACGAACAAGGCTGTAAGCATGCCCAGCAGAATAATGACCAGGCTGGTGGCTATAAGAAACTTGGCCTTGAGCCCCATATTAGGGAAATGGCCTTTAATTTTATCTGTTATGGCCTTGCTTTTCATTGAGGAACCTTTGCATCTCCCTTATGGAATCGTACGCGCTGTCCTCTGTCCGTACAAAACGGTCTATCTTCACCTTCTCTAAAATAGAACGCCCTTCATCGTCAAGGTGCATATTGAGAAGTATATTCCGCAGTTTTTCTTTTAGCTCAGGAGCCATCCCGGCAGGAATGACCACAGGCGGTATTCCGTACGGCGGGGACTTTATAATCACCTTTGTCTTGGATGTGAATTCAGGTTCTGTCGCATCGGCATAATCCCAGATAAGAGAATCAACTGCGGCAGCATCAACAATTCCACGGGCAACAGCCTCTATGGATTTGTCATGGCTGTTGGTGTAGATGATATCAGAGAAGAATGACTCAGGCTTCTCCCCGATCTTGCCGATCATATATGTGGGAGCAAGCTTGCCTGTATTAGACATCGGGTCGGTGAATGCGAACTTCTTGCCCTTAAGGTCTTCGAGCCTTTTAGCCTTGCTGTTTCTGGGGACTATTATGTATGAATGGTAAAAAGGCTGGCCGTATGCCATAGGCGCGACAAGCAGTTCCATGCCGAAATCTCTCTTGCCGTCAATGTATGCCCCGCTGCAGACAAAGGCTGCGGATATTTTTTTATTCTCCACCAAAGCATTGACCTCAGCGTATGTATCTCTCTGAATCAGTTCCACAGGAATGTCCATCTTTTTAGAGATATAATCAAGCATATCCTTGTAGTATACGAAGGTCTTTTTGGGTGATATGATGGCAGAGACAGCTATCTTCAGAACCTCTTTTTTCTCGCCGTTCTCTGATTGCCCGGTGCCGTTCTTCAGTGTTACTTTAGTCGCCTCCTCTTTTGTGCATCCGGCGAAAAATAAACATATGCAAAGAAATGACAAAGGTAAAATACGTTTGTAATTGTTTTTCATATAGTGCCTCCTTTTATATTAAACACACCCCTGCACCCCTCTTTATAGAGGGGAAAAACTGTAATGCCCTTTTTTATCTCCCCTCTAACAAGAGGGGATTAAGGGGTGTGTTTATTTTATTCATGCCGGCAAACCTGCCTGTCCGGCAGGCAGGCTCACATAAAACTTGCTCCCCTTGCCCACCACCGACTCTACCCAGATCTTTCCGTTATCCCTCTCAACTATCTTCTTTACTATGCTTAATCCAAGCCCTTCGCCGCCCTTGCCCCGCTGAACCCGATGGAATATCTCAAATATCTTCTCCTGATCTTCAGGCGCGATGCCTATGCCGTTGTCTTCCACGCAATAAATGATATTGCCGTCGTCCTTGCGGCCTGAGATCCGGATTAAACCGGGGCGTTTCGGGTCGAGATACTTGATGGCATTCCATATCAGGTTTGAAAATGCCTGGTTTATCTGCCTCTCATCACCGGTGCATGGAGGGAGTTCAGCAATTTCATACCTTGCGCCTTTCTCTTTGAACTGGTATTGAAGCGAGTCCAGTACATCTGAGACAAGCCTGTTCATATCAAGGTTTTCGATATGAAGCTCTGTCTTGCCGGAACGGGAAAGCCTCAAAAGGCCAGCAAGCAGAGAGTCCATCTTTGCAACGCTGGCATCGATATAGTTGACTGATTCCGGGATATCCTTGTCTATGATAAATGCGATCTTCTCTTTGACATCTTCAGGCAGTTCCGCATCTTTTAATATCGCCTGAAGCTCCTGAAGCGAGTAGCCGACCTCTTTGTGATAACCTGCGACATTGACGAGCGGCGCGCGCAGGTCGTGTGAGGTTATGTAAACGATCTTCTCCACTTCCGCGTTCTTTGTTGTGAGAGAAGATAGAGAGTCTCTGAGTTTCTCAGCCATACTATTGAAAGCCCTTGCAAGCATTCCTATCTCATCATTTGATCTTATATCCACCTTCTTTGTCTCAAGATTTCCGTCTTCCATCATCTTTGCGGCATCCTCAAGTTTTGATAGCGGCTTTGTAATTGAAGCAGAGAAAATAATGATCCCTATTGAAGAGATAAGCAATAGGATCCCTGAAAATATAATTGCATTGTTGTTGAACTTCTCCATGCTGCTTGTGAAGAGTGTTATGTTTAGAGGTGATAACAAAGCGCCGACATGTTTTTCTGCCGCGTCATTGATACCGAATCCTGTGCATACATATGAACCTGATTCATTATTGAGTTTATGGAGTTCATTCTCTCCTTTCTCCACCCTCTCAATGGCTTCTTCATCAGAGCATTTTTCCAGAAGCTTGCTGTTAGTAGTTTGTGACACGACAAGATGTTTCTCGCTATCCCCCCAGTTGTCCCTTAGCCCTGCCACCTTTCTGACAGACCTCCAGTCTTCCCTGCTAAGCTTGTCCTTGTCTGCAAGAATGGCGTATTCATCGCCTGACTCCTCTTTCATTATCTCAAGAAAGTGGTCTATCTCTTCCCCAAGCTCAATATACCCGATGAGCTTTCCTTCGTGGTAATACGGCATTACAGCCCTCAGCGCAAAGGCTGTCTTGCCGAGTTCGATCCCTGTTGCGATACTCTGTGTCTCTCTTGCCCTCAGGAATGTATATCTGTTTATCCGGTCTCCGTATATATTTTTATTGTGGAGCCTGAGGAAGCATTTCCCGTCCGGCATAATAAAATAAAAGTGGGTTATCCCGTACTTCTCTTTGAGGTTTTTAAAAAGCGGTTCCCCGTATTGGAAGAGCGCATCCCTGTCATTGCTCAGGAATTTTTCTTTTATGCCCGGGTCCTGAATAATGACCTCAAGCCCTGCGGCAAGTGTTTTGGTGTCGCGTTCTAACAGTACGCCGAATGCTGCTTTAAAATGTTCTATATCAATCAATATCTCTTTATCGCGGATATTGTTGTGTTGATATACTGTCATGCCGTAAAAGGCCGGAATGACGATACAGAGTATAAGCAGATATCCGATGCTGATCTTAGTGCGTATATTCATAGTTATTGTTTCCCCACTAACCTTTCAACACACCCCTGCGCCCCTCTTTTTAGAGGGGAGAAGCTATACTGCCCTTTTTTGTTTCCCCTCTAAAAAGAGGGGATTAAGGGGTGTGTTTCTTTCTTTATACCGGCAATGACACATAAAACCTGCTCCCCTTGCCAACCTCAGACTCCACCCATACCTTCCCGTTATGCCTTTCAACTATCTTCTTCACTATGCTGAGCCCAAGCCCTTCGCCGCCCTTGCCCCGCTGAACCTGATGGAATATATCAAATATCTTGTCCAGGTGTTCAGGCGGAATGCCAATGCCGTTGTCTTCCACGCAATAGAAAGCCTGGCCGTCTTTTTTGTATCCTGACACTTTGATTACTCCGGGACGCAAAGGATCAAAATATTTAAGCGCATTTCCTATGAGGTTTGAGAAGACCTGGTTTATATGCTTATCGTCACCCGTGCATGAAGGGAGTTCACCAGCTTCATGACTTGCGCCTTTTTCCTTGAATTGGTATTCAAGTGTGTCAAAAACATCTGAGACAAGCCTCTTCATATCGATCTTTTCCATATGAAGCTCTGTCCTTCCGGAACGGGAAAGCCTCAGCAGCCCTGAGAGCAGGGCGTCCATCTTTACCACACTGGCATCTATATACTTCACAGATTCAGGGATGTCCTTGTCTATGATAAACGCGATCTTCTCTTTCTTGTCTTCAGGAATATCGATCTCCTTCAGGATCGTACTGAGCGCCTCAAGAGAGTAACGGATCTCCTTGTGATAGCCTTCCACATTGACAAGCGGGGAACGCAGGTCGTGTGAGGTTACATAGATTATCTGCTGGAGTTCTTTGTTAAGAAGTTTTCTATCCTCATCAGCCTGTTTCCGTTCCGTGATGTCGAGGTTGTATTCAATGACCTGCGAAACATTTCCATTGCTGTCAAATATCGGGTATCCGTGCACCTCCACTATTCTCGGATTGCCGTCTTTATCATGATGAATGTGTTCAAGAGTGACGGCTTTTTTTGTCTCTTTTATCCTCTTTATTGTGCATGGGTGCTCGCTATCGTCGCATGGGGTGTTTCTATTGTGGGTCAGTTCATAACAGGTCATATTCTTTTCAGTTATTTCAAGGTGAGCCGCATGGTTGGAGAGCTTGATCGTATAGTCGTTCGCGTCAATGACATAGAAAGGATGGGTCATTGAATTTAGTATATTATTGAGCAGGTCGTTCTGATGCCTGATCTGCTCTTCTGCCTGAGAACGTTCTTTATCTTTACGTTCGAGTTTGATTAAACCTATTCCAAGCATTAAGGAACCGAAAAGCCACATGACGAAGTGCACTACATATTCACTCTGTACCTCAGCTTCTGATGCCGCTATCATGGGCGCCATGGGGATAGATACACTTAGTCCGCCCCTTATATCACCTTCTTTGTAACCCTGTCTTTCATGACATATGAGGCATCTCTTCTCAGCTATCAGGACACGCATCAACCGCATGTACTCAGCCCCTTCTATCATCTCCAGTGAGCTTACCTCTTTAACCCCTTTCTCAAAAGCCTCAAGCGCGCTTCTTTCCCACGGATCAGCGGCATTCTCAGACCGGATAGGTTTCAGGCTTGTTATATGCCCGAAGGAACTTTTATCAAGCTTGCCAAGCTCATTGACCTGCCGTGTCATGTAAGCAGGGTTGATAAGCGTAAGTTCTTTTCCCGACGGGGTCTGAATATCTCTCTCGCTGACTACCCCTTCAAGATATGGGTTTGGCTGTGTCTCTTGGGTCACAAAGGCATAGAGGCCTCCGTGGCCTGCGTTCCATCTGCGGTAGAGCAGATCCTTTTCAATAAGAGTTTGCGCCTGAATGCGGGCAGTATCAAACATGGTATTCCTATGATGTTTAATATTCAAAAGCAGTGATACGGCAATTATCACTGTCCAGCTGAATAGCAAAGCTGCTGTGTATTTCCTTAATGACATTCCATACTTAAATGGCTTGTTGTTATTCTCTTTTTCTTCTGTCATATTATTTGTCATCCTCTTACTATTTTCCCTCTAATCTTTCAACACACCCCTTAATCCCCTCTTGTTAGAGGGGAGATAAAAAAAGGGCTTTACAGTTTTTCCCCTCTATAAAGAGGGGTGCAGGGGTGTGTTTTATTTATCACCCCGGCAGCTGCACGCAAAACTTACTCCCTTTGCCAAACTCCGACTCTACCAAGACTTTCCCATTATGCCTCTGGACTATCTTCTTAACTATGCTGAGCCCAAGCCCTTCGCCGCCCTTGCCGCGCTGGACCTGATGGAATATATCAAATATCTTGTCCTGATGTTCTGTTGGGATGCCTATGCCGTTGTCTTCTACACAATAGATAATCCGGCCGTCTTTTTTATATCCTGACACTTTAATGACTCCGGGACGCGCGGGATCAAAATACTTCAGCGCATTCCCGATGAGGTTTGAGAAGACCTGGTTTATATGCTTCTCATCACCGCTGCATGAAGGGAGTTCAGCAGCTTCATGTATTGCGCCTTTCTCTTTGAATTGATATTCGAGTGTGTCCAGGACATCTGAGACAAGCCTGTTCATGTCAAGCTTTTTCATCTCAAGTTCTTCTCTGCCGGAACGCGAAAGCCTCAGAAGGCCTGAAAGCAGGGAATCCATCTTTGCAACGCTGGCGTCTATATATTTGACGGATTCAGGGATGTCTTTGTCTATGATAAACGCGATCTTATCTTTTATATCCTGCGGCAGTTCCATATCTTTTAAGATAGCTTCAAGCTCCTTAAGCGAGTAACCTATCTCTTTGTGGTAACCCTCGACATTTACAAGCGGAGAGCGGAGGTCGTGTGAGGTCACATGGATTATCTGCTCAAGTTCTTTATTCAGGTGTCTTCTCTCCTCTTCAGCCTGTTTGCGTTCAGTAATGTCAAGGTTGTATTCAATGACCTGTGCAATTTTCCCTTCAGCGTCAAATATAGGGTATCCGTGTATCTCAATGATTCTGGCGTTGCCGTCTTTATCATGATGAATATGTTCAAGGATTACAGATGCTTTAGTCTCTTTTATCTTCTTTATTGTGCATGGGTGCTCAGCATCGTCACATGGGGTGTTTCTATGGTGGGTCAGTTCATAACAGGTCTTATTCTTATCGGAAATTCCAAGATGAGCCGCATGGTTGGAGAGCTTGACCGTATAGTCATTAGCGTCAATCACATAAAACGGATGCGTCATGGACTCCAGAATATTATTGAGCAGGGTGTACTGCGTTCTGATCAGTTCTTCTGTCTTCCTGCGCTCGGTGATGTTTTTGATTATATGCACGCTTTCGTTCACATCTCCGTTCTCGTCAAAGACAGGGAAGGTGCTCACAAGCGCAGGGAAGCCGATAACGTCGGCATCCGCATCTACAGTGACAGCCTCTTTTGTTTCCATAGTCTTTACATGAGGGCAGTACGCCGGGGGCGATTGCAAGTTATGTATCACTTCATAACATCTCTTCCCGATCAGATCTTCGGGCTTTTCCCCGAGAAAGTCTGCCAGCGCCTTGTTTACTTTGATGAATCTGAAGTCTTTATCATGTATGGAGACAAAGTCCGAGATTGCGTTGAAGGTCTTTTCCCATTCCAGGTTTGCGTATTTCAAAGCCGTTGTAGCTTCTTTCATCTTCCTGAACTTGTCTTCGCTCTCTCTGATCTCCTGTTCGGTCACTTTCAAACTCCTTTCAGGCGTTAATTCCCTTTAGTTCTTATCTATATCTAATCTTACTTAAACTTTATCATAGACATATATATAGTCAAGCTTTATATAACATATTAATATGCTAATTAAGGGAAAGGCAGGAGGAGGAAAGATAACCTCCCCATGCCCCTCCTTGGTAAGGAGGGGATTTCAATTCTCCCCTTTACAAGGGGAGACAAAGAGGGGTAGTGGTGAACTTAGTTCCTAAACCCCAACCTCAACCCTGTTCCTGCCTGTTTTTTTGGCTTCATATAACGCGGAGTCAGCCTTTTTTATGAGTTCTTCGCCGTCTTTTATATCATCGCTAAAGCATGAAACACCGAGGCTTGTTGTCACTTCGGTATTATTTTCCACTGATCTTCTTATCTTTTCAGCGACTATGCCGGCGCCTTTCAGGTCTGTTTCAGTAAGGATGATTATGAACTCTTCACCGCCGTATCTTGCGGCAAGGTCAGCTCCTCTGACAACATCGGTGAGGATCTTTGAGACCTGGATAAGGACCCTGTCGCCTGCTGTATGGCCCAGGGTATCGTTATATTTTTTAAAATGATCAACATCCAGCATGATGACGGAGAAGGGTTTTCCTCCTGTTTTTGCCTTTGCATAATTCGCCTCTAAAAAAGTATTCATCATACGCCTGTTCGGGATACCGGTAAGCGGGTCATGAAGCGATGATTTCTTTGTTTCTTCGTACATCCTCGCATTGTCAAGCGCTACGCCTGCCTGATTGGCGACAGATTTGAGAAGTTCAATGTTCCGCTCATCCATGTCAAAACCGGCGGGCACATAGAGGCATAAAACACCTATCACGACCTCCCTTGCCTTAAGCGGAATGACAATGCTTCCGTGACGGTTCTTCCCGGCATACTTGACCGTATGCCGCGGGTCGGTCACGGAATCACCGGATATTATGCTTTCTCCGGTCTTTGCCGCGAGGCCGCACAGGCAGTCGCCGACGCGCAGATCCATGTGCAGTTCTATGAAGTAATCTGAATGGCCGATATGGGAGACGAGTTTCATCTTCTCGCCTTCAAGCATGAATATGCTGCCCGTGAGCCCCGGCTTAAACATATCGAGGCTCTTCAGCGTGGACAATATTTTAGAGCATAGTTCATCCATGCCCATTGTATGATTTATTACGGAAGCGATATTGTTGAGTATCGAGAGGTCGTTTCTGCTTCTCAGCAGCTCCTCTTCGGCTGCCTTGCGCTCGGTTATGTCCATCATTATCCCTCTAATGCCTACAAGGCTGCGCCCTTCAGTATATATATCCGGGCTTATCTGCACGAAAGCGGTGCTGCCGTCTTTCCTGAAGATGCGCGCTTCAACATTTTTGGGGAATTCCCCGGTCTCAAGTCCGTTTAAAAATACCTCTGCGACCTTTTTTCTGACTTTAGGGTCTATAAACTCCAGCAGCGGCCTGCCTATGAGCTGGCTTGGTTTGTCAAGGCCGTTGATCCGGGCAAATGCATCATTTGCGAAAGTGATGACCCCTTTTTTATCAGATATGAAAAAACCTTCATTTATTTCAGTGACGAGGTTGCGGTATTTCCGCTCTGATTCTGTAAGCGCTTCTTCTGCCTCGTTCCTCTTCGTTGTGTAATATTTTATCTTCCTGAGTACGTTTAACCAGGCGGCAATGAATATTGGCATTGCGAATATGACTGATATAAAAGCCCAGAACCCGAGCAAGCGCTGCGCCTTTATGGCTGCGTTTGAACGTTCGTGGGTTATGCTGTTTATCCTTGTAAGTCCTTTTGTATAATCATCCTTCAGATTCTCATAATTTCTGCTGAAGAGAAGTGTTTCGGCATCTGTGAAATATCTTTGGTAAGAAAGTTTCAAAGACTTGTTGGATGCCCCTTTTCTTACAAGGTCAAAAGCGCTCTTCTCTATCTCAGCGAGTTTTTTTCTGGTTTTATTTATCGCTTTACCGTCAGTGCCGATATAGAGGTTCGGGTCCAGCTTCGCTGCTTCCTCAAAGGCGGAGTTGAGGAATATCCCCAGTTCCCTGTAATATTTTTCCCATTTAAGGTCTCCGGTCGTCGCAGCCATGCGCGCTGACATCGTCAGTGTTTCATTGACACGGCTTATGTCGTTGCTTATCTCATAAAGGCGAAAGCCGCGTTTTTCCGTCACCTCAAATTCATTAAAGGATTTCCATGCGTACCAGCTGAAGCCGAGAAAATACACCGCTGTAAGGGCCAGTGTAAATTTAAAAAAGGCCATTGGGAATAGGGCTGTGGGCGGCTGTTCTTTAGTTTTCATTGGATTTATAGTTTGCAAATATATTTTAGCCGGAGAAGAACATATATATTATGATTTATATCACATTTCCCTGAATTAACAATGAATCGGAAATTTAGTCTCATACTTGTGATAAAATAATTTGGTTTTTAAAGGCCTTATTTAAGGAGAAATAATATATGCGTTTTTCAAAGATGTTCATTCCGACACTTCGCGAGCTTCCGGCAGAGGCAGAGGCGATAAGCCATATACTGATGCTCCGCGCCGGCTTTGTAAGGCAGCTCGCGTCAGGCTTATATATCTACCTTCCTCTTGCCATGCGCGTACTTGACCGCGTCAACAGGATAATACGGGAGGAGATGAACGCCATCGGCGCTCAGGAGATAACCATGCCTGCGCTTCATCCCTCAGAGATATGGGAGACGACAGGCAGGTGGTCAGAGATAGGCGATGAGATGTTCAGGCTCAAGGACAGGGGCGACAGGCAGATGTGCCTCGGTATGACGCATGAAGAGATAATGACATGGCTTGCCTCCAAAGAGATACGCTCATACAGGGAGCTGCCGCAGATGTGGTATCAGGTGCAGACAAAGTTCAGGGACGAGGCGAGGCCCAGGAGCGGCATTCTGAGGACTCGAGAGTTCACCATGAAGGACAGCTACAGCTTTGACAGGGACGATGCCGGGCTTGCCGAGAGCTACCGCAAGCACGCAGAGGCGTATCATAAGATATTTTCAAGATGCGGCCTGAAGTATTATCAGGTTCAGAGCGACCCCGGGATGATGGGCGGAGCGATGGCTCATGAGTTCATGGCGCCGAGCCCTGCGGGCGAGGACACTGTTGTTCTTTGTGATAAATGCGGGTATTCGGCAAACACAGAGCTTGCGCTCTCAACCCCGGTTCCCCAGCCTGCGGCTGATAAGGTTTGGGAAAGGGAAGATATTGAAACTCCTAACCGCAGAACCATCACTGAGGTATCGAGTTTTTTAAAGACCGACCCGAAGTTCTTCATAAAGAGCCTTCTGCTCATAGGAAGCGACGGCCCGTTCATGGCGCTTGTTAGGGGAGATCAGGAGCTTCATGAGAAGAAGCTTCAGAAGATAGTTGGCGGGTTCAGGCCTGCTGAAAAGGATGAGGTAAAGGAGATACTCGGCGTTGAGGCAGGATTCACCGGCCCGCATGGTCATAAGCTCAAAAAGTTCGCTGACAATTCCATTAAAGACGGCGTCTATATCGCAGGCGCAAATAAAAAAGACCACCACACAAGAGGCATAAGGCCTTCTGTGGATTTTGAAGCGCAATGGCATGACATCCACCTTGCAAAAGATGGCGACACCTGCTCAAACTGCGGAGCTGTAATAAAGGTCGAGAAGATGATAGAGATAGGAAATATCTTTCAGTTAGGCACAAAATATTCAGAGCCGCTTCATGCTGTTTTTCTCGACGAGGAGGGCAACCCGCTTCCTATCATCATGGGTAGCTACGGCATAGGCCCGGCGCGCATCGCTGCCTCGGCAATAGAGCAGAACAATGACAAGGACGGAATGATATGGCCTCAGTCCATTGCGCCGTTTGACGTTGAGATAATCCCGCTCAATATTGAAGATGAAGTTCTAAAGACAGCAGAAGGTATTTATGCTGAACTTAAGAAACATGGCGTAGAGGCGCTTATTGACGACAGGGATGCGAGGGCCGGAGTGAAGTTCAAGGATGCCGATCTCATAGGCATTCCGCTTCAGATAGTAATAGGGCCGAAGACACTGAAAGAGGGTTTTGTCGAGCTTAAATCAAGGAGAACCAAAGAGTCTGAAAAGCTATCGCCTGCAGATGCGGTTAAGAAGGTGAAAGAGAATATTTCAACAAGCCTGCCTACCGAATAGGCAGGCTTGTTGAATGGAATTTTATTTATTTCTCCTCTTCCCAGGGAAGCTTGACACCGGAAAGCGCTGATGTGTTTTTTGTGACCTTACTGCTGCTCTTTAATCCGTCAACAAATGACTGATATGCGTTTCTCTGTTTCTCAGCAAGCATCTGTCTCTTGATGACCTCTTTTGCCTGTTCAAAACCAAGCTGGGTGCCTTCATTTTTATCAGTGACCTTTATGATGTGAAAACCGAATTGGGTCTTCACTAACCCGCTTACCTCTCCTTTCTTCAGTTTAAAAGCGGCATCTTCAAACTCAGGCACCATCCTTCCTCTGTCGAAGAATCCCAGGTCGCCTCCGTTCTTTGCATTGCCCTCATCCATTGAGTATTGCGCTGCCAGCTTTGCGAAATCCGCACCGGCCTTTAACTTTGCAAGTATTGAAATACCTATAGCTTCACTCTCTACAAGTATGTGGCTCGCCCTGATGCCGGCATTCTGCTTGAATTTGTCCATATTGCTGTCGTAAAAGCTCTTGGCCTCTGCATCTTCCACCTTGACCTTATCGCGGATCTCTTTTTCAAGGAGTGTGGTAATAAGGTTCATCTTTTCAAATTCCTTAAGCTTTGCGATGTAATCTTTATCATTATTAAGCTTGTTCTTTTTTGCTTCAATATATAAAAGCTCTTTTTCAATTATTGAATCAAGAAACTCTTCTTTGTCTTTATCGCTCTTGAACTTTTCTCTTGCCCATTCAGGCAGGCCTTTCAGTTCTCTCATGTAATCTTCCTGTGTGATGGATGTTTCGCCGACCTTTGCGAGAGAGGCGCCTTCCTGCTTTGTTGTAGTGCCGGTCTTGGAACAGCCGATAGTGAGAAATACTGCTAATGCGAGGACTAAAAACTTATTCATTTAAATGTCTCCTTTTTATAGTGAATTGAACAGAATGTTATAACATATGGGGCGCGGTTTATACAACTACTCAGCGAGGTTATTCATGATGCTCTTCAGCTTCAGATACACCTCGCTCCACTCCCTGCCTTTCATATCGATCTCTATGCCTCTTTCAGGCAGGAACTTCAGGCCTTTCTCTTTTTTGTCATAGAGGGAGAGTATCTTTTCCTGGGTCACAGGCGATTCCTGCGCAAAGGTGAGGCGTATCTTGCCAATTATGTTCTCTATCTTTGTTATCGCAAGCTGCCCGGCAAGGAGCTTAAGCTCAAGGATGTCTATAAGGCGCAGGGTCTCTTCAGGCGGTTCTCCGAACCTGTCCCTGAGTTCATCCTTCATCAACATGACATCCTCAGGCTTCTTTATTGAGGATATCTTTTTGTAGATGCTCAGCCTCACCGTAGGGTCTTCTATGTAGCTCTCGGGTATGCCGGCTGTCTTCTTCAGGTCGATGACGGTCTCTGTCTTTGGCGTCTGTTTTTCCCCTTTAAGCTCTGAAACAGCCTCTTCAAGCATCTGGACATAGAGGTCAAAACCTACCGCCTCGATATGCCCTGACTGCTCCCCGCCCAGCAGGTTTCCTGCGCCTCTTATCTCAAGGTCCTTCATCGCAAGCCTGAATCCGGCACCAAGGTAGCTCAGTTCCTGAATGGCTGAGAGCTTCTTTCTGGCATCCTCTGATATATCTTCCGCAGGTATGACAAAATACGCGTACGCCCTCACATTGGAGCGGCCGACTCGCCCCCTCAACTGGTAAAGGTCTGCAAGCCCGAACCTGTCAGCCCTGTTTATTATTATTGTATTTGCAGACGGGATATCAAGTCCGGAGCCGATGATATTGGTAGAGACAAGGAGGTTGGTATCCTTTCTGTAAAAAGCGCTCATGACCTGTTCGAGCTCTCTTCCGTGCATCTGGCCGTGGGCCACGCCGACCTTGCTGTCAGGGACAAGGCCCTTGAGATAGGCCGACATCTTGTCTATGTCATCTATCCTGTTATGTATGAAGAAGACCTGCCCTCCACGGTCTATCTCATACTGGATCGCCTCCATTATTGCATTCGGGTCGAACTTAATGACAAAGCTCTTTACTGCAAGCCGCTCCTCAGGCGGAGTCTCTATGATGCTCAGCCCCCTTATGCCGGCAAGCGCCATGTGGAGCGTCCTTGGTATGGGAGTCGCTGTGAGCGACAGGACGTCAACGCTGGTCTTGATCGATTTTATCTTCTCCTTGTGCGTGACTCCGAACTTATGCTCTTCGTCAATTATGAGAAGCCCGAGGTCATAGAAGTTTATGTTTTTGCCGAGGAGTTTGTGTGTGCCGATGACTATATCAAGAGCCCCCTCTGCCAAAGCCTTGAGCGTAGCTTTCTCCTCAGCACTGCTCTTAAAACGATTCAGCATTCCTATCTTCACCGGAAAGGCGGAGAACCTGTTCGTGAAGGTATTGTAGTGCTGCTCCGCAAGCACCGTCGTCGGCACAAGCACAGCCACCTGCTTTGAATCAAAGACCGCCTTGAACGCCGCCCTCATTGCCACTTCGGTCTTTCCGTAACCCACATCCCCGCACAGGAGCTTGTCCATGGGGGACGGGTCTTCCATCTCCTTCTTTATCTCTGCTATGGAGCGCGCCTGGTCAGGCGTCTCTTCATATGGGAAGAAGCCGTCAAATTCTTTATGCAGTTCAGTATCTTCAGTGAACGGATGCCCTGTGACCGATGACCTCTGCGCATAAAGGGTGATCAGCTTTTCAGCCATATCCTTGATCTTCTGCTGAACCCTCTGCTTGGTCTTCAGCCATCTCTTGCTTCCGAGTTTGTCCAGGAAGGGCTTGCTATGCTCAGGAGTCTGGTATTTCTGGATGCAGTTTATCCGCTCAAGCGGAAGGTATATCCTGTCTCCGTCAAGATATTCAAGTGTAAGAAAGTCGCCTTCATAATCATTTCTCTTCTGCTTTGTTATGCCTAAATACTTTCCTATTCCATGATCTATATGAACTACATAGTCGCCTTCTTTTATCTCTGATATAGAGGAGATAAGCTTTGAGACCTTTGACCTCTTAATCGACCTGAAGGCTGGCCTTTTGCCGAAGATGTCAGCTTCTGAAAGCACAATTGAGCTTCCGCATCTGAAGCCTCTGCTCAGATTGCCTATGGTTATGACGGGGCTGCGCGGATATTCCAGCGCCCTGCTGTTTTCGATTATGGGGTTTTCAATATCTTTTTCAGTGAAGAGGTCCCTAAGCCTCTTTGCTTGTCCGTCTGAAGAGCATGCCATGAGTATGGAGAATTCTTTACTGAGTTCACCGATGCGGCTGACAAAGTCTTCAATGGCTGCCCTCTCTTCGCGTAAAAGGCCGAGCCCTCCTGTGCCTGTGATCTTCAGGTCAGGCCCTTCATCTGTTAAAGGAAGCGAGGTAAAGTTTATGCTTTTTCTATTTTCGATCCTTTCTGCGATATCAGGGAATTTGCTGTTAATGTCATCTTTTTCACATAGGATCAGAAGGCTTTCGCTGAGCAGGTCTATAAGGTCAGGCCCTTGCTGAGGTTCAAGCGCGGGATATATGATAGCCTCATCAATCTCTTGTACGGTTAGCTGTGTCTCTATGTCAAAATACCGTATGGAGTCGATATCATCTCCAAAGAACTCGACCCTTACAGGGAACTCTTTGTCAGGCGGGAAGATATCAAGTATCCCGCCCCTTATGCTCATTTCGCCGGGGCCTGAAACAATAGGCACGGTATGGTAACCGGCATCCTGGAACATCAATACAAAGAGGTCTCTCTCAATGTTAAGTCCCTTTGATATCGGTAAGCCGGAAAAGCCGCTCTTATTCCATAGCGGCAGGAGTGCTGCCCTGACAGATGCTATGAACTTTCTGTCGCTCCGCTCATACAGGATGTGAAGGCTCTTTAAACGTTCAGGGCTTTCATCCGTATCGATAAGCACAGGCTCCTCTGTTCCGAGAGTCTTTGCCCAGAATACCGCGTCAGAATAAAACTCAGCAGCAGTCTCTTCAGACGGGCAGAGGAGCAGGGAAGGGGATTTTAGCAGCGAGAAGATGAGTGCGCCGGACGAGCCTGAAAGGGAAGTGAGCGCATGGATATCCCCTTTCTCTATAGCAGAGGACGCTTGTTTGAATGTGGAGAGGGCTAAAGGCAATTTTATATCTTTGAGGACGGGTTCTTGATCCTTTTGATTATCTCGGTGGTTGATATGCCCGGGACATAGTGGACTGTCTTTACTTCTTTTACAAGCTCGCTGCCAACAATCTCCTGTTTTGACCAGTCTTTTCCTTTTACCAGCACATCAGGCTTCAGCTCCTTGATAAGATTGTAAGGCGTGGCTTCATGGAATGAGGTCACATAATCAACAGCTGAGAATGCCGCAAGCAGCTCAGCCCTCTGCTCCAGCGGCACTATAGGCCGACCGGGTTTTAAATGAGATACTGATTTATCCGAATTCAGCCCGACAATAAGTATGTCGCCGAACTCCTTTGCCTCGCTGAGCAGCCTGGCATGTCCGACATGCAGTATGTCAAAACAGCCGTTTGTAAAGACTATCTTCTTCCCTTCATCCTTCAGTTTACTGACGATATCCTTGAGATGCTCTCTATTGACGACTTTATGATTTTTATTATTCATTAGTATTAATAATATCACTTTCTGCAAGAAGTTCAAGCTTATAATTATAGCTCAATCAGAAACGTTTCGCAGGGGGTTGTGGTAAAATCATTTGAAATGCTCAGCGCCAGAATCGGACATATGTTTGACAAGCCCCTTTCTTCACTCGCGAAGAAGATAAATATCTCTCCGAACATGATCACCGTAACCGGAAGTTTAATAACTTTAGCAGCAGCTTTTATGATACCCCGGAGCCTCATATCAGGCGGCCTTCTCATCCTATTCAGCGGCCTCTTTGACATGCTTGACGGCATTGTCGCAAGGGTAAATAACAGGGCTACTAAGTTCGGTGCCTTTCTCGACTCGGTGCTTGACAGGTACTCAGACTCATTTCTGCTCATCGGTTTTTCATGGTATTTCTTCATGAACAGCTCTGCTCAAGGCTGTTTTTTAAGCATCGCTACGCTGGCAGGTTCGCTCATAATCAGCTATGCAAAGGCAAGGGCAGAGGCGCTTGGACAAGGATGCAATGTCGGAATAATTGAACGGCCTGAAAGGATAATAATCATGGCAGCCGGAGCCTTAACAGGATGGGTGATGCCGATGATATGGGTTCTATTTGTTTTGACTCACATTACCGTTGCACAGAGGGTACATCATGTGTGGAAAGAGATGAGGTGATTATCTTTAAAACTCTATCCCCTTTCTCGCCTTTGTTCCATTTTCAAAAGGGTGTTTGACCATCTGAATATCTGTAGCGTAATCGGCAAGTTCAATAAGTTCTTTGGGCGCGTTCCTGCCGGTAAAGACGAGTTCGAGGCTTTTGGGCTTTGCCTTAATTATCCTCCTGACATCTTCCATGTCCGCCAGTCTGCCGCTGAAGAGGTTGTTGAATTCATCAAGTATCACAAGGTCATAAGCGCCGCTCTTCATCTCTTTGATCGTGAGTTCGATTGATTCTGCGACAGAGGCTTTTAGTTCTGAGATACTTACTTTCGGGTTGAACAGCGGGGATACCTGGTCTTCAAAGGTAACGACATTGACGCCTATCATCTTCAGGGCAGCTATCTCACCTGAGTTTAGCGATCCGCCCTTGAGGAACTGGTGTATGAGGACCTTTCTGCCGTGGCCTGCTGCCCTTACCGCAAGTCCGACAGCGGCAGTTGTCTTGCCCTTGCCCTCGCCGGTGTAGACATGTATCAGGCCTTTTGACATGAAGAAGTTGAAAGTTAATCTCTTTAAAATTGGAGCGGGCGACGAGATTTGAACTCGCGACTTCCAGCTTGGGAAGCTAGCACTCTACCACTGAGTTACGCCCGCTATGGAATTAAGTATGAAGTATTTTATATTGAGCCTGTTCAGTATTGCAAGCGCATTATGCGGGGAGTAATATAACAGGCTATTTCGCCTACCCGCTATCGCAAATGTTTTTTTGCTATAATAAAAACCATGTTCGGTTTAATAACAAAGATCTTCGGCACAAAGAACGAGCGCGACCTTAAGCTTCTCGACCAGATAGTTGTGAGTATAAACGCCGCGGAAGCTGCGGTGTCTTCGCTTGATGATGAGAAGCTGAGGGGAAAGACAGATGAATTCCGCAAAAGGCTTACTGCCGGTGAAACGCTGGATGACATACTGCCTGAGGCGTTCGCGGTTGTCAGGGAGGCGTCACGCAGGATACTCGGTATGCGTCACTTTGATTCGCAGCTCATAGGCGGCATTGTGCTTCATCAGGGGAAGATAGCTGAGATGAAGACCGGAGAGGGAAAGACGCTTGCCGCCACTTTGCCGGTATATCTGAACGCGATCGACGGCAGAGGCGTGCATGTCATTACAGTCAATGATTATCTTGCAAAGAGGGATACTCAGTGGATGGGGCCGATATATCATTTCCTTGGCCTTTCCGTAGGCACTATCCAGCACGACACCTCTTTTGTATATGACAAATCCTTTCACTCAGAGGACAGCAGGCTCAGGTACTTGAGGCCCATAAGCAGGAGAGACGCCTACCATTCAGATATCACTTACGGCACAAATAACGAGTTCGGGTTTGATTATCTCAGGGACAACATGAGGTATGACATAAGCGAGTATGTCCAGAGGGAGCTTAACTACGCGATAGTTGACGAGGTTGACAGTATCCTGATAGACGAGGCGAGGACGCCGCTCATCATATCCGGCGCTTCTGAGGAATCAACTGACAAGTATTACAAGGTGGACAAGGTCATCCCGGGTTTTGTACGCGATGTGGATTTCACAGTCGATGAGAAGGCAAGGAACATCATTCTCACTGATGAGGGAAATTCAAAGGCTGAGAAGCTTCTCGGGATAGATAACCTGTATGACATCTCAAATATGGACATCCTTCATCACCTGAATCAGGCGCTGAGGGCGCATGTGCTCTTCCATCGTGATGTTGACTATATCGTAAAGGACGACGAGGTCATAATAGTTGATGAGTTCACCGGCCGTCTCATGCCGGGCAGGCGCTGGTCTGACGGTCAGCACCAGGCGATAGAGGCAAAGGAGGGCGTCAAGATAGCGAGCGAGAACCAGACGCTTGCATCTGTCACCTTTCAGAACTATTTCAGGATGTACAACAAGCTCTCAGGTATGACCGGCACTGCGGATACAGAGGCTGCGGAGTTTGCAAAGATATACAACCTTGACGTGCTCGTCATCCCCACCAATAAGAAGATGATAAGGATCGACAATGCTGATGTTATATATAAAAATGTTAAAGGCAAATTAAATGCCGTGGTTAATGAGATAGAGGATTGCCATAAGAGGGGACAGCCTGCGCTTGTCGGAACCATATCGATTGAGAAGTCAGAGCTTATCAGCTCAATGCTCAAAAAGAAGAAGGTGCCGCATCAGGTCCTCAATGCCAAATACCATGAGAGAGAGGCGGAGATAGTCGTCCATGCGGGAAGAAGCGGAGCTGTCACCATCGCCACAAACATGGCAGGCCGAGGCACAGACATAGTGCTTGGAGGAAACCCCGAGGTCATTGCCAAGGATATGCTCAGGGAGAAGGAATCATATACTGATGAGGATTTCCAGAATGCCCTGAAGAAGGCGCAGCAGCTCTGCGAAGAGGACAAGAAGAAGGTCTTAGATGCCGGAGGGCTTCATATCCTGGGCACTGAAAGGCATGAATCACGCAGGATAGATAACCAGCTCAGAGGCCGTTCAGGCCGTCAGGGAGACCCGGGCTCATCACGGTTCTATCTCTCGCTTGAAGACGACCTCATGAGGATATTCGGCTCTGACAGGATATCAGGCCTCATGGAAAAGCTCGGCATGGAGGAAGACCAGCCGATAGAGCACCCGTGGGTATCCAAAGGCATAGAGAGTTCGCAGAAGAAAGTTGAAGGGCATAACTTTGATATAAGAAAGCACCTGATAGATTATGACGATGTAATGAATAAACAGAGGACAGAGATATACTCTTACAGGCGCGAGATACTTTCCGAGCAGGGGCTGAAAGATAAGATATTTGAGATGGCTGAGAACATCCTTGATGATATACTCGCGGACCACTGCCCTGAAGACAAGCATGCTGAAGAGTGGGATATCAAGGGGCTCAAAGACGCGCTTTACGGAAAGTTCAATATAACCTCTGATCTTGATGCCGGTAGTTTTGACGATATGCGCCAGAAGCTTATTGATGAGATCAAACGTCTCTATGAGGAGAAGGAGCATGAGATAGGCGCAGAGAACTTCAGGTATCTTGAGAAGATGATAATGATCCAGATGGTTGACACACAGTGGAAAGACCATCTCCTCGGCCTCGACCATCTGAAAGAAGGCGTAGGCCTCAGGGGCTACGGCCAGAGGGACCCGCTTACAGAGTATAAGAAGGAGGCCTTTGACATGTTCGCCGCCATGGGCGACAGGGTATCGTCAGAGGTCATCGGAAGGCTCTTCAAGATTCATCTTGTAAAAGAGGAGCCGATCCAGAAGAAGATAAGCATACGCCCGTCAAAGCTTCAGTACGGCAGGGGAGAGGGAAGCGGTGAAGGCAAGCCTCAGACCGTTATCAAAGACCAGAAGATCGGAAGGAACGACCCGTGCCCGTGCGGAAGCGGTAAGAAGTACAAGAAGTGCTGCGGGGAAGGGCAGTAAGGGTTAATGCAGGTAGCAAGGTGTAAGGTTATTAGATGTCATCTATTCTATTTTTCATAAGACTCGGACTTCTTCTTCCATGAATTACACCCAGCACAATAATTCTTTGACTTTCAATAAGATAAATTATTTTGTATGGAAATCTCTTGATTATATGACTGCGCACCCCTTTATATACTGACGCGTGTATCTCTGGATTTCTTCCTACAAATCTTAACCCGGCATCGACTTGTAAAAGAAAATCAAACCCCAATCCGAGCCTCTTGTCTTCATACCAGACAAAACCTTCCGTCAAGTCTTTTTCAGCCTCAGGCCTGATGATAATTTTATATTCCATGGTTAGCGACTATTCTCTTATAAACCTCATTCCATGGAGTACCCAAATTAGGATTACTGTGATAAGCCTCAAGTCTTTCTTCAATGATCTTTTTTTCGTTCTCCGTCAGCTCCAAAGAATCTGCCCGCTCGGCAATAGAATCCCAAATATCTTCCACTAATTGAATTCTCTCTGGAATTGATAATTCAAGGGTATCTGTTGCGGTTATTTTCTTCATAATTTGTAGCCTCCTATTCCTTTAATTAATTTAATTTTAACAAATAACGAGCTGCTTAAATACTTCCTTAATCTTGTTCATTTATCCAGCCCCTCAATAATCCTAACCTCCGGTACCGTCTTCTGCTTTTCCATGGCGATAGAGACCGGATGCTTCGGATCAGAGAGTTCTTTGTAAACTTTCTCAATGACCTTCATTTTCTTTTCATCACTCCAGTCGTCTTTCAGTTCCGGCAGGCTGGTCAAATGCTTCAACACCTCGGCATCGGCGGCTTTAATTTCTTCGGGGAAGTAGAGTTCGTAGAAAACCGCATCAATAACATCTTCAAATATTCCTTTGTCTTTTGATGTAATGGTAATAGATACAAGATTATTTGCGGTCGATTTATCTGAGTAATTTAATATTGGTATTGTGAGGATAGGATCTTTATCAACTTGATAATTGTCACCTTGCATTTTACCTTTGTACTTTAACCAAAATGATGTCAATTTTGAATTTAAAAGTCCTGAAAGATACTTTAGGTCAATCCTCTCAGTTCTAATAGGAATAAATGTTCTGTTGAAATATGCATCAAAAGAAACATGCACAAAGCTTGGCTTTTGGGAGCACTTCCTTTGAACAATTATTCTCTCACCTTTAAAAAACTTTTCATCCCTTGAACGATTTAATCCATAGGGCTTGTTCTCTGATGTTATTACACTCTGAAACTTATCTAGGTGTTTCTTAATATTAGGGAATTTCACAATGGATTTTGGATTTTTAAAAGTTGAATCAGTATAGATAATCCAGAAATTGTTTTGCGAGTTCACATTGTATCTATATAATTCTGATGTTGTATAGAATGGTTTAATTAGAGAAAGCTCGTTTTGATTTAAGTTTAAATCTTCTAATTCCTTATCGGAAAGAACAAAAATCCCATCACCAACGCTATAATTATTACCAAGAACATTTAAACTGGATTTATTCACAACGTCTTGTGGAATATCAATTCCTGAATTTATTTCAGATTCAAGTAAGTTGAAATTTCTTTTTGACTCAATTTTTTGCAAAACATCCAAAGCAAGATAAGGTGAAAAATTTATTGTTTTATTAATAAATTCATTTGAAATCAAAGTGCTTTTATTAAATAAAAACCTACAATCCTTTTCTCTTTTTAGGAACATATTTAGTTCTGAAAATTTAATTGAAGAATCATTAAGTTTTGAAAACTGAACCTCATGCTTATCGACTCTATTCTTCTTTTCCAAAACAAATACCATTGTTTGAATACCAGCAGATTCAAAAATTTTGAAATCTGAAAAATCAATAAATTTTAGAATTTCTGTTTCAGTCAAAATTTTATTTCGGAGCTGAGATGCTCCAGAATTTGTTATCCAATTGTTTGTTGCAATAAAGCAAAGACAACCATGTAGATTTTTCTTGAGCATGTCAATGCAAACTGATGCAAAAAAATACCATAAATCCATTTTGCCTTGGTAGTAATTTGATTTCCTTAACCCATCAAATACGGATTTATCCGTACTCTCTTTAATGTACGGCGGATTCCCAATCACTACATCAAAACCATCTGCAATTCCAAACATCCACTCCGGATCAAAGAACGGACTGCTGGCGTTTTGGTTATATGGATCCCATCCGGCAAGCTGGCGTGAGCTTTCATTGCTCCACCCTGAACCTTCAAGTATCTCGCCCATCTGTCCTCGTAGCTTCGCATCTTCTTCACGTAGCTTGCGTTTGATTGCCGGAGTTTTGGCGCTGAATAATCTGTGGCGTACATCTTTCAATTTTTCTTCAAGTTCTTTTACCGTTGTATTATCAAAAAGGCTTCCAACAAAATCACCGACTTTCGGTTTATCAATTCCGATAAGCGTATTGGCAACTACGAACTTCGTCTCAAGGTTAGGCAGTGGCCGTATGCCGAAATTATCTCTTGCTCTATCCGCTTTTTGGTCAACAATAAGTGATATAAAAAAGCGTAGCTTGCTGATCTGTGTGGCGATGGGCTGGATGTCCACGCCGTAGATGCAGTTTTCAATAAGATATAGCTTGCGCCCATAATCCAGTTCGTTATTATTAAAAGCGGTTTCTATATCGGAAATTGAATTATCGCGGATTTTTGTGTCATCAATAGCCATGGCTTTCTTGATCTGCCGTTCTTTCCAGCGCTTATTCTGCGGGTCAATATTGTGAAGGATATGCACCAATTTGTGAAGTATCCCCATCGGAAAAGCGCCGGAACCACAGGCAGGGTCAAGGATTTTACAGCTATCAATGGCGTTAATGAGGACAGCGGTCTGTTTTTTATTAAAAAGATGTTCCTTTTCGTTGTAGCCTAATAGAAATTCCAGCCCGACCTCTGCATCGTCCTGCTTCATCCCAGCTTCAGTTTCAAGCTTCTGCTTTAGGTAAGCCTTGAGCGATTCATCAACCATATAGTTGACGATTTCGCGAGGCGTATAAAAACTGCCGGTCTGTTTGCGGGCAGTGGTTTTTGTCTCCGGGTTGTAGCTGGCAAGGAGATTTTCAAAGACTCTGCCTAAGAGCTCCGGGTCGAGTGCTATTTCTTCTTCAATAGGAGTATTTTCTGTTACCGTGAACTTGTACTGTTTAAAAATTTCAAACAAACCTTTGACAGTTTCATTTTTCTTCTTTTTGTCATCATAAACATCACTTAAATCAATAATTTTCTCTTTTGAGAAAAAGAGTTCATCTGGTACATGAGCTTGTTTTTTCGAATTGCGGGAAAACCCGTCAAGATATATTACTTTGCCGTTTTTATCTTCACTATCCAGGCAGTCAAATAGCCCTCCATTCAGGAATGGCACACCTTCAAATAGCTTGATAACTTCATCTTTTGATATCGCAAAATCAGAAGAATAGCGATACAGGTTTTTTATGCCGTAATTCTTCTTGTTCTCCTTAAATGCTCCATCTGTTGCAAATACGCGTTCTTCAATTTTTTGATTTAATGTCGCAAAGAAAAGATTTTGCAGTATTGCCCGATAGTATACTGTTGAGCCTTTTGTATTAAATCCTTTGATAAGCTTTGATACTTCTTTTTCTTCAAAGATCTTTTCCGGTATCAGATTCTTCTCTTTAATAAACCAGATAAAAATAAGCCTTGTAAGAAGTCTGATAATACTTTCAGAATTAAAAACGGTGTCGTCTTTATCATCATCGATATCATTTGGAAATGAAACATTATTCAATGCCCAGAAATACCAGTTGGATAACTCACGGTAAAACCGTTTATTCAGTTCTTTGGTATCCAGCGTCTTCTGCCAGGCATTGTGCAGTTCAATAAAGTTGGTAAACTTATGTATCCGCTTGAGCTCGTTAAAGGACAGGTCAAAAAGTATTTCAATATGCGCTCTATGCGGGCTGAGTGTAGAAATGTCTTTAATAAGCGTTACTTTTTCCAGCACATCTTTTTGTTCGTCTTTTTTATGCAGCCGTCTGTTTATCACGGATAAAGTCAGGTGTTCACCATGCTTGAATAACAGCATTACCGGCATGGGGAATACTTTGTTTATCTCACGGGTGATCTGTGCCAGCGCGGTTCGGGTGTATTCAGGGTTTTTCAGTTCCAGAGCAAAAAAGAGGTAAGTCTCAATGATGGTATTATCTACTTTATTTGTATCAAACAGACTTACCGTGTCGGATACTTCGTCTTTGGTTAATTGAAATAACAGGTCTACAGATTTCCATTCTTTTACTAAAGCCTTATCCTCGTTAAAGCTTGAATCACTATCAAGGAATGATTCTTTAAAGAAAGCAAAAGTTTTGTGTGTAAATGGATTTTGCCGTTCAGTCTTATAGCCAAGTGTCTTAAAAAATGAAATAGACTGGCCCGTTAAACTGCCTGTAGCCAATGATATTATTGCGGATTGTATTGCCAGTTTTATTTCTTTGTCTGTCATGGATTATCTCAACTTCTTGATATTGCTATTCTGGACTAAAGACTTCATCTGAGTAATAGCAATCTTGTTTAGTTGCGTCAGCCGGTCTGATTGCGCTAAATTCTGATGGATCAGCCCTGCTTGTTTTCTAAACCCGTCGAATTCGACGGGTTTAAAGTCAGGGTTATGTAATTGTTCCCAGAATCCCAACAGCTCAATAGTATTCCTGTTTCTTAACCAGTTTTTAACTATATCATCTGTATGAAGCTCGTCTTTATGCCGGGCAATATCGGTCAAAGAAATATAGTCTTCTTTTTCGCCGGAGAGAACAGTGATCGTTTTTCCATGGACATCAATTTTTTTATTTTTCATATGGTTTACCTCACTATCAGCCATGTTACGAGTTCGAAATCGTCCAGTTCATTTATCTGCTTTGTCATAGGTATTAATACCGCTGCCCGGTCTGTGGTCAATTTGGTATTCCCTTTTTTCTTGAATACATGAACAACCTCGCTCACCGCTTTTTTCAACAGCTCTGAGTATTTATCCATCGTGTCCCCGTTGCCGGTCTCCGTATTAAATAAAGCGCATAATTGTTCGTAGGGTTGCTTCTGCCCCTGACAGAGAAGCCGATAAATCTCAAGAATCTGTTTTGCGTTAGTGTAATTATAGCGGACTGTCCCATCGTCGCGCACATACACAAGAAAATAGGGGTTCAGCGGATTAACTTCTTCGTTGCCTTCAAATGCATTTTTTTGAACAAGGCAATAAATCACGCCCGGTTTGATAATCTCTTTTTCAGACGCGCTAATCTCTCTACCGGTTATGAGGTTTGCATGTTCACCTCCTGGGGCAGGTACGACCGCATATAATCCCATTGGGGAATCTTTCAAACGTTTCCTGTTATTCTCAATAAAGTTCATCAGTTCTATTCTAAAATCATCGAGTGTAAAATCTGTCAAAGAAATGGATTCATCCATGTCTTCCAAATCGAGCACTTCATGTTGTAGTTTCTTCAATTGCTGGTTGCGGTATTTCAGGTCATCGGTTATCAGTTCTTCTATCTGTTCTGTATTAAGAATATTGTCTTCACCTGTGGCAGTTACGTCCACGAGCGCCATTCGGGATTCAACCCGCCCTTTCAAGTTGAGATAGTTATCCAGGTCTTTGGTTGGCCAGAAATTCACCAGTTGAATGGTTTTATTTATACTTCCGAGCCGGTCGATACGGCCAAACCTTTGAATAATTCTTACCGGATTCCAGTGAATATCATAATTAACCAGGCAGTCGCAATCCTGCAGGTTCTGTCCTTCGCTTATACAGTCCGTGGCGATCAGAATATCAATCTCTAAAGTTTGACTGGATGTATTCAATTGAGCCCTGTTTTTAGAGCGAGGGGAAAAATTTACCAGAATACTGTCATAGTCATTTTTCCCGAATGATGTCTGAGTGTAACTGCCGCATACCAATGCGGAATTAAGATTCAATTCTGATTTCACCCACCCTTTCAGGTTTTCATAAAGATATTCTGCTGTATCAGCGAATGCAGTAAAGATAAGCACCTTTTTATTAGCTTCATTTGTTGGATTATTCACTTTCTTCTTGATGATTGCCTTCAGCTCTTTCAGCTTTGCATCGCGTTCAGGCGTAACAACTTTTGCGTTATTCAGTAAATCAATCAGGGCTTCTTTGTCTTTCTTTAAGTCAACGATCCACTTTTTTAATTCGAGATCAGCAAAATCAAATTTCAACTTCTTACCGACTTGCCATTCATCCTGTTCGTCAATATTTTCACCAAGTTCTTCATCCGATGGCGTTAAGGACTCGAGCGTTTCTTCCTGGCTTGTTGCTTTGGATGTAAGGAAGCGATTGATCTTGTCTTCGAGGCCTTCAATTTTTTGTATGGTTCTATCCAATGATATTTCAAATGATTCTATTGAGCTCTCAAGCCGTTTTAAATAATTAATCTTCATCATTCCAATAAGAAAATATTCACGGTCAGCCTGCTTAAAGTTTAGAACCTGCGCGCCTGCGAGCAATTCATATTTCTTTTGTTTGTCTGGCTTCACATACGCAGATGGATTAAATACAGATAATTTATATTCAAGAATTTGCTTGTTGATTCTGTCATACGATGGAAAGCGTTTATCGATATCAATATCAGGATACACGGAATGAGGCTTTTCCCTTTTTGGGAAATTACCTATAGCCTCCATATTGTAAAAACTGACAATGTGTTTTCGCGACCGGGCAATCGTGAGTTCATCCAGCAGCTTGAAGAATGAAGAATCAAGTCTTTCTAAGAGTTGTTTCATGCTGCGTGTTTTGTTTTTAGGGTCAGCCCATCGGGTAAAGTTTTTTTGTGCATTCTCAAGAGTCACGCTGATGCTCTTTATTTTGCAATGTTCAAAAAGTGCGTCCTCTTTCCCTTCGGTAATAAAAGCAATTTGATTTCTTAGGTCACGTAGTGTGTTATTAACCGGTGTAGCTGATAGCATTAAGACCTTAGTTTTTACACCGGATTTAATGACTTTCTCCATAAGACATTTAGCACGGTTCATTTTAATTTTACCGTCATCTTTAACTTTATCCATGGGGTTTCCACGAAAATTATGTGATTCATCAATCACAACGAGGTCATATGCGCCCCAGTTAAGGTTTTCCAGTTCAATTCCATTAGCATTTGAACGCCCTGATTCACGCCCCATATCTGTATGGTAAATTACAGAATAATTAAAACGGTCTTTCTTAAACGGATTAAGGGAATGGTTTTGACTTGCCTGATAAACAGTCCAGTTGCCGGTAAGTTTTTTAGGACATACCACAAGCACACGTGCATTTAATAATTCAAAGTATTTGATAACAGCTAATGCTTCAAAAGTTTTACCAAGACCAACGCTGTCAGCAATAATACATCCATTGTGCTTTAGTATTTTGTTAATAGCACCTTTAACCCCATCCTTCTGAAAGTCATACAGCATATTCCATACTTCACTATCATAAAAACCGGTCTTTTCGTCCAGTAAACCGCCCTTTTTTTGTTCGCTCAGATAATCTTCAAAAATATGGTATAGTGTCTTGAAATAAATGAACTCCGGTTCGTTCTCCACATACAATTGCTCAAGGTATTTAAGGACTTCATCTTTTACATCTTCGACCAATCCGGTTTGATCATTCCAGATAGAATCAAACCAGCTTTTAAGTTCCTGGCGATCTCTATCGCTATCAACGATAAGATTGAGCTCAATATTTTTACTTCCTCCAAGCCCTAATCCATTTACAGTAAAATTAGAGCTTCCGGCTATTGCTTTTTCAATTCCGCTTTCCTGCCTTACATGATAAAGTTTTCCGTGTAGAAAATTCGGTTTTACCATAGAACGGATTTCAGTTTTGTTCCTAATCCATTCAGAGCATTCTCTTGCCATAGTTTTTTGATTAAGTCTGCTTTCAAGCGGGATCGTTAGCTTATCATCTTCAATTTTGAAATCCCTGGTATTCATTTTGTCCGGGTCCATGGATTTAATAAATGTGGGTTCTCCGAACAAAAATTGGAGCTTTTTGATTTCATCTAAATTATTTTTTAATTGATGATAAGCATAGATGGTGAAGTAAGCTGAAACTATTGAGACTTCCGAGTTGGCAGAAATAGTTTGCTTGAGAAAATCACCAACAGTGCCGTGAGTATGATTGTCTCTTATTGATGAATAGTTCATGCTATTACATCTCCTGTTATTCTCTTGACCGGTATAGATGCCGGGCGCTCTTGGTCAGGGTTATTTTATATTCATGGAGCTAACAATTAATACAGCCAGCCGTATTTGCTGGAATAAGAAAAGTATAGTTATATGAGTAAGAAAAATACAAGCATAAAATAAAAGAATGTAGTGGTGTGGTTAATCGATTCTGGACAAGCCAGAATGACAGGCTTTTCCCTTTACAAAATCTCCAGCGTCTTCATCATATCTTACCTATTACCTTCAGATCAGTGAAGTTGCTTTTGTATATCCCGAGGTCCCGCGACAACAGGCAGTCAGCCTGCTCAAGGGCATGAGCGCCTATCAGAAAATCGCTCAAGACAATCTGCCGCCTTGTGACCATTGCTTTGCAATGCGGGCAATGCATTGTAAAGGTCTTGCCGCATTCTGAACAGGAAAACTGATTTCGCTTGCTTCTCTGTGCATATTTAGCCCAACGCGTGCCGGCAAGGTGCAGGGATTTCTCGTTGGACGGAACAAGCCTCATGCCTGTTTCTGCGAGAAAGAGTTTCAATTCCTGTTCGGAAGGAAATCTGGCTGCGAGTTCGGCAAAAACCACTTCACAGAGGATCAGTTTGCCGCTTGCCAGATGTTTGTCCAGAAGCCTCTTTGAGGACGCGCTGTGGGACTCTCCCGGAATAAGGATATCGAAAAGGATGTTGGTATCAACCGCGGTGATCAATTGCCCCGAAGCTCCTTTACGAGGTTATCGCTTTTCTGTCCCTCAAGCTTTGCCAGTCTGCCGACCCATTTGTCAAAAGGGGATTTGGTCACCGCCTTTGTTATCACTACCACTCCTTCTTTCTCCTCAAAACCTACATCTTCGCCGGGATGCACGCCCAGCCTGTCCCTGACCTTTTTTGGGATGGTCACTTGTCCTTTGGATGTTACTTTTGCAACTATCATCATCTGCCTCCTGGTAAGGAACTATCTGCCTTACCTGTAGTGTAAGGAGATAACCGGCTTTCTGTCAAGGCTTTTCC
Source organism: Thermodesulfovibrionia bacterium (assembly GCA_030646035.1). Taxonomy (NCBI): domain Bacteria; kingdom Pseudomonadati; phylum Nitrospirota; class Thermodesulfovibrionia; species Thermodesulfovibrionia bacterium. The sequence continues at coordinate 168,827 of JAUSMY010000030.1, read as the reverse complement.
CTTACAGCATTTCCAACGTCTTTATCAGAGCTTCAGCCTTCTTCAGCGTTTCGTAATACTCTCTCTCAGGGTCTGAATCTGCCACAATGCCTGCGCCTGCCTGAACGTATGCTTTACCATCCTTTATCACAAATGTCCTGATGATGATGTTAAGATCCATATCGCCGTTGAAATCGATGTATCCGAGTGAGCCTGTGTACGGCCCTCTTGTCACAGGCTCAAGCTCGTCTATTATCTCCATGCACCTTACCTTGGGCACGCCTGTTATTGTTCCTCCGGGAAATGTCGCCTTTATCACATCAAAACAGTCTTTGCCTTTTGCAAGCGTGCCTTTGACATTTGAGACGATGTGTATGACATGGGAATAATCTTCCGTCACCATCAGTTCATCAACCTTGACTGTGCCGTAGTCGGATATCCTGCCGAGGTCGTTCCGCTCAAGGTCAATGAGCATGAGATGCTCTGCGCGCTCTTTCTCATTCAGGAGCAGGTCGTTCCTCATCTGCCTGTCGCCTTCTGCATCAGCCCCGCGCGGCCTTGTGCCTGCTATCGGCCTTGTGTCAACCATATTTCCTGATACGCGTACAAGCCTCTCAGGCGATGAACTTGCGATGAAATAATCACCCATATCAAGATAAGCTGCAAAGGGAGACGGGTTGATACTGCTCAGCACTTTATATATATGCCACGGGTCTGTATCGCCGAGATTTGAAGATACCCTTTGCGAGAGGTTCGCCTGAAATATATCTCCTGCCTTTATGTATTCTTTGGTTCGTTTAACAATATTCATATACGTTTCTTTGCCCATCTCATGTTTCAATTCCAAAGAGGCTTTAACAGAAGTGTCACTGACCCCTCCTAACTCTTCTTTAGAAAATAGTCGGGATGTAATTATTTCATGCAGCTTGGTTATCTTATCAACCGCTCCGTCATAATGGCCTCCCCAATCGTCACTGCCGGGCTTCCCTGCGCCGGGAGATGAGATGATGAATGTCTTATTAAGCCTATGGTCAACAGCTATGACCGTATCGTAAAGCATGAAGTCTGCATCAGGGATCTTGAGGTCATCAAGAGCGGTCTTCGGCAGCCGCTCAAAGTAATGGACAAAGTCATAGCTGAGCATCCCCACAGCCCCGCCTGTAAATGGAGGCAGGGCATAATCTCTCTCTGTTTTGAAGGAGGTGATGATCTCTCTTAACTTTTTGAGCGGGTGTGATGATGAAATTCTTGTGTGGTTCTTCTCTGTTATCGCAGCATTGCCGTCTTTTGCCCTGAAGAGAAGAAAAGGGTCTGCACCGATAAAGGAGTATCGTGATATATTTTCAGGCCCTTTTGAACTCTCAAGCAGGAAGCTGTGAGGTTTCTTTATCTTTTCGTATATCTCTTTCGGCTCAATGAATTGCAGTTCTGTATAGACAGGGAATATCTTTCCGGTGTTTGAGTCTTTCAGGAATATTTCTCTGTTCGGATGGATAAGCATAATTCATGGCTTTAGTAACTTAATTCTTCCTCTATACGCTTTAACGCATCGAGCGGGTCAGGCTGCGATAAGATCGCCCTGCCCATAACGAGGTAGTCAGCGCCTTTGCTGATCGCCTCCGCAGGAGTCATCGTCCTCTTCTGATCATCTGCTTCTGCCCATGAGGGCCTTATTCCCGGTGTGACGATAAGAAAGTCCTTGCCGCAGGCATTTCGTATGACAGGCGTCTCCTGCGGGGATGCGACCACACCGTCGAGCCCGGACTGTCGGGCAAGTTCTGCAAGGTGCGTCACATGGGTCTTTATCGCCTTCTCTATGCCTACTTCTCTTTGTAGTATGGTCTGATCAATGCTGGTAAGCACGGTCACCGCTATCAGCTTTGGTTTATTTATATTCTTTTCAGAAGATACTTCAGCGATCGCCTGCGCAGCCCTCTTCATCATCTCGCTGCCGCCAGAGGCGTGAACATTGAGCATGAAGACCTCCATCTCTGCCGCAGACCTGACGCTCTTTGCCACTGTGTTGGGTATGTCATGAAACTTGAGGTCGAGGAAGACCTTCTTGCCCATGGAGTTTATCTCTCTAACGACATCAGGCCCTGCGGATGTAAAGAGCTCGGAGCCGACCTTGAATATATCAATATGATCTTTGAACTTCTTAACTATTTCAATTGCTGAGTTGCGGTCAGCGACATCAAGTGCAAGTATTATTTTGTCTGAAATCTTCATATTTATATCTTTGAATGCGTGATGCCTTTCTGCGCCTGATATTTACCTTTCTTGTCAGCGTATGATATCTCGCAGACTTCATCAGCGCCGAGAAATAGTATCTGTGATATCCCCTCGTTGCCGTACAGTCTTGCCGGAAGCGGGGAGGTGTTTGATATGGATATCGTCACATGCCCTTCCCATTCAGGTTCAAGAGGCGTCACATTCACAATGATTCCGCTCCTTGCGTATGTTGATTTGCCGAAGCAGATGACCACTACTTCTCTCGGTATCCTGAAGTACTCAAGCGACTGCGCAAGAACAAAAGAGTTCGGCGGTATGGTGCAGACATCGCCTTTGAAATGGATGAAGTTGTCAGGGTCACTGTTCTTCGGGTCAACAAAAGACCTGTTCTCGCTCTTGAATATCCTGAACTCATCAGATATCCTCATGTCATATCCGTATGAACCGACGCCGAAGGATATGCCTTTTTTTATCTGATCCTCTTCAAAGGGCTCTATCATCCCTTTCTTTGCCATCTCTATTATCCAGCGGTCGTTCTTTACCATTTGAGTTTCCCTTTGTGCTTTTATAGCGGTTTCAACTGTCAGTGTTTAAGATATAATATAGCGTCTTATTTGTCCACAGCGAGCTCAATTGATAATGCGGCAATATTTTTTGCATATAGAGAAAAAAGTCGTATAATCAAATTACATTCAGTTTAATTGAGGGTTTAGTATGGAAAAGATCAGGATCGCTATAGCCGGGATAGGCAACTGCGCAAGCTCGTTGATACAGGGCATTGAGTACTATAAAAACAAAACCGCCGAAGATGCTGTCGGACTGATGCACTGGGATATCGGAGGCTACAAACCATTTGACATTGAGGTTGTTGCGGCATTTGATATTGATAAGAGAAAGGTCGGCAGGGATGTTTCCGAGGCTGTCTTCGCTCTTCCGAACTGTACAGCCGTCTTCTGTAAAGATCTTCCCGAGACAGGCGTAAAGGTGAAGATGGGCAGGATACTCGACGGATTCTCCAGGCATATGAATGAATATGATCCCAAGCGCACATTTATACTTAGCAGCGAAGATGAAGCCACCAGAGAGAATGTAGTCACGACGCTTAAAGAAACAGGCGCTGAGATGCTTCTGAATTATCTCCCTGTCGGCTCTGAGGAAGGTGTAAAGTTCTATGCCGAATGCGCCCTTGAGTCAGGAATAGGTTTTGTAAATAATATGCCGGTATTCATAGCGAGCGACCCTGAATGGGCAAGGAGGTTCATGGAGAAAGGGCTTCCCATAATTGGCGATGACATAAAGGCGCAGATAGGCGCGACCATAACTCACAGGACTCTGACCGACCTGTTTCAAAAGAGGGGGGTAACGATTGACAGGACATATCAGTTAAATACCGGCGGAAATACAGACTTCCTGAATATGCTCAACAGGAGCAGGCTCGCTTCAAAGAAGACATCCAAGACAGAGGCGGTCCAGTCAATTCTTAACGAGAGGATGGATGCTGACAATATACACATAGGCCCGAGCGATTATGTCCCATGGCAGAATGACAACAAGGTCTGCTTCATCCGCATGGAGGGCAGGATATTCGGAGATGTGCCGATGAATCTCGAACTCAGGCTTTCTGTTGAGGACTCGCCAAATTCAGCCGGTGTTGCAATCGATTCAATAAGATGCTGCAAGCTTGCTCTTGAGAGAGGGAAGGGCGGCGCGCTGTATTCACCTTCCGCCTACTTTATGAAGCACCCTCCAAAACAGTTCAGCGATGATATAGCATTCAGGATGGTTGAAGAGTTTATAGCTGGATATGATATTGAGGGTGACAGCATAGAAAATAAAATTAGCAGTGATGCCGTTTCTGAAAATAATTAATTCCTTTTCCAGGCAAATACGAATACAACATAATCAGGAAACTAAGATGGGATGCCTTCGCAGGCACCCCATCTCATATCCGATATTAACCGCAGCAGTTTTTCTTCTTTGTCTCTTCCTTCTTCGGGCTGCAACAGCAACTGCTCTTCATCGCCTCGATGATAGATGCGATAGCCCCTTTCTCTCCTGAACAGCAACCGCTCGCCTCATTCTCTTTCGTGCTGCAGCATGCTGCGTCTTCTTTCTTCTCTTTTGTCTCTGAACTCATTTTACTTCCTCCTATGAAAAAGTTTTAATATTCGACAACCGTCGAACCAACTTAACAAAAAAATATTAATCCAGGAATTTCTTGATCGCTTTAACAGTATCTTTATTAACACGGCAGCGGAAGGCCTGCCCCTCGCGCTCACAGGTGATCAGCCCGGCATTCTGCAGTTCTTTGAAATGGTGCGATATTGTTGAGCGCGACAGGCTCACGCAGTCACAAACCTTAGTGAACGCCTTTCCTACGCTGCCTTTAATTTCTTCACAGCAGGTTTTATTCTTCTCAACCTGAAACGTTCCCCCTGAACCGCAGCAGTCCTTGTAGATCATCATAAAGATGCCGAGCCTCTGCTCATTTGAAAGGGCTTTGAATATCTTTGCATAGTTCGATTGTTCCATAAATATAGAATAACAGAAGTTGATAAAGGTGTCAAGTGGGTGCTAAGGATTGTTCACTTTTTTGTATTGTTCATATTTAGTGAACATAAAGAAATAATGAACAACAGTAAATCTAAAAATAAAAATTCAAAGCCGCGTAATATGTATCAGGATACAGCCCGAACTCGCTCTCAGGCTTCAGCATGTTATCTGAACTGTCACCAGATCCGATATACGCGCCGAGGTTCGCGTAGATATCCTGCACAATGCTGTACTCAAATACCGGCGATAATAAAGCAGAACCATCGTTGAGGTTTATGAGTGCGCTGCCGCTGAAGAGCAGAAGGGGAGTGATCTGATATGAGAATCCCGGCGCGATGTAATGCCTGCCAAGAAGATAGACAGCGCCTTCCCTGAAGGCTGTTTTATTTATCGGAGAAAAGTAATCCCCGCTTCGCCCGCTGCCTGCGCCGCTGTAATGGTACTCTATGTAGCCGTAAAGTTTTTCAGTAAAGCTATAGTCAGCCCCGGCCGACAACCTGAAATAATTCTCATCCGGCCTGTAGCTCTCTGCTGCATTTGCAAATACCTGAGCAGCCTCAAGCCATACGCCTGCACCTTTTATCGCGCGGGCGATATCAAGCCCGATTAAAACATTCTCCTTAAATACCATAGCCATGACCGAGACATCAGTCTTTTTTATGTAAGACCGGCTTCTGATAAATGCCGCGCTCTCTTCAGGTTTGAACTCATGTCCTGATACGACCCCCATATCTATCTCGCCCATCTCCATGAAAGGTGTCTTTATTCTTATCGCGTCAACCCCAGTAAGTTCCTCCTTTGCGATAGTGTTGTACGTAAATGGCGCGATAATGTCGGTAGGGTTTATCACCCTTGCCGAGCCGAATGCAAGTGCCTGTCTCCCTATGAAAACATCGAAATGATCAGTCGCAAAGGTTACGTTCGCCCTGTCAAGGTTTTGATAAAGCGCAAGGTCGCTTCCTGAATCCGCGCTGCCGGGATATACCAGTTCGTCAAGGTCAAACGCCCTGTATATAAGCTGTGGATTTGCAGATATGGAGACGATAGCGGCATCTTGCCTTAACCTCGGCAGAAGTTCGTATGCGAACTCCCATGATATATTATCCTCTTTTGGAATGAAGAGCCGTAATCTCAGCCTTGAGAGGAGTTCTGTGGAATCATCATTCTCTGAATTGGTGAATATGAGGAAGCTCCTGATATATCCGCTCGTCTCTATCTTCTTTTCTTCAGCAAACGCGGAAGCACATAAGAGCAGAAGTGCAAAAAAAGTAATAATTATTTTTCTTATGACCTTCATGGCTTTCTTACTTCATCTCTGTCAACCATGCCGTCTTTGAGGAGCACAAGCCTCTTTGCCTTCTCCATTATCATACTGTCGTGTGTTGAGAAGACGAAGGTCATGCCGCTCTTCTCATTGAGTTCCCGCATGATGTCAAGTAGTGTCGAGGCTGTATGCGAGTCAAGATTAGCGGTCGGTTCATCCGCAAGGATTATGTCAGGCATTGAGACCATCGCCCTTGCGATTGCAACGCGCTGCTGCTGGCCGCCTGAAAGCTGTTTCGGCAGTCTGCCCTCCATGCCGTTCAGCCCGACCTCGGCCAGTATTGATGCGACGCGTTCTCTTCTCTCTTTGTCGCTCACGCCCTGAAGGAGCATGATGTATTCGATGTTCTCTTTCACTGTAAGCACGGGGATAAGGTTATAGGACTGGAATATGAAACCGATATGGTCGCGCCTGAAGTCTGAGAGCTCGCTTCCCTTTAATCCGCTTATCTGCCTGCCTGAGAGCATCACGTTTCCGCTTGTCGGAGTATCAAGGCCGCTCATAATATTCAAAAGCGTGGTCTTGCCTGAACCTGAAGGCCCGGCGATAGCAGTGAACTCGCCCCGTTGTATAGAGAGGCTGAGCCGGTTAACCGCACGCACCTCTGAGCCGTCTGTGTTATATACCTTTGAGACCTGCTGTATCTCTATTACGTTTTCTGACATATCATTATTTCCCCTATATTAAGAGGGGATTAAGGGGTGTGTTAATTTAATTCTGTTTGTTGAATCTCTTATATACTCCTAAAATACTCGTTCTATTTAAACACACCCCTGCGCCCCTCTTTCTAGAGGGGAATTGCCTACATGCTTCTCTGCATAGCCTTTGCAGGCGTCATCTTTGCCGCAAAGACTGCCGGATATATTGCCGCAACAATCGAAAATATAAATATGAGAAGCGGGTAGAAGGTGAACTGCTTCAGCGCGAGTTCAGGATAGAGAAGCTCATTTACCGTTACGCCCGCAAACTCAATACCTCTATAATCTATACCATACCATGAAAAGAAGGTGACAACGCCGAACCCCATCAGAAGCCCCATTATGATGCTTATAGCAGAGAGAGATGCAGCTTCAAAGAAGATTATCAGAGCCATGCTCATTGGACGTGTTCCAACCGCCCGCAGGACGCCGAACTCGAACATCCTCTCATAAAGCGACATGAATAGCGCGTTCATTATTATCACCGCCACTATACAGAATACGAGAGTCGATGTGATGATGGTGGATATCTTTGTCATCTCAATGATCCCGTCGAGCTGCGGTATCAGGTCTCTCCAGCCTAACGCCTCGTTGTTGTTTCCTGAATATTTGCTCCAGAAAGAGAGCGTCCTGTTGCCTGCGTTGTCAAGGTCTTTGAACTTCAGAACGATTTCATGTGCTTCGCTGCCCAGGGCAAGAAGCTGGCGCGCTTTACTAATATGTATGAATGCCATGCCGCTGTCAGCCTCTCTTATGCCCATATGATATATCCCCGATATCCTGAACATCTCCTGAGAGAGTTCGCCTGTGCCTGCCTGCGCGACCGTAAGGACAAGCCTGTCGCCAAGCCCTGCCTCAAGCGTCTCAGAAGCTTTTGAACCGATGAGTATCTGCCTCTCGCCTTCGGGCTGAAGGAATTCGCCATCTCTGATAGCCTCATCTATCATTGATACATCCTTCTCTTTTCCGGGCTCTATACCGTAAAGCAGGACAGAGGTCACTCCGGCAGGAGAGCTGAGCATGGCGAATGACGCTGTCCTTGGCGCATAGGCTTTAAGCAGGGCCTCTTTATCCAATGAGGCGAGGATATCCTCTGAACCGTTTATCGTCTTTTCAACCTCAAGCGTATCGCTGAAACCTTTTGCGTGTATCTGCCCCTGGCCCAGGAATGTGTCAGTTGCCGTGCTTATCATGCCCTTTATCATCCCTATGTAGAGGCCGTCAATGAGCATGAGAGAGGCGAGGGTGATGCCTACGGCTGTTCCTGACAGAAATGTCCTTCTCTTGTTTCTTAGGACATTACGCCATGCGAGTTTTAGAAGTATCTTCATATTCTAATTCGCCCTCATCGCCTTCACAGGCACTATCTTCGCAGCCCTTACAGCAGGCCATATGCTCACTATCAGAGCTGTTGCGATAATTATAAGCGGCGGCACAAATATAGACCTCAAACTTATTTCAGATGTGAGCCTCGTAAAGAGATAGCCGCCGTATTCAATAGGTGTCGGGTATGTAATGCCGTATGTATGGAACCAGCAGTTCGCTGCTACGCCTATTACCGTGCCTGCCAGTATGCTGAGCAGAGAGAGGAATAATGTCTCAAGTACTATCAGCTGAAATATCTGCGACGGCCTTGTGCCGAGTGCCCTTAGCACGCCGAACTCCCGCGTCCTCTCAAGCACGACCATGAGGATCGTATTCAGCACACCTACGGCTATGATTATCGTAAAGACTATGATGGAGTACCTGTTGCCCTTGAGATCAGCCTGCATCGCGCTGTAGAACTGCGCCTCAACAACCTGCCACGGGTCAACGTCAATCATCGGGTCATTAAGTGTTTCCGCAATGAGGCGTGCAGCCTCCTGCGTCTTTGAATGGTCATTGAGCACAACAGCTATCTCATGAACACCTTCATCCATTGAGAGGAAATCCTGAAGCGTCTTTATATGGATGTAGCACTTTGACTCGCCGTAGGACTTGCCCTCGCCGCCGGTGATTCCCGTGACCTTATAAAGCCCATTTGCCACTGAGCCGTCAACGCCCTGCGCAATAAGCGCTATCTCATCCCCAAGCTCGAGCATAAGCACCCTCGCAAGGCCGTCGCTTATCACGACCTCCTGCTCAGGAGAAGCCGAAAGGAAATTTCCTTTGGTCACCTTGTTCTTAAGCCGTGTCGTGTTTGCCTCTCGGATGGGATCAATACCCATGACAGTTACGCCGGTTGTCTTCTTTCCTGCAAAGGCGAGCGCAGGTGTGTATACCCTCGGAGCCCATGAATTGACATATGGGATGGATTCTATTTTCTTTCCGATAGAATCGGCGGATGCGATCGTCTTGTATATCGAGGGCTTGTCAAGATACCCTTGTTTATGGATCTGTATATGGCCGGTATGGTCGCGGGTGAACATGTCTATGAGATTGCCGTAGGTGCCGTCTATCATTCCGAAGAAGAGGCCGAAGAGTGCGCAGCCGCCTGCCATCATCATGCCTGTAAGTATCGAGCGCCACTTGTTGCGGAAGATATTGCGGAAGGCTATCTTATGGACGATCATTTTATTCTCTGAAGGTTTCTCAGCGTAAAGACATCCTGCTCAAGCGCTATGTCAAATTCAAGTTCGATATATTTTATGACGGTCTTCTTCTCAGGTTTATTGAGCGGCCTCATCACAAGCACGGAAGGGATCTTCCTTCCGCTGAAGATCTTCGGTTCGCTGAACTCCATGATCCTCATCTTCTGCCCCTTTTCGTCATAGTATATCTCCCGCACGGGAAGGTAGTCGCCTTTGCTGACAACGAGGATTATCTTTGCCCAGACCGTGGGTATGTCAGCTTTAGGTATGAGTTCGATATAGTAATTCGCAGTATCAGCGTCTTCGGGAGTTATCAGTCTTCCGGTATAATCCTCCCTCATGGAGCTCTCTTTCACAAGGTCGTCATTCGTAAAGTCAGACCCCATCCACGAACTCATCATCATCGACGGCGGGACCTTCATCACCTTGTTTATCTTGGGGAAGTAGTTCCACATCTCATTCTTCATCCTGAGCGTCGCGATATCAGCGTCCTTCTTCGGGCTCTTTATTCTGATGAAGGTCATGTCAAGCCCCTCGCTCCATATGTCCATTGTGAGCGTGCGCTCCCAGTTCTCAGATGATATCATCATCTCGATCTGCCCGCGGCTCGTCTTGCTGCGGTATAGCTTGTCCATCTTATCCACTATCTCATCAACTCTCAGCGCGTCATCTGCGTATGATGAGGAGAGCGGCGCGGATGAAATGAAGAGAGCCAGCAATATCAGCAGATTTCTTAGATATATCATAAGAACAATATATCATAAAAAATTAAGACCAGCCTGGTTTTTTCACTTGCTTGACTCTCTTTTTTCCTTAACGCTATACTTTAACTACCCTGGGGGAGGCATTAGCCTGAGAGTTCTTCCGATTTACCGGAAGGAGACCCCTTGAACCTGAACCGGTTAATCCCGGCGGAGGAAAGGGAGGAAGAATCATTCACCGTATTCCTTTCTGGGATACGGTTTTTTATTTTTATGACTATGAATAAGAAAATTAACACAGACCCGGCACACATACGCGAGATACTTGCAAAGTCTCTCGGCCTTCAGATCCTTGATATGACCGAGGTATCAAGCCTGCTTGCGCTTGAGGATAAGGGGTTATGGGATGAGATATTTGAGGCTGCCGGAAAGGTGAAGGAGAAGGTCTACGGCAAGAGGATCGTTCTTTTTGCGCCGCTATATCTCTCAAATGAATGCGTGAATGACTGCCTTTATTGCGGATTCAGGACAGGCAATAAAGATGCTGTAAGAAAGACGCTTACGGTTGATGAGGCGGTTGAAGAGTCAAAGCTGCTTTCTGACAGGGGCTACAAGAGGCTGCTTCTTGTCACGAGCGAGCACGTAAAAGTTGCCGGTATCGATTATTTGGAGAAGGTCATACATTCTATTTATGATAAGACCGACATACGCATACTTCACGCGAACACCGCTCCGATGAGCGTTGAAGATTTCAAGAGGCTGAAAGGTGCGGGCATTGGCGTGTATCAGTGTTTTCAGGAGACATATCATATTCCAACTTACAGGCACATGCACCCGACAGGCGCTAAATCTGATTACGCCTGGAGGCTCGGCGTTATGGACAGGGCGATAGAGGCTGGGTTTGAGGATGTTGGGATGGGTGTACTGCTTGGACTTTACGATTGGCGTTGGGAGATTGCGGCATTGATCTCACACAGCAGAAGGTTGATAAATAAGTACGGTTTTGGACCGCATACGCTATCAGTGCCGAGGCTTCAGCCTGCCGAAGGTTCCGGTGTAGAGCTTGGCAGATACCGCGTATCTGATCATGACCTGAAGAAGATAGTCGCCATATACCGGCTCGCGCTTCCTTATGTAGGCGTTGTCATCTCCACAAGGGAACAGCCTGGGATCAGGGATGAGCTTTTGACTATCGGCGCATCACAGATATCAGCAGGTTCAAAGACAAGCCCGTCAGGTTATCTGCATGACGGTGATACGGAGCAGTTTGAGATAGGGGATGCCCGGAGCCTTGAAGAAGTTATCGAAAAGATAGTCAGCCTCGGGCTTGTGCCGAGCCTTTGCACAGCGTGTTACAGGGAAGGCAGAAGCGGAGGGAGGTTCAGAGAGCTTGCGGAAGCAGAGGGCATTAAGAATTTCTGTCATGAGAATGCGCTGTTGAGCCTTAAAGAATATCTCGAAGACTGCGCGTCAGGCGAGGTTAAGGATAAGTTAACAAAGATGCTTGATGAAGAGATAGGCAAAAACTCAAACGGGTTTGCTGAAAAGATTAAATTGATTGAACAAGGCAAGAGGGATGTGCATATATAGCTGATTGCTATTTATCTGTCATTCTGGCTTGTCCAGAATCGGGAATCAGTTTTATAAATTCCCCCTTAGAAAAGGGGGATACAGGGGGATGTTAAGATAAAACACACCCCTTACCCCTCTTATTAGAGGGGAAGATTCTGGACAAGCCAGAATGACTATTTGAAGGGATATATGAAACTCAAAATAAATGGAATAGAATCAGAAGTAGATGAGAGCATCACGATATTCAGCCTTCTTGAAAACCTGAATATCGAACCTGCGAGGGTTGCGGTTGAGGTTAATTTGAAGATAATAAAGAGATGCAACTTCAATGATCATTATCTGAAAGAAGGGGATGCGGTAGAGATAGTTAACTTTGTCGGAGGAGGATAGATATGGAAGATAAATTGGTTATCAAGGGCATTGAGTTCAAATCCCGTCTCTGGGTCGGGACAGGCAAGTACAAGGACTTTCAGCAGACCAAAGATGCCATCGAGGCATCGGGCGCTGACGTTGTCACTGTTGCCGTAAGACGTACCAATATCTTTGACAACAAATCAGAGAATCTCTTTGATTATATAGACCCCAAGAAGTACAAGATACTTCCCAACACAGCAGGATGCTATACGATGGAGGATGCTCTGAGATACGCAAGGCTCGCAAGAGAGGCCGGAGTCTCGGACCTCATAAAGCTTGAGGTGATAGGCGACGAGAAGACGCTCTTTCCTGATGCATGCGCAACACTCAAGGCGACTGAGATACTTGCGAAAGAGGGTTTCATCGTCCTTCCATATACAAATGATGACCCTGTTATGGCGCTCAGACTTGTTGATGCAGGCGCTGCGGCTGTCATGCCGCTTGCCGCTCCGATAGGTTCGGGGCTTGGAATCAGGAACCCATACAACATTAAGATCATTCTTGAACAGGCAAAGGTTCCGATCATAGTTGATGCAGGCGTAGGCACTGCATCAGATGTTGCAATTGCGATGGAGCTTGGATGTGACGCCGTTCTTCTGAATACAGCAATCGCCGGAGCGAAAGACCCAATCGCAATGGCAATGGCGATGAAGTACGGTGTAATGGCAGGCCGCCTTTCATATAAGGCAGGCAGGATAGAGAGGAAGTTATACGCGACCGCGAGCAGCCCGATACAGGGGATGCTGTAAAAATAGTTGAAAGTGAAAAATAGAAACATAGATTTTGATCTCTATTTAATTACTAACAGAAAGCTTGTCACACATCACACATCACTCATCATGGCAGTGCGTAAGTCTTTGCTTAGCGGAGTGAAAGCTGTACAGCTTAGAGAGAAGGATATTGAGACAAGAGAGTTGTTAAAGCTGGCTTCTAAAATGAGAGACTTGACTGCAAAGTATGATGCAAAGCTATTTATCAATGACAGATTCGATATCGCGCTTGCGGTCGGAGCTGATGGCGTTCATCTTACACAGAAGAGCATTCCGGCTGATGCGGTGAGAAAGGCTTTAAAGAATAAGTTATTGATCGGTGTTTCAACTCATTCTTTAAAAGAGGCGAAAGAGGCTGAAAAGGGCGGAGCTGATTTTATAACATTCGGGCCGGTCTACAAGACGCCTTCAAAATTAAAGTACGGTGAACCACTCGGCATTGATGTATTAAAAGATGTCAGCAGAAAAATAAAAATACCTGTCTTTGCGCTTGGCGGGGTGAAGGCTGAGAATATAGATGAGGTCAAGAAGTCCGGCGCATTCGGTGCGGCAATGATATCAGAGATATTATGCGCTGTTGACATAAAAGAAAAAACAAGGGAACTAATAAATATTTTAGGAGAATAAAATGGCTGATATAAAAGAGACAAGGATAGATCTTGCAAAGAAGGGCATCATCACCGACGAGATGAGGGCGGTTGCGCTTGATGAACAGATGAGCGCTGAGCAGCTCTCACAGGATATAGCTAACGGCCTGACCGTTATCTCAAGGAATATACTTCACAACATAAAACCTCTCGGCATAGGAAAGGGACTTCGCACAAAGGTCAATGCAAATATAGGAACATCAAAGGACAGCATATGCCTTGAGACCGAGATGCAGAAGCTCGATGTCCTTGTGAAGTACGGCGCGGATGCTGTGATGGACCTTTCCACAGGCGGGCCTATAAAGGAGATCAGGAATCTGCTTATGAAGAGGTCTCCTATCTCAGTCGGGACGGTTCCGATATATGAGGCGATAGTCAGGACGGTTGAAAGAGAAGGCTCAATAGCAAAGATGTCCGCTGAGATGCTTTTTCAGACGATAGAGGAGCATGCAAAGGAAGGTGTTGATTTTGTCACTGTTCACTGCGGATTCACGAGAAGGACGATCCAGACACTGCGTGACGAAGGCAGGATACTCGATATTGTTAGCCGCGGAGGTTCGTTCCTTGTTGAATGGATGATCTACAATGAGAGGGAGAACCCGCTTTATGAAGAATATGACAGGCTCCTTGAGATGGCGAGGAAATATGATCTCACATTGAGCCTCGGCGACAGCGCGCGTCCCGGATGCCTCTCAGACGCGACAGACAGGACGCAGATAGATGAACTGCTTACGCTCGGTGAATTACGTGACAGGGCTGTTGACGCAGGCGTGCAGGTAATAATAGAAGGGCCCGGCCATGTCCCGATAAATCAGGTTGAGTTGAATATCAAAATGCAGAAGGAGATTTGCAAAGGCGCGCCGTTCTATGTGCTCGGCCCGCTTGTCACTGACATCGCCATGGGCTATGACCACATCGCTGCTGCGATAGGCGGGGCGATAGGCGGAGCAGCTGGCGCGGACTTTCTCTGCTACGTCACTCCTTCAGAACACATAAGGCTTCCGGATCTTGATGATGTGAAAGAAGGTGTCATCGCTTTAAAGATAGCAGCGCACGCAGCTGATATCGCCAAAGGCGTCAAAGGCGCTATCGAGATGGATAACGAGATGGCAAGAAGAAGAAAGGCGCTCGACTGGAACGGCCAGATAGCCCTGAGCTTTGACCCTGAGGGAGTCAGAAAGAAGCGCGACCTGGTTCCGCCGACTGAGTCAGAGGTTTGCAGCATGTGCGGAGAGTTCTGCGCCATCAAGACGGTTGAGGCGGCTTTGAGGAAGAAGTAGGGACTTTTAGAGAATGGCAAAGAGAAAAAAGAAGAGCCCATTTTATAAAAAGCTGCTCTTAATAATATTCCTCATCATCGTCGGGGGTATCGCGGTTCAATTCATCTATCCCAATATCTCCGCGCTGAAGAAGGAGAACCCTGAGAAGACGGCGTTCATGAAATATCGCGAAGATGAATGGGCGCGCGATGGGAAGAAATACAAGGTCATTCAGAAGTGGGTTCCACTCGGTTCGATATCGCCTTATCTTACTAAAGCTGTTCTGATAGGAGAAGACGATAAATTCTGGAGCCATGAGGGTTTTGATTACGAGGCGATACAGAAGGCTTTGGAGAAAGATGTAAAGGCGAAGAAGTTCAAGCTCGGCGCAAGCACCATCAGCCAGCAGCTTGCAAAGAACCTTTTTCTTTCGCCGTCAAAAAGTCCTGTCAGAAAGATCAGGGAGGCGGTCATCACATGGCGCATGGAAAAGGCGCTCTCAAAAAAGCGGATACTCGAACTTTACCTGAATGTCGCAGAATGGGGAGACAAGGGGATATTCGGCATAGAGGCTGCGTCAAGGCATTACTATAATAAACCGGCATCTGCGCTCGGGCCTGAGGAAGCCTCAAGGCTCGCGGCGGTTTTGCCGAATCCGCGCAAGTTCAATCCGCTCGGCGATTCCCGATATGTGGCAAACCGCTCCCGCCTTATTTACAGCATCATGGTTAAACGGGGTATCGTCGCGCCTGAATATGATGAGGCGGTTGGTGATGAACAATAGGCACACACTGAATAGGGAGTAAGATCGACCACAAAAATAGATATTGCCGGTCAGTCTATCATCTCCAGCTTCTGCCCATCCAACTCAACCTCTGTCACTTTCCATTCTTTGAAGTGCGCGTCAATAGTGTGCGTGGCTTTGATGTCGACCTCTTTCGGGATGCTGAAGAAAGCGCGGGAAACCGGCGGCACTTTCTCGGACTTTCCGAGCATGACATTGATCTCCTCAATGGCTGTGTTTATTGTTACAAGCATGAGAAAGTCAGGCTCCTCATTAGCTATGCTGCTGATTATCGGGTTTATCTTGCCCATTATATCTTCTTTAAGCACGGTCTTGAACGTGCCTGTCCCGAGGTCATTATCATCCGGGATATGTATCTCTGAATATTCTATTCCCGGCACCGGGCCTTCTTCTCTGCTCTTTATCTCTGGCATGATCTTTCTCCTTTTTGAAATATTAAAAATGATAAATTATTATCAAAAAAAATACAAAGCATGGAGTTTAATCAACATTTGCCCCAAGCCATTTATGTATGGATTCAGCTATTTCTTCCCAGCCCGGTTCTCCTATTACCCAGTGCGCGTGGTTGTCAAACTCTTTGTAGGTTGAAACAGATTTGTATCTGTTCGCCACCTTCTTCACCACCGATGCAGGGATTATGCGGTCTTCTTTCCCTGAGATTACAAGCAGGGGGCATTTAACCTCTTCGGGATTTACTCTTGAAGCTTTCTTATTGTCGAGAAACCAGAGTCCAACCTCAAATGCCGCTCTTCCTGATTCGTATACAAGTTTGCCGTAAGCCTCTTTCTGATCTTCCTCAGGCATTAAATGCAGGCATGAGTAAACCGTCTTTTTAAACGAGAATCGGAAGGGCTTTCTCCAAAACCCTCGTGTCATCAGAACCTCTGAAAAGCATCTTACAGCCGAAGGCTTCAGTGCCATAACTCCGTATGGTGGGGCAGGGCAGAGAAGCACCGAGGCCTCTGCAAGGTTGCGGCTTACAAGTATCTGCGCGAGAAGGCCGCCCATTGAATGCCCCATTATTATTGGGGGAGCATCGAGTTTCAATATCTCTTTCTCAAGGTCTTCAATATAATCCAGGATACCTGTTGTCCCTAATTTAAGATAAGGGGCGTCAGCCGGATCCATATCGTGATACCTTAGCGACGGTGTGACGCATCGGTATCCTTTCGCCTCAAAGAAGTTTTTGTAATTTTCCCAGCACCACGGCCCTGCCATCATCCCGTGGATCATGAATATGGTTTTGTTCATTTAAAGGTATCCCCGATTTTAACCGTGATGTATATTATTTTCAATGTATTATTGTGATGTTATCTATTATAAATGCGGCAATAATTAATAATTGACAAAGAACTTATCCAAGCAATATAATTAATCTGTTTCAGGAATATTACATATCAGATAAAACATTATACAGGAGGGGATCATGGGTGACGTTATAAATGTGACAAGCAGTTCATTTGAGAAGGATGTGGCTCAGGCTGCGGGCCTGGTTGTTGTTGATTTCTGGGCGACATGGTGCGGGCCGTGCAAGATAATAAGTCCGATCGTGGAAGAACTTGCCACTGAATATGTGGGCAAGGCTGCTTTCGGCAAGATCAATACAGATGAGAATCCTGACCTTGCAAGCCGCTTTAATATCAGGGGTATTCCTACACTTATGTTCTTTAAGAACGGTAAGAACATTGACCAGCTTGTCGGCGCCGTACCCAAGGCGACGCTTGCAGCGAAAATAAACTCCCTCCTATAGCAATTAAATAAATGAGCTTAGATGTAATAATTATCGGCGGAGGCCCTGCTGGTCTTACAGCAGGGCTTTATGCTTCAAGGGCGCGGCTGAAGACACTTCTTATTGAGAAGGGTTTTGCAGGCGGGCAGGTAATGACCACTGAGTGGGTTGAGAATTACCCAGGCTTTGAGGAAGGGATTTCCGGAGCTGAGCTCTCTCAGAGATTTGAAAAGCACGCCACAAAGTTCGGGCTTGATATTGTTCAGGGGTCAGTAACCGAGGTCTCTCTAAAGGATAAGGTCAAGCGCATAACACTTGAGAACGGCATGCAGTATGAGTCAAAGACCGTTATCCTTGCTACCGGAGCGAGCCCCAAGCTTTTAAATATAGCTGGTGAAGGCGAGCTGAGGGGTAAAGGCGTTTCATATTGTGCGATATGCGATGGTGCGTTCTTTAAGGGCGAGAAGCTCGCGGTCATCGGCGGCGGAGACTCTGCTGTTGAGGAAGCGATGTTCCTTACAAGGTTTGCCGATATGGTCTATATTGTGCATAGGCGCGACCGTTTCAGAGCGGCTATGATAGCGCAGGAGAGGGCTTCCTCAAATCCCAAGGTTAAATTCATACTTGACTCCGTACCTGAAAGGATAGAGGGGGAGAGCGGCGTAAAAGCCCTGCATATAAAGAATGTCAAGACCGGTGAAAGGACAGTCCTCGATGTTCATGGGGTCTTTATATATGTGGGATATAATCCGAATTCCGCATTTCTTAAAGGTATTGTCCGCCTTGATGACAAAGGCTACATAATTTCAGACGACAAGATGTCCACATCAGCGCCTGGAGTATATGGTGTAGGTGATATCCGGGCAGGGTCATTAAAACAGATATGCACTGCAGTGGGTGATGGAGCAACAGCAGCGATGTCTGCTGAGAAATATATAGAGCATAACTTTAACGAGGATTAACAGTAATTATTAAGTGAGATTATGTTTGAATCATTATCAGAAAGATTAGACGGCATATTAAAGAAGCTGAAGGGCCGCGGCCTTCTTAGGGAGGATGATATTGCGGCTGCCATGAAGGAGATAAGGATAGCGCTCCTTGAGGCAGACGTGAGCTTCAAGGTCGTCAAGGACTTTGTTGAAAAGGTCAAGGAAAGGGCCGTAGGCAAAGAGGTCATTGACAGCATCACTCCGGGACAGCAGGTCGTAAAGATCGTTCATGATGAACTCTGCGAGCTGATGGGCGGGGGCCAGAGCAAAATATCCCTTGCCCCGAATCCGCCGACCGTCATAATGCTGGTAGGCCTTCATGGTTCAGGTAAGACCACGACAATAGCCAAGCTGGCAAAAAGGTTTAAGAAAGACGGAAGAAGGCCGATGCTTGTCGCGCTGGATACTGAAAGGCCGGCAGCGATAGAGCAACTTAAGGCGCTTGGGCTGCAGATCGAGGTGCCTGTTTATGAGACAAAGCCGGGAGATAATCCGGTTGGTGTATTTCCAATGGCTCTTAAGAAGGCAAATGTCGATGGCAGAGATGTCATTCTGCTTGATACAGCCGGCCGTCTTCACATAGACGATGACCTGATGATGCAGCTTGAGGATATTAAGAGAGAATCGAATCCGCATGAGATACTGCTTGTTGCCGATGCCATGACAGGACAGGATGCCGTTAATATCGCAAAATCATTTAATGACAGGCTTGACCTAAGCGGCATCATCCTCACAAAGATGGACGGTGACGCTCGCGGCGGCGCCGCCTTGTCTATACTTTCTGTTACCGGGAAACCTATAAAATTTATAGGAGTCGGAGAAAAGATCGATTTCCTCGAGCCCTTCAGCCCTGATGGAATGGCTTCAAGGATACTCGGCATGGGAGATGTCGTCAGCCTTGTAGAGAAGGCTCAAGAGGCTGTTGATGTTAAAGAGTCAATGAAGCTCGAAGAGAGCCTGAAGAAGGACAGGTTTACTTTTGAGGATCTCAAGAGCCAAATAAAACAGATCAAGAAGATGGGGCCGCTTGAAAATGTCCTGAATATGATACCCGGAATGAGCAAACAGCTTAAAGGTGTCAAAATAGACGATAACGCCTTTGTCAGTGTCGAGGCGATAATTAATTCCATGACAAGGGATGAGAGAGAGAACCGTGTTCTCATATCTGCCGGCAGAAAGAAGAGGATAGCTGCAGGAAGCGGCAGGAACATTGCTGAAGTTAACAAGCTTCTCAAGCAGCATCTGGGCATGAAAAAGATGATGAAGCGGTTTAAAATGGGCAAAGGCTTTGGCATGCCGCAGTTTAAATTCTAATTCATTAATTAATAGGCAGTTATTTATGCACTTGTATCTTATGTTATAAATTTTGTATCATTACAAGCTACAAATATGAACGGAGGAATGATTTGGTAAAGATAAGACTAACAAGAAAAGGCGCAAAGAAGCAGCCATTTTACAGGGTAATTGTGGCAGACTCAAGAAAGCCGAGAGATGGAGTATTTCTTGAGATAATCGGGACATATAACCCCTTGACGGATCCTTCAACGATCAAGATCGATACGGAAAGGGCTAAATACTGGCTCGGTTGCGGGGCACAGCCATCATCTCAAGTAAAAAAACTTTTGCAGATCTCTGGTATCTAACTATCATCCCCAATTTGTATGGAGGTTGAAATGAAGGAACTGGTTGAGAAAATGGCGAAGTCACTGGTTGATAACCCGGATGAGGTATCGGTTGCTGAGATAGACGGGGAGAGGACTGTGGTTTTTGAGCTTCGTGTTGCAACAAGCGATCTTGGAAAGGTGATTGGCAAGCAGGGCAAGACAGCAAGGGCTATGAGGACCATCCTGAGTGCTACAGGGACAAAGCTTGGGAAGCGTGCTGTGCTTGAAATTCTGGAATAACCTGCTGCAATATATATCATTAATATATTACTGCCTTACTGAAGAGGAGGAGTTTGCTCCTCTTCTTCAATTATAAGGCTTCAATATGAGATGTGATGTTTTAACTATCTTCCCTGAGATAATAAGCGCTTATCTTGATGAAGGAATTTTAAAGATAGCGCGCCAAAAGAGGCTGCTTGATGCAACAGTCTGCAACTTAAGGGACTTTGCAGAAGGCAGGCATAAAGAAACAGACGATTATCCATTCGGCGGCGGGCCTGGGATGGTATTTAAACCCGAGCCGATATTCAAGGCAATGGATGCCCTTAGTGAGGATGGGGAGCAGAGAAGGGTTGTTCTTCTTAGCCCGCAGGGAAAAACCTTTGACCAGTCGATGGCAGAGGAATTCTCAAGAGAAGAGAAGAGGCTGGTATTTATATGCGGCCGTTATGAGGGGATTGACGAGAGGGTAAGGCTTTCGCTTGTTGATGAAGAGGTCTCGATTGGAGACTATGTTTTGACAGGCGGGGAACTCGCAGCTCTTGTTATTATAGATGCAGTTACAAGACTTATTCCGGGTGTTCTGGGTGACGAAAAGTCGATTGAGGATGAGTCGTTTTCGTGGGGTTTGCTTGACTATCCCCACTACACAAGGCCCAGGGAGTTCAGAGGGCTTGGAGTTCCGGAGGTTCTCATATCCGGTAATCATAAGGATATAGAGACCTGGAAAAGGAAAGAGGCACTGAGAAAGACCATGCAGATGAGGCCGGAACTGCTCAAAAAAAATAATTTAACAGATTTAGATAAAAAACTGATCTCAGAGATAGAGGAGGAGCAGTAAAATGAATGCAATAAAGACGATAGAAGAGGGTTTTAAGAAAGAGATTCCCCATTTCAGTATAGGCGATACTGTTAATGTCAAGATGAAGGTCAAAGAAGGTGAAAAAGAGAGGATACAGGCCTATCAAGGGGTGGTTATCGCTCGCAGCGGAGGCAGTATCCGCGAGAATTTTGTAGTCAGAAAGATTTCATATGGAGTAGGAGTTGAAAGGATTATCCCGCTTCATTCTCCGCTTGTTGATGGTATTGAGGTAGTGAAAAGAGGAGTTGTGAGAAGAGCAAAGCTTTATTACTTGAGAGGCAAGAAGGGTAAGGCCGCAAAGATCAAGGAAAAGTCTTTCATTTCTTTATAAATATAAATAATTTCAGGC
Source organism: Thermodesulfovibrionia bacterium (assembly GCA_030646035.1). Lineage (NCBI taxonomy): Bacteria > Pseudomonadati > Nitrospirota > Thermodesulfovibrionia > Thermodesulfovibrionia bacterium. The sequence goes on along the minus strand of JAUSMY010000030.1, from coordinate 147,491 downwards.
AGAACAATAGTAATGATGAGCAGAACTCATTGAGTTTTGCTCATTTCTTTTTAATTTTTTTAAATTGTGCTTTTATTGAGACCTTAGTTTAAGATGAACGCCCTTCCGCCAAACTTTTTATATGACGAGGATATTCGCAGGAACTTTCCTGTTATAGCCGGCATTGATGAGGCAGGAAGGGGGCCTCTTGCCGGCCCGGTTGTAGCTGCTGTAGTGATCCTTCCTGCGGGACTTGTTATACACGGGCTTGATGATTCGAAGAAGATACCCGAAAAAAAAAGGAAGAGGATATTCTGGGAGGTTGTGAGCAGATGCGCCGATGTCGGGGTCGGTATAATAGATGCGGGGACCATAGACAGGATAAATATTCTTCAGGCTACAAAGCTTGCCATGAAGACTGCGCTTGAGGGCCTTAGTCTGAAGCCGGATATTCTATTGATCGATGCTGTTAAGCTGCCTGATATAAATATAAGGCAGGAGAATATAATAAAGGGTGATGCCAAAAGCGCATCTATAGCTGCCGCATCAGTTGTTGCGAAGGTAGTGAGAGATGATATTATGCAGGATTACCATGGAGAGTATCCCGGTTTTAATTTCATTGCCCATAAGGGATACGGGACCAGGGACCATATTGAATGCCTCTTTTTGCACGGGCCCTGCCCGATCCATAGAATGAGTTTTGGCAAGGTTAAGGATGTGAGGATGTCATTTAATGATTAGCACAGAAATTACAGCCTGAGTTAGATTTTTGCAGATTATTTGTCAATATTATATTTTTTTTAAACATTGTTTACATACACAGAAGTCTTATGCTATAATTTTATTCGCTAAATAAGGAAAGGTAAATTAAATGGCAACCTACAACGAAAACAAGACCGAGATAATAAAAAAGTTTGAACTTCACGGGACTGACACAGGTTCTCCAGAGGTTCAGATCGCTTTGATAAGCGGGAGACTAAACGCTCTTATGTCGCATTTTCAGACCCACAAAAAAGACCAGAACTCCAGAAAGGGGCTTCTGAAGCTTGTGGGGAGAAGACGCAGGCTGCTTGGCTATCTGAAGAGAACAGAGAGAAAGCGCTATGATAAGCTCATTGATGAGCTCGGCTTAAGGGGTTAGTTTCTAAATGGTAAAAAAAGTTGAACTTGAAGTAAGAGGCAATTCGCTTGCGCTTGAAACCGGAAAATTTGCAAAGCAGGCAGACGGCTCTGTTATTGTAAAATACGGCGACACCATGGTGCTCGCGACAGTAGTTGCAAAGAAGGAAGCAAGAAAAGATATAGATTTTTTCCCCCTCACCATTGATTATCAAGAGAAGACCTACGCTGCCGGTAAGATCCCGGGCGGTTTCTTTAAGAGGGAAGGCAGGGCTACTGAAAAGGAGACCTTAACATCCCGCCTCATTGACAGGCCCACAAGGCCTCTATTTCCGGATGGTTTTTATTCAGAGACACAGGGCATAGTATCCGTTCTTTCATTCGGAGAAGAGAATATATCAGACATACTCGGCATTATCGGCATGTCCGCAGCACTTAGTATTTCTAATATCCCTTTTGACGGCCCTGTCGGCGCTGTAAGGGTTGGCATCATGGGTGACACATTTATCATGAATCCAAATCTTCAGGAGACAGATTCATGCGACTTCTCTCTTGTTGTTGCAGGTACTGAGAATGCTGTAATGATGGTAGAGGGCGGAGGCACAGAGGTCACTGAGGCTGTCCTTCTTCAGGCGCTTGAGCTTGCCCATAATGAGATAAAACGTTATGTTCAGTTACAGAAAGATTTTGTTTCAATAGCAGGCCAGGAAAAGAGAACGGTAACACCGCCTGAGACAAATGAAGAGTTATTAAATAAAATATCCTCCATATGCCTTGAGAAGATCAAAGGGGCAATTGTAATCCCGGATAAGCTGATGCGTCAGTCAGTCCTTGATAATATCAAACATGATGTGATAGCTGAACTGAATACAGCCGAGAATGACATATCCAGGGATATATCATCCGGATTCGATAAAATAGAGAAAGACCTGGTCAGGAATATGATCCTCGAAAAGGGTATAAGGGCTGACGGCAGAAAGCCGGATGAGGTCAGAAAGATAAGCTGTGATGTAGGAATACTTCCAAGGGCTCATGGTTCAGCGCTCTTTCAAAGGGGTGAGACACAAGCCCTTACCGTTGTTACACTCGGCACCTCGGATGATGAGCAGAGGATAGATTCTCTTGAGGGAGAGTATAAGAAGACCTTCATGCTGCATTACAATTTCCCGCCTTTCAGCGTCGGAGAAGTAAAGTTTCTCCGTGGCGCAGGCAGGAGAGAGATCGGCCATGGCATGCTTGCTGAGCGTGCGTTAAAGGCGATGCTCCCTGATAGGGCTAAATTCCCATATACCATAAGGATAGTATCTGACATACTTGAGTCAAACGGTTCTTCCTCAATGGCCACAGTCTGCGGCGGAACAATGGCTCTTATGGATGCTGGTGTGCCTATCAAGGCGCCTGTTGCCGGTATAGCTATGGGTTTGATTAAAGAAGGTGACAAGACCGTAGTGCTTACGGATATACTCGGGCTTGAAGATCACCTCGGTGATATGGACTTTAAGGTGACCGGCACTTCCGAGGGCATAACTGCCTTTCAAATGGATGTAAAGATCAACGGCGTTTCAAGGCAGATAATGGAAGAGGGACTTGAACAGGCAAAGAAGGGCAGGCTCCATATTCTCGGAAAGATGAATGAAGTCCTTACAACTCCAAGGGAAGACCTCGCAAAGTATGCTCCGAGGATATACACCATGATGATAAAGACCGACAAGATAAGGGATATTATCGGAACCGGCGGCAAGGTCATAAGAGGCATAATAGAGGAGACAGGCGCCAAGATCAATGTGGATGATACAGGCCTTATCAGTATCGCCTCAAATGACGAGGCATCAGCACAGAAGGCCATTGAAATTATCAAGGGCATATTGGAAGAGCCTGAGATGGGGAAAATATATACTGCTAAGGTAATGAGAGTGGTTGACTTCGGCGCTTTTGTAGAGATATTGCCAGGTAAAGAGGCGTTGCTTCATATCTCTCAGATATCAAACAAGAGGGTTGAAAATGTCTCTGACGAGATAAAAGAGGGAGATGTATTCCCTGTAAAGGTAATCAAGCTGGATAAGACAGGTAAGGTAGGCGTCAGCCGTAAAGATGCCATGCCGGATAATTCATAAAGACTCTCCAGGGTTTTCCCCGACAGGGGAAGACCTGATTTTCTACTTTTAGTTTCATTCTAAACACTACATACCTGAATGTATAAAAAGACGCTCCTTAACAACGGCATCCCCTTAGTATCATTTAAATCAAATGATGTCCGTTCCGTCTGCGTCGGTATATGGGTAAATACAGGCGCAAGGTATGAGAACCTCGCAAACAACGGGATCTCGCATTTTCTGGAGCACATGTTCTTTAAGGGCACTGTGAAGAGGAACGCGAAAGAGATCGCCATGGAGTCTGACAACCTTGGTGCAGAACTCAACGCCTTCACATCTACCGAGAATACAACTTTCTATATAAAGGTGCTTGATGACCACTTAGGGCAGGCGCTTGAACTCCTGACCGATATCTTCCAGAATTCTACATTCCCGGATGAAGATATAGAAAAGGAGAAGGGCATCATCGCTGAAGAGATAAAGATGGTCGAGGATTCGCCGTCTGATCTGGTGCATGACCTCTTCAGCAAAAGTGTATGGAGCGAGGAGGGGCTCGGGCTTTCAGTTCTCGGAAGCCTTGAGGTTATAGACGGATTCAAAAGGGACTCACTTACACAATACAGGAAAGAAAAATACGGAGCAGGCAACATTGTTGTCGCATGCAGCGGTAACTTTAATGAGAGCCTTCTTGTAGAGCACCTTGAAAAGACTATCGGATGCCTTGATAATGCCTCTGCTGCCGGAGATCTGCCGTTGCAGAAATTTAACGGTGCTCTTAACATTGTCGTCAAGGATCTCTCAGAGTCCCATATCTGTCTCGGACTTAAAGGCATCTCTGCAAAGAGCCCGGAAAGATACAAGATGTATCTCCTCAACACGATAATCGGCGCCGGCGCAAGCTCAAGGCTCTTTCAGGAGGTAAGGGAGAAACGGGGTCTGGTATATTCCATAGGCTCTTATAACTCTTCATATTCCGATAACGGCCTCTGGGGCGTTTATGCGGGCACAGACAAGAGCCATGTAAAAGAGGTGGTTGATATCACAGTGAATGAGATAAGGAACATCTCAGATACGGTCACATCCGAAGAGCTTGTCAGGGCGAAGAACCAGCTTAAGGGCAGCCTTATCTTTGCGCTTGAGTCCATGAACAGCAGGATGACCAGCATCGCAAGGCAGGAGATAAATTACGGTAGATATTATACGCCTGAGGAGACATTGAAGTTTGTAGATTCAGTCTCTCTTGAAGACCTTCAATCCTTTGCCCGGAAACTCATTAACAACAGTCCGTTTGCACTGACCGTTTACGGCCCTGTAAGCGAAGGGGATGTCAAGGATTTTGAGAAGATACTGAAGTAGATTTGTGGCACAGAGCTTTCTGTTACCATAACGGCCTGTGATCTTTTATTCTTTTTCATTCTGCCGGGTCTCAGCCAGTTCCGAGTAGCAATACCGGAATTTACCGGACAAGGACAGAGAAAGTTTGTCATGGAACTCAAACCTGACCAATGCAGCCTCCCCCATGATTTTTCTGATGATGCGTGTAATTGTTTCCTTATCTTTCAGATCAAATTTATTGTCACATACAAGCCTGACGATAATAAGGTCAACCTCCCTTTGTATTATCTGATATTGTTTGATCCCGCTGACTTTTTTAGGAATAACATCAAAAGCGCCATATACTACCCCCCCATCGCTTCTTCTGAATAAATCAGCCGTCCGGCCTTTTAAGCTTTCTATTACAGTTCCCTGCCGTCCGCATTCGCAAACTTGCTCTTTCATTTGCACCATGTCTCCCTGACAGTACCTTATAAAAGGGAAGCCGAAATTGTTCAGATCTGTTAATATGATCTCACCGGCATTTCCTCCGTCTTGTGTTTTATCGGAGCCGATGACCTCAGCATAGCAATTTTCCATGCTAACATGCATACCATTATGCATTTCACACTCATATGCTATGATCCCGAGTTCACGTGAGACATACCGGTTAAAAATCCTGCAGTTCAATGTTTTATTAATAAATTCCCGTTGGTGTGGATAAAGCATCTCTGCCGAGGAATAAACAGACCGTAGCTTCAGGTCGGTCAGATTTTTTCTCCGCAGATATTGGGCAAAGGCATACAACGCTGAAGCATAGCCTGTGAGTAGTACCGGACGTTCTTGCCTTATGCGGAGTGCTAACTCTGCATATTTTTCATCGGAAAGATCAAGCGCGCTGTATTTGAAACTATTGTCTGCAATTTTTTTCATGCTCTCTCTTAACCTTGCATATAGCGACTGATTTTTATTTGCATCCATTATTCCCCATAGGTAGGCCGTCCTGTCACCAAGCTGCCACCCAGAATATGACAGAGACCTCCAATAATCGGCTTTATAGTGATCCCAGTGATTGCGGTCTTGCCAGAAACTAAGAGGCATTCCTGAGGTGCCGCTGCTCGATGTCGGTAAAAGGTTTTTTCGGACTTTGATGTCGGTGGTGAAGAATTCTTCACGGTGGTCAATAATGTCCTTCTTGGTAAGAAGAGGAATTTTACGGAAATTGTTGAAATCCTTATCTAAGTCCTCAGGGCGGAAACCCACTTCATCAAATGTTCTGCGGTAATAAGGGACATACTGAAATGCATAAGAGATCAATTTATAAAGCTTGGCGCGTTGCAGGGACAGAAGGCTGTCGCGGTCTAGAAACTCAGTACGTTTAAGCTCATTGTAAATTTTGAGGAAACGGCGTCCAGATACAAGCTGGTATAGTTTAATAAGATTTTCACGCATTAACGCATTATTTCCAGAGGTGATGCTATTATATTGCCTATGATAATGTGATAAAAAAGGCTTTGCTGTCAAGAAGGCAGATCCTAATAATTGGTGCTAAGGATTTTGAGAAGCTACTGAAGTAGTTCCCTGTGATTAGTCACTTCTTCTTTTTCTGATATTTTCATATTCCTGTATCTTTTCTTTTGTCAGTATGTCATGGCACTCTTCACACCAATATTGATCCCCAAGAGCGGAATAACCACCAGTCCCTAAATTAATAATGATCCCGCATTGAGAGCATTTTGTAGGTTCGTAAGCAGGCGGGTTCTCAAGTTTTTCAAAATTGTATTCATTAGTCCCGTACCAAACGTACATTTCTGTCTTGAAGGATGCCTGCATTCCAAGCAGTCTTTCCAGTTGCCGCTGTGTCCTTCAGTCTGATGATAACCGCACAAGGTGAAGCTTCTATGATTCCTGCTGCAACTATTTCTGGCTTAGGAAAATATGACATATTTATGTTCATCATTACATATCCAGTTCCCACAGCAATCTGTCTGGATCAGATTTGTATTTTTCCCGCAAAGCCCGCATCTCGGTTTCTCTTGTGTCTTTTTGCTTGGGAAAGGAATTACGTTTGATTTAGCTTTCTGCTTAGCCATATGTCTTCTATCGATATTATTAGGACTCCAGTTTTGACGCATATCCAGCATCGACCGAAGCTTTAATAATATATTGCAAATCATTTATTGGTGGTATTAAAAAATCAACATTGAATTCTTTGTTATGAAAATAGTTTAAGATTTTATAAATAGCGTCTATATTAGATTTGAGTTCATCGTATGTAATATTTGCATCTGCCCATACAGCTTTTGGGTCCTTTACGCCTTTCTTGTCAATATGGAAATGAGTTTTATTCCTGACGATCTTGAGTTTATTTGCAATGTCATAGATAGCCATAAAATCTATATTCTCTCGCTTTATGAATTCTTTAACTTCGTCCGATTTATATCTGAAAATGTACCAGAAGGTGGTGCTTTGAGAATCTTGGTCTAATACTTTTATCATATGCGCAACCATATCATTGAAAAGTGAATCTTGCGCGAGTACAAAAAAAGAATCATAAAAGTTCAATAGTAATTTCTCATCAATTTCCCGATAAGCATCGTACTCTAACTTTGCCATAACTACTTCATTTAGATTTCTTTGTAATGCAGATTTATAGGTTTCGTCATTCATAATGTTACCTTGCGTGAGTCCTAACAATTAGTATACTGCCAGCCGTATTTTTTTGAATAAGAAAAGTATAGTTGTATGAGTAGGAAAACACAAGGTACAAAATGTAGTGGTAAGTTAAGTGAAAAGAAGCAAACAACACACCCCTCACCCCTCTTTTTAGAGGGGAATAAAAGGAGGTGATTCCTCGAAACACGGGACAGGTTCAGTCGGGAATGACAAAGAGGAAGAAAATACGATTTAAATCAGAATACCGATGTCATGCGGTCATATGAACATCTCAGGCGCATTGAGAGTGAAAGGAGCATTCCTTTTAACAGTCTGGCGCCTGATCTCGGATACTTTTCTATCAGTTCATCAAAGTCCTCACGCGTAATAAGAACCAGAGAGACATCTTCTAATGCTACGGCTGTAACAGGCCTGATGCCTCGGTCAAGTATGCATAAGGCGCCGATGGTCGCTCCTTTTTTGTAAATGCCGAATACTATCTCTTTCCCTTTGAACTCCGTCTCCTTCGTCATCTTCACGCTTCCTGAAAGTATAAAGGCGACATAGTCGCAAGGGCTGAACTCTTTCCAGATGATGCTGTTTGCTGCCGCTGACTTAATCTTGAAGTAGCCGGATATCTCTTTAATATCCTCTTCGCTCAAGTAGCGGAATACGTTGATCTCAGCTTTTATTTTCAGGAGCTCTTCATTAGATAAATTCTTCATTATTACCTTACCTCTATTGGCATTAATATTGTAAATGGTATCTATGTTATACGATATGATTAATATCATACTTACGCAAGGTTATGACGGGTGGATAAGATGGGAACGGATTTTTTAAAAAACCGTGACGAGGCGTTCGAAGGAACTTTTAAGACGCTTTGATACGGAGAGAAGGATACCCTTCAGCAGTTTCCCCCATAATGCAGGATTTTCATTCATGAGCTTGTCGAAATTCTCTTTGGTTATTATCATGAGCGAGGTGTCATCAAGTGTTTCAGCAGTAACAGCCCTGCCGCTGTTATCAAGTATGCACAGTGCGCCTATGAAAGACCCTGTGCCGTAGATGCCGAGCACTACAGGGTTGCCCTTTAACTCTGTCTCCTTGGATATCATAACCCTGCCCGATGCTACAAATGCAATGTAGTCACAATCATCTCCCTCTCTCCAGAGAGTCACGCCTTTGGAAACATTTCTGCAATGAAAATAATCCAGCAGAATTTTGAATTCTTCGGCATTAATGGAAATTAACTTGGTGAGCTCTCCCACCAGGTAGGAGCAGTATTCGTTATATTGATTTTGCATGCTTCTCAGCCTTTCAGGAGGTTTTTTATTCTAACACATAAAGGCTGTGAACGAAGTTCAGATATTGCTGCGGCGGGTTATGTATCTCCATTCCCATGTTATATATGATCCCTGCAAGCGGTTCGGGTGTGATACGCAGCCATTTTATAGAGCAGTTCAGGTTGATCTCTTCTTTTGAGGGCAGTTGAAACCTTATTAAAACCCCTGCGCCGGGGATGAATTCGACAACTTCTTCATCAGGAACTGATATCTTGAAGATCCCCACTTCAGAGAAGTTCTCTATTGATCCCCAATATGACTTTTTCTCAAGTACAACCTCAGCATCCAGCCTGTGATTTACGCGTTTTGAACGTCTCTGGTTACTCATACCCAATATATACACGCAAAGTTGGTGCCACTACTATATAAATTGCGAATTATTATATATTGCAATGAGTTATGGCTTTAAGATAAATATAATAAATACCATACGTTGCAGCTTTGTGTAATTTCACACACATTAGGAAACCAGGCAAAACCGAACTGCAATGTTTTTTATGAGAGCGGCAGATCCCTGTGCAATACAGAGACATTCAGCTTCTGTTTCTTGAGGGTCTTTTTAATCTCTTCAGCAATTGCCGGTGAGCGGTGCATGCCTCCTGTGCATCCTATGCCTATCGTAAGGTAGCTCTTGCCCTCTTTTATATATAGCGGGATTATGCTGTCAAGAAGAGGGTAGAGTTTATCGAGGAACTTTATTGTATCTTCTTTTTGAAGAACGAAGTTTTTTACTTTTGCCGATGTACCGGGATATTTTTTAAGTTCTTTTATAAAGAAAGGGTTTGGAAGGAAGCGCACGTCAAATAGAAGATCTGATTCAAGCGGAACGCCGTACTTGTATCCGAAAGAGATCAGGGTGATCGCCATGCTTTTGCTATTTGCCCCGAGGTGGGAACTTATAATAAGTTTTCTGAGCTGGTGCGGTGTTAATTTAGATGTATCTATTATCCTGTCTGCCTCTTTCCTGATGGATGAAAGGAGCTTTTTCTCTTTTTGTGTCGACTTTTTTATATCATTCAGGCCAAGAGGGTGGGGGCGCCTTGTCTCCTTGAACCTGCTCAAGAGCACATCTTCTTTTGCCTCAAGGAAGATCACCTCCATCTTAAACTTCTTTTTAAGGGTCGGGATTATATCCGAGAATGCGGGCAGAAACTTACCGCCTCTGATATCTACTCCGATAGCGACCTTTGAAACAGCCGGAGTTTTGCTGCATAGGTTTACAAAGGTCTTAATGAGAGTAACAGGGAGATTGTCGACACAGAAGAATCCGCTGTCTTCAAGGGCGTTGAGCGCCACTGTCTTTCCGGCGCCCGAAAGCCCTGTCAGCAGTATAGTAGAGAAATGTCCGGTTTTAATGCGTTTCATTATTGTGGTTCTATGTGCCCCAAATTGCCGTCTTTTCTTTTGTGCAGAACATTTATCTGGCCTGAAGATGCATTGGTAAATATGAAGAAATCCCTTTTGAGCATCTCCATCTGCATGGCTGCTTCATCAATGCTCATGGGCTTGGTATCAAAAGACCTGCTTTTGATTATGGCAGGGGCAGGTTCTTCACCGGCAAATATTTCTCCGGGTTTCTCCCTTCCCTTTCTTTTAGATGCGAGTTTTTCTTTATTCTTTTTGACCTGACGCTCTAACTTTTCAACAACCTCATCAATGGAGGAATACATCTCATCGGTTATGCTTTCAGCCTGTATAAAAGAACCGTTGGCTTTTATGAGGACTTCTGCCTTGTGCCGGTACTTCTCAATGCTGAGGGTGACTGTCGTTTCTATAACATCGCTGAAATACTTATTGAACTTCCCTATCTTCTCCTCAGCGTATTTTTTCAGGTTGTCTGTAAGTTCCATATGTTTGGCATGTACTGTAATGTTCATTTGCTCCTCCTCAATTTGATTGAAATTAAAAGCCGGTGATTAAAAATTACATATTATTTCTGATAATTGATCATGCCCATTTTTTGCGTTTGGTATTTGAAGGTATCTTTAGTTCCTCCCTGTATTTGGCTACGGTCCTTCGGGCTATATCAACCCCGTTGTTTTTAAGCAGCTCAGTTATTTTTTTGTCACTGTAAGGTTTTTTAGAATCTTCATCCTCGATGAACTTTCTGATAGTCTCTTTAACATTTGACGAAGGTATGCTGCCGCTTGTCGAAGATATTGCATTGCTGAAGAAAGACTTTAAGCTTACGACCCCCTGAGGGCACTGCATATATTTGCTGGAAGTTACTCGGCTTATCGTGCTTTCATGCATTCCCAGGTCTTCTGCGATGTCTTTCAATTTTAAAGGCTTAAGATGTTTAAATCCCTTTCTAAAAAAATCTTCCTGAAACTTGAGCAGGCTCTCTGTGACCCTGTATATGGTCTTGTTCCTCTGGTCAAGGCTCTTGAGCAGCCAGAGGGCTGACCGAAGCTTCTCCCTGAGGAACTCTTTCTCTTCTTTGCCCAGATTGATTTTGTCAGCCAGGAGCCTCCTGTAAAAAGCTGATATCCTCAGCCTGGGGCTTCCCTCATTGTTCAGGGTTATGATAAATTGGCCGTCTGCTTCTTCAACAAAGACGTCAGGTGTTACATAAGTAGGTTCATCAGAAGAATAATTTCTTCCGGGCCTTGGTTCGAGCCCTTCAATGATCTTCACAGCGGCTAATATATCGTCAAAAGAGGCGTGCAGTTTTGAGGCAAGCTGCTTCAGGTTCTTTCGCTCCAGTTCATTAAAGCCATGACGGAGGATATTCTCAACGAGAGTGCCCTGAAGGTCAAGAGGTTTCAACTGTAGGATCAGGCATTCCTGAAGATTTCTTGCTCCGACACCGGCCGGGTCAAACCCCTGCATACTTGACAGCGCTTTCTCAGCGGTTTGGATGTCGGTTTCAGCGGCCTTTGCTATCTCATCAAGAGAAGCGTCAAGATAACCGTACTCATTAAGGTTGTTTATCATTATCTCGATTATATGGCCTATTGACTCCGGGATATTTGAAAGCCTTAGCTGCCACAGCAGGTGTTCGTAAAGGTCAGGTTTGTGGGTATTGCGCTCAAAAGGGGAAGGCGTATCAATGCCGTCATTGAAATAACCAAGATCCCTGCCGTCGCTCTCTCTCTCTTCAAAGTAGTTATCGGTTGTATATCCGAATATCTTCTCAAGAGGGGACTCGCTTTCTTCAACAGGTTGTTGAATTGCTTCATCATCATGCTTTAATTCAGATGAGGAACTTTTTTCAAAAGTTTCACCATCGGTGATCTCTTCAAGCAGGGGATTGCTCATCAACTCCTGGGTCAGCTCCTGGGATAGTTCCAGAAGAGGAAGCTGAAGCAGCTTTATAGACTGTTGAAGCTGGGGGGTAAGCACCAGCTTCTGGGACATCTTCAGCTGTAGTTTTTGTTCCTGCATAGCCATTATAACCTGAACTCCTCTCCGAGATAGCTTCTCTTTACAAGTTCATTGGCTATCAGTTCTGTCGGGATGCCGTGTGCGATTATCTTCCCGTCACTTATTATGTATGCCCTGTCAGTTATCGAGAGCGTCTCCCTGACATTATGGTCTGTGATGATAAGGCCTATACCTTTGCTTTTCAGCTGCGAGAGTGTCTTCTTCAGATCCATTACCGCAATAGGATCTATCCCGGCAAACGGCTCATCCAGCAGTATAAACAGAGGGTCTATGGCAAGGGCCCTTGCAATCTCCACTCTTCTGCGTTCGCCTCCGGACAGCTGATATCCAAGTCTGTTTGCAAAAGGGGCAAGGTTGAACTCTTCCATTATGCGGTTCAGCTTTTCCTCTTTATCTTTGGCGTCTGTCATCTCAATGACAGCCCTGATATTGTTCTCAACGCTCAGCTTTCTGAAGATTGAGATCTCCTGTGGGAGGTAGCCGATCCCCTTCCTTGATCTTTTGTACATAGGGTAGCTGCTCAGGTCTTCGCCGTCGAGATAGATAGAGCCGCTGTCCGGCTCAATAAGGCCGAGTATCATATAGAATGATGTTGTCTTTCCTGCCCCGTTCGGTCCGAGAAGCCCCACCACCTCTCCGGAATTGATATTCATGCTTATTCCTGAGACAACGGGTTTGCCGCTATAGCTCTTTTTTAGTTCTGTAATATCAAGAGTATGCATATAATTATTATTTCTTGTTTTTTATAAGTACCTTGCTGCCTTCTACAACAGCTCGGTCATCCTTGAGGAAATAGATTATTCTGGTCCCTGTTATGGAGTTATCATTTTCAATGACCTTAGGATTCCCTGTAAAGATTATCTTCTCTTCTTCATCTATGTATTCCGCTTCTTCTGAAAAGATAGCCATCCCGTCTTTTTGGACCTTGATATTTCCAACTGCGTGTATTTTTGCGATCTTGCTGTCTCCATCTCTGTAATAAACTGTCATCTTATCTGAGGAGATCTTAATATCCTGAGATGTTGCAACGACAGAGCCTTCAAATATGGCTGTGTCATTTTTATTGTCAGCGGTCAGCGTATCGGAGGTAATAACTATCGGGGTGTCTCTTTTCAGGGTAGACGCGTGTGAGGCAACTACCGGCATGAAAAATAATGTAATCGCCAGGAATATGTTAACGGTAAAAAGTGCCTTTGACATTCTTAAGTATCCTTATCTTCTCTTTGCTTACGTCAGCCACAAGTCCGGTTCCTTCAATTGTGAAATTATCACTAATAAATTCAACACCATTAGGAGCAGTTATCAGCCCCTCTTCGCTTTCCCATTTGAGCGAATCGGTTTTAAAGACCCCGTCTTTCAGTTTTATCTCTATCTTATCTTCTATAGCAAGGTCTTTCTTGTTTATATTATATATACCTTTCCCGCCGGTAATATATATATCATGCCCGTCATGGATCTTCAGCTCAAGTGAATCAATAATGATATCTTTTTTGTCTTCCGGAAATGTCGCGTTCCTGGCAAAGAGTTCCCATTTGAGTGCATTTCCATTTTTGTGGTTCAGGTGAATTCCACGCATTACAGAAGTATGGTATGAGGGGTTTATAATAATACCTTCTTCATTGCTGCCCAGGAGGATTAAGATCCCAAGGGCTGATATTATTGATAATACAATAAAAAACTTACCCTTCATTCTGCAGCTATTCTATCATAGGGACTATGCCAAGTAAAGAGATTGGCAAGGAAAATGCTTACAAAAACCGAATTATTTTTTAAAATCGCAGCATATTAAATGAATCCTCTTTATATATCAAAAACTATTAATGTTTTTTATTAATTTATAAAATATTTATGAGCACTTTTATTGCTTCTTTCTGTATAATAACCAGGATTTATTCCTCGAAGACATAAATTTTAAGGATTGATTATTAAATGGTTAGAACCGATACATTTAAAAGAGGGGTTCATCCCCATGACTCCAAAGAACTTACTGCTGGCAATCCAACCCAGAATGCCCCTTTACCTAAAAGAGTGGTAATTCCTTTAAGCCAGCATATAGGCGCGCCTGCAAAGGCTGAGGTGAGTATCGGCGATGAGGTCAAAAAGTACCAGCTGATCGGCTCCGCGCCGGGTTTTGTATCCGCTCCTGTTCACGCTTCCATATCAGGCAAAGTCGTTGCAATAAGCGACTTTCTTCACCCTTCAGGCAGAATGGTGCAGTCTGTTGTGATAGAGAGCGATGAGAAAGACGAGGGCATTGCATTAATTGATACCCCGGATTTCATGGCTTTAAGCGCAGATGAGATAAAGGCACTGATAAGGGATGCAGGCATAGTCGGGCTCGGAGGGGCAGCTTTTCCAACCAATGTGAAACTCTCCCCTCCCAAAGAAAAAACAATTGATGTTGTCATCCTTAACGGCGCTGAATGCGAACCCTACCTCACTGCTGACCACAGGCTTATGGTGGAGCAGCCAAAGTCTATTGTTAACGGGCTTAAACTGATAATGAAAGCGGTCGGTGTGACAAACGGATATATAGGAATAGAGAAGAACAAGCCGGACGCAATTGAGGCGATGAAGAAGGCTTCAGAGGGTGAGGCCGGCATAGAGGTCAGGCCTCTTACAGTAAAGTATCCGCAGGGCGCTGAAAAGATGCTGATCAAGGCTATCACCGGCAGAGAGGTTCCAGGGAAAGGCGGCCTTCCAATGGATGTCGGCGCTGTTGTTCAGAATGTCGGCACAGCACTTGCCGTATATGAGGCGGTACGCTTTGGCAAGCCTCTTATTGAGAGGATAGTGACGGTAACAGGCAGAGGTGTTAAGGAGCCGAAGAACCTCATGGTCCGTATAGGCACACTTGTATCAGAGATCATTAAAGACTGCGGCGGTCTTGCTGAGGGCGCTGTGAAGGTTATAAGCGGCGGGCCTATGATGGGCTTTGCCCAGTGGAACCTTGATGTTCCTGTGATTAAAGGAACTTCAGGGATACTTGTTCAGAGTGAAGATGAGTTCATATCAACTGACGAGTACTCCGCCTGCATAAGATGCGGCCGCTGTATAGATGTCTGCCCGATGGGGCTTAATCCTTCAATGATAAGTATTCTTTCCGAGAAGGGCCGTTTTGAAGAGACAAAGGATTACAACCTCTTTGACTGCTTTGAATGCGGGTCATGCGCTTTCGTATGTCCGTCAAAGAGGCCGATGGTTCAGTTCGTCAGGCTTGCCAAATCACAGACCAAACCAGGGTAAATAAGTTTAGAGTTAATAGTTGAAAGTTAAAAGGTAAAAATGGCGGAAGAGAAAAAAGATAAACAATTGATCGTATCGGTCAGCCCTCATGTCAGGGATGAGGAGTCTGTATCAAAGATAATGTGGAGCGTCAACTTTGCGCTCTTCCCGGCTTTGATAGCATCGTTCTACTATTTCGGTCCAAGGGCGATGTTTGTAACCGCTCTATGTATCGGCTCTTCAGTAGGTTTTGAATATATCTACCAGAGGTCTTTAAATAAAAAGATATCTGTGCATGACGGGAGCGCCTTCCTGACCGGGCTTCTCCTTGCGATGAACCTTCCGCCTGACCTTCCTTTTTATATACCAATAGTCGGTTCGTTTGTAGCTATAGTAATTGTAAAGCAGCTCTTCGGCGGGCTTGGATATAATGTCTTTAATCCGGCGCTTATCGGAAGGGCCTTCTTATTGATCACATGGACAAAGGCCATGACTGTATGGAAAGAGCCTACTGCCGCATTTGCTGCTCTTGATGCCAAGACCACTGCGACCCCTCTGGGGATATTAAAGGAAGAAGGCATATCAAAGCTCATTGAGGCGTTCGGAACAAAAAGCGACCTGTACATGAGTCTTTTTACAGGCCACAGGGCAGGATCTCTCGGTGAGACCTCGGTGATATTTCTCCTTATCGGAGCTCTTTATCTTCTTTATAAAAAGTATATAACCTGGCATATACCAGTCTCTTTTATGGCGACAGTCGGCCTGCTTGCCTGGGCGTTTGGCGGCAAAAGCGGATTGTTTTCCGGCGACCCCATTATTCATATGATGAGCGGCGGCCTGGTGCTCGGCGCCTTCTTTATGGCTACAGACTATGTGACATGCCCGACTATAAGGAAAGGCCAGATAATCTTCGGTATAGGCTGCGGGGCACTGACCATGCTCATACGTTTGAAAGGCGGTTATCCTGAGGGCGTAATGTTTGCGATACTGCTTATGAACTGTTTCGCCCCGCTTATCGACAGGGGTGTAAAACCTGACCTCTTCGGGGCGGTCAAGAAGAAGAAAGTCATGGAAGATAAGAAATGAAACCAATAGAGATCATAAAGATAGCCTTTAACCTCGCTGTTGTATATGTCATAGGCGGGTTATTGATAGCGGTTATCTATGCTTATACCTCTCCGGTCAAATTTCAGAAAGAGAAAGAGGAGAAAGAGGCGGCCCTTCAGACGATGATGCCTGAGGCAGATCAGGTTGAGGAATTGGGAATGTGGGAACCGCACCATAAACATTCTGAATACTATGCCGCGAGGAAATGCGGAGAGGTAAAGATAGAGAAGGTAACGGATGAAAAGACCGGCAAGTCCAAGGAAATAAAAAAATGCATAAACGGCACGGATATCGGATATATCGCGGAGAGCTACGGCAAAGGCTATTCCAGTTATATACATGTTTTTGTTTCTCTGGGCAACGATCTTCTTATCAAGAAAGTAAAGATACTCGGGCATAAAGAGACACCCGGACTTGGAGATGAGGTGGAGAAAGATTATTTTCTTGATCAGTTTGTCGGGAAGACCGCAGATGACCTTGTTGTTGTAAAGACAGAGACTGACAAGAATATTCAGGCGATAACAGGAGCTACCATATCAACCCGCGCGGTGGCTGAAGATGCGGTCAAGAATGCGGTTAATATGCTCAAGGAAAAACTGGGTTCAGGAAACAGTACAAGCGAGGTTGAGAAATGAGCCATATTCGTGTAAAGAGCAACTGGGAACTTCTGAAGAACGGCGTATTCGGCGAGAATACCATATTCCGTATGGCTATCAGCCTGTGCCCTGCAATCGCTGTTACAAGCAGCTTAAAGACCGGTTTTGCTCTTGGGGTCTCGGTAGTATTTGTCCAGACGATGGTCAATGTTACAGTGTCTGCAATCAGAAACTTCATACATCCGAAGATACGTATCCCGATATTCATGTTCATTATCGCCGGTTACGTCACTATTATAGATATGACCATGTCCACTTATTTTAGAGATATATATAAAGTGATAGGGCTTTATATTCAGATAATTGTGGCTTTTGCCTCGATCTTTGCGAGGGCTGAGGTCTTTGCCAGCAAGAATAAAATGTCAAAGGCGTTCTTCGACGGATTAGGAAGCGGGCTGGGTTTTCTTGTGGCCATGCTGGTCATTAGTTTCTTCAGGGAGCTTATCGGTAAGGGAACACTCTTTGGGTTCCCGATCGTTGACGGCAAACCGCTGCTCATTATGGTACTGCCCGCAGGCGGCTTTCTCGCGGTCGGTGTTCTCATGGCATTTTTTAACTGGGTTGATATAAGATTTTTCGGGGGCAAAGGCGCCTCCGGCGTATAAGGATTCAGGAGATATAACTTATGGACTTTGGAAAACTTTTTCAGCTGATCATCGCATCATCATTGATCAATAATTTTGTCTTTACCATGTTCCTCGGCCTCTGTATCTTCTTCGGCGTATCAAAGAAGATGGAGACTGCGATAGGCATGAGCATTACGTTTACATGCGTTATGGTGGTCAGCGCCGCATTAAGCTGGCTCATCTTCTTCTATATAATGATCCCTCTTGATATAGCTTTTCTCAAGATCATGATATTCATAGGCGTGGTGGCTTCGTTTGTTCAGTCCGCGGATATAATAATGAAGAAGGTCAGCCCGGCTTTATATTACAAACTCGGTGTTTACCTTGCGTTGATAACTACAAACTGTATCATACTTGCGGTTCCTTTGATGAGCGCTGATCACGGCTACAGCTTTCTTGAGACGATTGCGTTCGGGCTCGGTTCAGGGCTCGGGTTCGGGCTTGCGCTGATCATAATGGCGAGCATACGTGAAAAACTGGAGCTTGCGGATGTGCCGGCTCCTTTCAGAGGCCTGCCTATAGCCTTTGTTCTTGCAGGCCTTATATCGCTTGCGTTCATGGGGTTCTCTGGATTAATTACACTTTAATTTAAAGTTAAGGAAATAATTATTTAATGTTTAAACCAGAAACGAAAAAGATTAAAGGACAAATAAGAAAGAAGAAGCTTATGGCTGCTTCCTGCTTTATCTTCTTGTTCTCTTATCTTCTCATCCTCTTAACCTCTTCGCTCTCTTATGCAGGTGTCGGCGGAGGCGTAGAGGCAAAGGAATTTGTAGATATCGCTTCAGTGCTCAAGTTTTCTGCAATCTTTCTGCTCGGTATCGGAGCCCTGTTCGGGCTTGGACTTGCCTTTGCCGCCAAGAAGTTTGACGTCAAGACCGACCCAAGGGTTGAGGAGATACTTGAGGTTCTTGCGCACGCGCACTGCGGAGCATGCGGTTATCCAGGCTGCCGTCAGTATGCAGAGGCGGTTATTTCAAACCCGGATGTCCCGCCAAACCTCTGCACCCCCGGTGGTGCGCCTTGCGCTAAAGCTGTAGCTGAAATATCCGGCAAGGCTGCTGAGATAACTGAGCCGAAGATCGCAAGGGTTCTCTGTAATGGCGACGCGTCAAAGTCATCCCGCAGGTTCCAATATGAGGGCATAAGAGACTGCAAGGCGGCTGTGCTTGCAAGCGGCGGAGATAAATCGTGTGTATATGGCTGTCTCGGTTATGGAACATGCTTCAGGGCATGTCCTTTCGGCGCAATAAACATGAGCGAAGAGAATCTGCCCATTATAAATCCTGTAAAGTGTACGGCATGCGGAAAATGTGCAAAGGCCTGCCCGAAACAGATCATTTCAATACTGCCTCTTTCAAAAGAGGTGCTGGTCACATGCCGTTCAAAGGACAAGGGCGCTGACACAAAGAGGAACTGCAGGGTCGGCTGTATCGGATGCGGCATGTGCGTAAAGGTATGCCCGTATGACGCGCCTGCAATTACTAATAACCTCTCTGTTATTGATATCGACAAGTGCAAAGTCTGCGGCTTATGCGTAATAAAGTGCCCGACAGACGCAATCGTAGATAACCTGCCTTTCAGGCCGAAAGCGCTTATCAATGAAAAATGCATCGGCTGCGGAATCTGCGCAAAGGTCTGCCCGGTGAATGCCGCTTCAGGCGAGCCGAAGAAACTGCATGTCATTGATCAGGAAAAGTGCATAGGCTGCGGCATCTGCACATCCAAGTGTCCCTCTCTTGCCATCGAAGGGACGATCAACTATGCTGAGATCGCCCTTGCGTTTGAGGCGAAAAAGGCTGCCCGTGAAAAGGCAAAGGCTGAAAAGGTTCAGGCAGAAACCGCCGGAGCATAATAGCCTCTCGCGTTAACACCCCGCAATTCCAGTAAATATTGCCATCAGCTTGAACTCAGATTTATATGTGATAGACTTTAAACGTCAGTTTGAGCTTATCACATATAAATCAAAATTCATTCAGCCGGTGTTATTGAAATGACCAGTAAATTTTTCAGACAGAACAAGGTGTTGATATCAGTGGTTTTGACGCTGTTTCTTGTTGTGAGTTTTGTTGTTTTTGTTACTGCAAAGCAGATATATGATCTTGAGATAACACTTCAGGAGAATACCTCGGCAGCCCGCCTTGAGACCGCTAAAGAAGTGTTGGAGGTATTATTTTCAGGACTGGCCAGCCAGCTCTTATTTGTTAAGGATAGTGCTGTTACAAGAGAATATACTGACAGCGGCTTCACGTCTTCCCTGAAGAAAGATGAGGTGCTGGATACATTTCATGATCTGAAATCGAATTACTCTGACTTGTACCGGATAAGCATCATTGATACTGAAAATCATCAAATTATAAAGGTAGAAAACAATTATGACGTGAACCATGTGGTTAATGATGATGGCGATACTGTTAATATCATGCGCCTTAATAATATTAACTATCCTTCGGATCTGAATGAATGGGATGTATATGTGTCTTCTGTAAAGCTTAATGCTGAACAGAAAAGAGGAGTTGTTAATTATATTCCAATGATTGATCTGGCAACTCCTCTTTTTGATTCCAAAGGCACACGAAAGGGTTTTCTCGTAATGAGCATCTTTCTTTCAAAGATCTTAAGCCGGCTGCCTGAAAATATCTTTCTTAATACTGAAGAGGGCAATATCATCTCTTTTGGGTCTGACGGCACCCTTAAACTCAACAAGTCCAAATTTACATTTATCGGCAGGCAGGGCAAACTCGATATTTCTGAAAAAGAGAGTATACACTACCTTACCGCTGATATACTTTCGATAAGAAAATTATTGCTTGGCAATAAACAGGACCTTTCATTGTTCAGGGCATCTATGCTGGGCCTTGCAATGCCGCCAGCCTCGCTTGTTCTTCTCTTTGTCTCTCTTATAGGCCTTGTTGCATATCTGAATATATCGAGGTATAAAGAACTTATTTCATCTCAGAAGACACTGATACATTCTCTTGCTGACCTAACTGAATGCAGAGATGTCGATACCGGCTGTCATTTAAAAAGGACAACAAAATATGCACTGGCTCTGACGAGGCAGCTGCGGAAGAATAATAAGTACCGTAATGTGATCACTGAAGAATTCATTCAGGATATTGCCGATGCCTCGCCGCTGCATGATATTGGGAAGGTCGGAATAAAGGATGCCATATTGTTAAAACCAGGGAAGCTGACCGATGAAGAATATGAGCAGATGAAAAAACATGTTCATATAGGGAAAAGCGTGCTTGACAGGGATATTGATGAGTTTATAACAAAACAGTCATTTCTGATCATGGGCAGAAATATTTGCGCTTACCACCATGAAAAATATAACGGTACCGGTTATATCGGTTTAAAAGGAGATAAGATCCCTTTAGAAGCCAGGATATTCGCTCTGTGTGATGCTTATGACGCGATCAGGGCTTCAAGGCCTTATGAAGGCGAGATACCGCATGAGAAAGCGGTTGAAAGAATAATGACAGACAGGGGCAAACACTTTGACCCTGATATTGTGGATGCCTTTATGCAATGCAGTACCGAGTTTTTTGAAATAAGCAATAGCTGCTGAACACGGTCATCTCTCCGCAGACATAACATTTCTCTTTCCTGTTGTTTATGCTAAAATTTTCAATCGCTATTAATTGATGGAGGACTTTCATGGATATAAAGGCATACGTATTAAAAAAAGCGCTTGAGGCAAAGGAAGGTTCCAGGTCTGCTGCAAAGGCATCTTCTGAATTGAAGAACAAGGCACTGATAAAGATGGCTGATGCCATTCTGAAAAATTCAAAAATGCTTCAGGCTGCGAATAAAAAGGATGTCACAGAAGCAAAAAAGAAGGGCCTTTCAAAGGCTATGATTGACAGGCTCACGCTTACGCAAAAGGGTATAGAAGATATGGCGCAGGGGCTTGTTGAGATAGCGGCACTGCCTGATCCTTCAGGAGAGATTCTCAAGATGCAGACAAGGCCGAACGGAATGATGGTCGGCAAGATGAGGGTCCCCATCGGTGTCATAGCTATCATCTATGAATCAAGGCCCAATGTGACAGCAGATGCTACCGCGCTCTGCCTTAAGGCGGGCAATGCGGTCGTGCTCAGGGGCGGCTCCGAGGCGATCCACTCCAATACAGCTATAGTGAAGATACTCAGAAGCGCGATAAAATCACAGGGCATACATCAGGGTGTTATAACATTCATAGATACGCCTGACAGGCAGGCTGTGATGGAGATGCTCAAGCTTGAGGGGATAATAGATCTTGTCATTCCACGCGGAGGAGAGAGCCTGATAAGGGCTGTTACTGAGAACTCGCGTATCCCGGTGCTCAAACACTACAAGGGAGTCTGCCATGTATTTGTTGACCGTGACGCAGACCTTAAGATGGCTGAAGAGATATGCTTTAACGCCAAGGTGCAGCGTCCCGCTACATGCAACGCCATGGAGACGATGCTTGTGGATGAAAAGATCGCAGGAAAATTCCTCCCTTCTATGATAAAGAGGTTCAAGAAGGCAGGGGTCAAGCTTAAGGGAGATGAGGCCTCAAGAAAATATGATAAAGCTGTTTCACCTGCCGCAGATAATGATTACCATACTGAATATATCGACAAGATAATGAACATAAAGATTGTGAAAGGCATTGATGCCGCAATGGACCATATCGCAAAGTACAGTTCTGCGCATACCGATTCAATAGTCACCGAGGACTATAACAAGGCGATGAGGTTCCTTAAAGAGGTGGACTCATCTTCGGTAATGGTGAATGTCTCAACAAGGTTCAGTGACGGCTTTCAGTACGGCCTCGGAGCTGAGATGGGGATATCAACCGACAAGATACACGCGCGCGGCCCCATGGGGCTTGAGGAGCTTACATGCACGAAGTTCATTGTAATGGGCAATGGGCAGGTAAGGACATAATAGCTTTCTAAATTCCATTTTATTATCCAGTTAGCCTCAAGACGAATTAATAGAAGAATACCCCATGATATTCAGATTTGCGGAACATAAAGATTTACCGAGAGTTAGTGAACTTCTGGCGGCAGTTGATCTTCCATATCAAGATATCGACGGACATATTTCAAATTTCTTGTTAGCGGAAGAAGGTGGTGAGCTTATCGGAGTAGGCGGGATTGAGATAGTAAGTAATACGGCGTTGTTAAGGTCGTTGGCGGTAAAAGAGGCGGCGCGCAACAATGGTATTGGAAAAACATTTGTTGATAAGATCAGGTCTTTCGCCCAACTGAACAATGTGGAAAAGCTGTTTTTGCTTACAACTACAGCAAGCGGGTTTTTTAAAAAGACAGGATTTGAGGAAATAGACAGAACACGAGTGCCATCAGAGATCAAAAACACTGAAGAATTTAAAAGCATATGCCCCTCATCTGCGATATGCATGATGCAGGATATTGGAGGAAGAGTAAAGTTTTGCACAAAAGATATTCTTCGTTTACAAGAAGACGTTCCCGGCGCAAAAATGTGGGGGATATCACTTGAGAAAACGATGTTCACCTATTTCGAGGTGCAGCAGAACAGCGTATTTGATTCTCATAGTCATGAAAGCGAGCAAATAACTATGGTTCTTGAAGGGGTTTTGTATTTTGATGTTGAGGGCAAAGTCTATCCGGTCAAATCAGGGGATGTGATTGCGATACCGTCAAACATAATACATTCGGTATTCACAAGGGAATCCTCTGTGAAAGCGGTAGATGCCTGGTCTCCGATTATGAACAAATATAAAAACTAATCTTAGGTTAGAAAAAATGAACACAAAAGAACAAAAACCGTGGATAGCAATAATTTGGTTCTTTGCCTGGGGCATATTTCAGGCATACGCTGTAGGCGCTGTTATAAATGGCACATGGGTTCGCCCCGAGGCTTTCCCTGAAGAAGCCTACAATACATTGATGTACCCCGATATGTTTTTTATTCCTATTTACTTTCTAACTGCCTATTTATTATTTAAACAAAATCGCCTCGGTAATATGCTTGGATTGATTGCAGGCGGCGCAATGATATATGCGTTAATATATCTACTGGCGCTATCCAAGCTCAAAGGAGCAATAAACCTCTCCTTTGACAGTTTATTTCTAACCATAAACATTTTAGCGGTTTTACAAATTATCAAATTCAATAAAAGTTAAAAGGTAAAATTCACAACTCATGAAGATCGGTATATTCGGCGGCGCGTTCAATCCTGTTCACTATGGCCATCTGAAGACTGCTGAAGAAGTCCTCAGGGTACTATCACTTGATAAGATTATCTTTGTGCCTGCAGGCAGCCCGCCGTTTAATAAACCCGGACTTGCAGAAGCAGGCCATAGGTTTGAGATGGTTAAGGCGGCGATCGCCGGACATCCCGAA
This sequence comes from Thermodesulfovibrionia bacterium, assembly GCA_030646035.1. Taxonomy (NCBI): domain Bacteria; kingdom Pseudomonadati; phylum Nitrospirota; class Thermodesulfovibrionia; species Thermodesulfovibrionia bacterium. Next base: position 123,621 of record JAUSMY010000030.1, on the reverse strand, counting down.
TTTGAGGCCTCAGATATTGAACTTAGAAGAGAGGGGAAATCTTATACGATCGAGACGGTAGAGAAATTGGCAGTGGAAGGCGTGGCCCTATTTTTAATAATCGGGATAGACGCGTTCAGGGACATGCCGCTGTGGAAAGAGACGGAACGGCTCTTCTCAATGGTCAATGTGGTTGTGATCTCAAGGCCGGGCTATTCATTTGCCGGACTGTCATCATCACCGTATCTGCAACGAGTTTCAAAAAATATACTGGATGAGCTTGACAGGGGTGAAAGAAGAGTATTCGCACTTGCTGCCTCAGGAGAAAAGGAGACCATCCTCTGCAAGGTGGTTGATGTGAATGTCTCTTCATCGCATATCAGAGAGGCGATAAGCAGGGGCATGGATACTGCGAGCCTCTTGCCTGAATCTGTTAAATCCTATATAATTTTGCATAACCTGTATAAAAATAATAATAACTGAAGAGTGAGAACCTGCAAATAATGAGCGGTTTGAGGCGTACTCTTTGTAAGGACATCAATTGAAAAAAAGTAAAACTTCCATAGACAAGATCATTAAAGAAAGGGCTGTTGAGGCGGCAAAGACAGCTTCTGACAAGAAGGCCAAAGATATCATCATACTTCAGCTTTCAGACCTCACCGCATTCGCTGACTATTTTGTTATCTGTTCAGGGGAGAACCCGGTCCAGATAAGGACCATAGCCGAGGCTATAGAGCAGGACTTTAAAACAAATGCCGGCATCAAGCCTATGGGCATAGAGGGGATGGCGAACGGCCAGTGGGTATTGATGGATTACGGTGATATAATAATTCATATATTCAATGAGGAGTCCAGGTCATTCTACGATCTTGAAAAGCTCTGGATGGATGCGCCGAGGATATCTTTCAAAGGTTAATGTTTTTTAGGGAAATAGAATGGGAAAGATAATAATTCTGTTTATTTTGATCTTCATCTCCGCATTAGGCATGTTGGCTTTCTTGAACAGCAGCACTGTCTCAGTGACCGTCTGGCAGGGAACCACCTTTAAAGATATCCCCATTATCGCCGTTATTCTCATGTCAACGGCGATTGGTTTCTTCTCAATGTTTATTGTGACAATTTTTAGGGATGCAAAGCGTTTTATCGATAACTGGCAGGAGCAGCGCAGCCAAAAGGAAGAACAGAAGATAGAGCAGCACTACGCAAAGGGACTGAACGCATTCCATGCCTCAAGGCTTAATGAGGCTGCCGAGCTTCTTAAGCGCATAAATGACGAGGAGCCAAAGCATGCGAACGCCTTTTTGAGGCTTGGAGATGTTTATTTTAAAAAGGGCGACCTTGTCAGCGCCAGGGACTATTATGCCAAAGCCGCTGCCCTGAAGCCGAGGGACATTGAGACCCTGATGTCTCTTGAAAGGGTATTTGAGAAAGAACAGAAATGGCAGGATGCATTGAAATATCTTAACAGGGTGCTGGATATTGACGAAGGCAACCTTATGGCGCTCCGCAAGAAGAGGGATATCTTTGATAAGACCAGAAGGTGGGATGACGTGATAGATGTCCAGGGCAAGATACTCAAGGGCGACCTGTCTGCTGATGAGATAATCAATGAGGAGGATACGCTTCTCGGTTATAGATATGAACTCTGCCGCCAGCAGATCACAGCCGGTAATTCGGATAAAGCGGTAAAGGCACTGAGATCGATCATCAAGGCTGACAAGGATTTTATAGCGGCTCACATCGCTCTCGCAGAGACATGCCTTGAAGAGAATCAGGATGATGATGCCATAGATATACTTATTAACGGCTATCAGACAACATCATCACTTGTATTCCTTGCGAGGCTTGAGGACCTATTTCTCTCCATTGGCGAGCCCGGCAGGATCATAGACTTTTATATGGAGGCTGCTGAAAAGAACGCGGCAGACCCCAGGATACAGTTTCTCCTTGCAAAGCTGTACTACCGCCTTGAGATGATAGATGACGCGCTTCAGACTTTAAACAATATCGATTTCTCTGTTTTTGATTCTCCTGATATACATGTGCTGCTCGGCAATATCTATCAAAGGCGCTCGCAGTACGAACAGGCTGCAGAAGAGTTCAAGAAGGCTCTTAAGGTAGATAAACCGATCGTCATACCTTTCTGCTGTTCAAAGTGTGCATATACCTCCAAAAAATGGGCAGGCAGGTGCCCTGAATGTAAGAGCTGGAACACGCTTGCTTTTGATCTGAATGGCGCCTGTAAAAAATAAAAAAGAGAGACTCGTCCTTGATACAAGCCTCTTTGTGAATCCTGATGTGCGCAATCACTTTGGAAACTCGCCTACCGAGGCTATGGAAAACTTTCTGCGCATGGCAGAGCAGATCCCGTCGCTTGAGTTTTATATGCCGTCATCTATCTTTAACGAACTCCTGAACTTTGTGGACAAGAAGCAGATACCCGGAGCGCTCCTTGCAGTTATTCATCAAAAATCGCCGAGCAAACACGAGCTGACCACCCCGGCATTCTTTCTCTATGAGCTTATCGAAGATATGAGGCAGAGGATAAACAAGGGGCTGAGGGTTGCCGAGATTGCCGTAAAGAGCGCGGGCAAGATGGATGAGCGGGAGATAATACAGACTATGAGGAAGGGCTACAGGGAGGCGCTCAGAGAAGGCATCCTTGACAGCAAAGAAGACGTTGACCTCATACTCCTTGCAAAAGAGCTTGACGCGGTGCTTGTGACTGCTGACCAGGGCGCGATAAAATGGGCTGAGAAGCTCGGCATCAGATGGCTCTTTCCTGAGAAGTTCAAAGAGTATCTTGAGAGTTTTTTAGAGAAGTCAAAAGAATAATTCTCCTTAAGTTTCCAATAGCCCTTTCTCTATATGAGTTGCCTTTTTTGAATTCCCCCCTTTTTATTGTATAGTTATTATATGGCTGTAACATATTCGCCATAATATTCTTTTTTAACTGCCGGATTAGAACGACTTTTATTTGGGGGCAATGCTGAACATAAGATCTCTCACCTCAAAATACATCATCATCGGCTCAATCTTCCTCTTCATAGTGACAGCATTCACTGCTGCGTCATTCTGGTTCACCATACATTTACATAGCGAGGCAAGGAGGATCAATGCCGCAGGTTCGCTGAGATTAAAGATGGTAGAGATAGCCTGGCTCTTTAACAGGGCAGGGCATGAAGAGGGCTTGGAGCGCAGCCGGACAATTGAGATCGTCATCGCAGAAAAGATCGCGGAAATAGAAAAGACGTTCAATGATGTTAAATACGGGGATAAAAGCTCAGGGCTCGCCCCCCTGACTCACCAGCCGTTGGTTCTCCCTTTAGATGATCTTGTCTCTAAATGGCAGTCAGAGGTGAAGCCCATGATCATAGAGACTGCTGACAAGGTGCTGAAAGGGGAGGAGGGCGCTCAGGCAGCATACGATATCAGAAGCAAGAGATGTATTGATACCATTGACTCGTTTGTCAATCGGCTCGTTGAAAATTATGAGTTTGAGTTCAGGCTCTACGGAGACTTGCGGTTTGGCATTATCGGCTTTTCCATTGTGCTATTTATAGTAATGGCTGTTTATGTCAGGAGGAAGTTAGTTGTCCCGATCCTAAGATTAAAAGAAATGGCAGTGGAGATTGAGAAAGGGTTCTATGATGTATCTGCGGCTGTGGATAGTAAAGATGAGCTGGGAGATCTTGCGCAAAGTTTCAATCATATGGCCGGGACACTTGATCTGACCTTTGACCGGAATATAAGACTTATAAATAATCTGAACAGTCTTTATGCCGCATCTAAAGAGGTCATCAGCGCTCAAGACATTGATATTCTTCTTCAGCAAATAGCTGACAGCGCCTGTAAACTGCTGGATGCAGAATATGCTGTGATCGGCATCTTGAACAAAGAGGGGGGATACGAACATTTTGTGCCTTCAGGCATCCCGCCTGATATTTTTGATCGTATGAAGAGAGAGCACGGCCTGCCTGAGGGAAAGGGGCTTCTCGGTTATTTATTGAGAGAGGGTAAACCGGTGCGTATCCCTGATATATCAAAACATCCTGAATCTATAGGATTCCCTCCCGGCCACCCCCCGATGAAGACGTTTCTGGGTGTGCCGGTTGTTCTGCATGATGAGGTTATTGGAAGGCTCTATTGTTCAAATAAATCCGGAGGGACAGAATTTGACAAAGATGATGAATACCTGGCAGTTTCCTTTACTGCTATTGTTTCTCTTGCAATAAATAATGTCCGTATGCTGGAGAAGGTTAAGAAGAGCGATGAGAGGCTGAAGGCTTTTGCCAGCGCCCTTCCTGACATATCATTCATTCTGGACGAGAACGGCCGCTATATAGAAGTGCTTTCACTCCCTGATAAAAAAGCCCTGCTCTATGCGGAGACCGAGAAGCTGAAAGGCAGGCTGCTCCATGAGATATTGCCGAAAGAGAGCGCTGACCTCTTTCTTTCGACTATAAGGAAGACGATTGAAACCAATGAGTCGCAGATACTTGAGTATTCGCTCGATGTCCAGGCAGGGAAGACATGGTTTGAAGGCAGGACATCTCCTCTTATCATGCCGGGTGAATCAAGGATGGTTGTATGGGTATCGCGTGAGATCACAGCCCGGAAGAAGATGGAAGATGCTCTAAGTGAGAGCGAAGCCAGTCTTAAGAGGGCTCAGTCAGTTGCCCATACCGGAAGCTGGTATCTGGACATATTAAAAGACGAACTTTTCTGGTCTGAAGAGACTTACCGCATATTCGGGATACCCATGGAAGCTACCTTGTCCTATAAGTGCTTTCTTGATATTGTTCATCCTGATGACAGGGAATTGCTTGATAAGGCATGGACTGCCGCTCTCAAAGGAAAACTTTACGATATCAGGCACCGAGTATTTGTTGACGGTAATATAAAGTGGGTGAGGGAGATCGCTGAAATAGAGTTCAACAAAGAAGGTATTGCCATAAAAGGGTTAGGAACGGTTCAGGATATAACAGCGCTGAAAGAGGCTGAGGATGAGCTTAATAAAAATTACGAGATTCAGAATGTATTGAATTCACTCCTTCATATTTCATTGGAAGATGCCCCGCTTAATGAACTGCTGGGGAAAGCAATTGATGTGATCCTTTCTGTGCCATTTCTCCCCCTTATGCCCAAAGGCGGTATCTTTATTGTTGAAGATGAGCCTGAGGTGCTGGTGCTTACCGCAAGCAGGGGATTCAGTGCCCCGATACAGGAGATCTGTGCAAGAGTTCCCTTTGGAAGATGTCTCTGCGGCCGGGCAGCGGCAAGCAAGCAGATACAATTTGCTGATTGCCTGGATGAGCGTCATGAAAACAGTTATGACGGGATAGCTCCTCACGGACATTATAATGTCCCGATCCTGTCCATGGGCAAGGTGTTGGGGGTTGTCGTGATTTATTTACAGGAAGGCCACCGGCAGGAAAAAAGTGAGATTGAGTTTTTGCAGGCAGTAGCTGACACACTGGCAGGGATGATAGAAAGGAAGAGATCTGAGGTTCAGCTTAAAGAATACAGTGAGAAGCTTGAGGAGAAGGTAAAAGAGAGAACATCGGAACTTGAATATGCAAAACTTCAGTCTGAAGCCGCGAACAGGGCGAAGTCCGACTTTCTTGCCAACATGTCGCATGAACTTCGTACGCCGCTTAATTCGATCATAGGATTTTCAGAGGTGATGATAGACGGCATTGCCGGCCCTCTGACAGAGCAGCAGAAAGAATTCTCCACTGATATCAAAGACAGCGGCAGGCACCTGCTCAGCCTGATAAATGACATCCTTGACCTGTCAAAGGTAGAGGCAGGCAAGATGGAGCTTGAGCCTTCTGAATTCGACTTAAGGGCATTGATTGAAAGAAGCCTTGTGATGTTCAAGGAAAAAGCGATGAAGCATGCTATAAAGCTGACATCAGAGGTGAATGAGAATATTGGAAACATCACAGCAGATGAAAGAAAGATAAAGCAGATAATATTTAATCTCTTAAGCAATTCAATGAAGTTTACTCCGGACGGGGGAAGCGTGAGCATCTCCACCCGGCGGATAGAAGACACCCCCCTCGATCCCCCCTTGCCAAGGGGGGAAGTTAAGGGGGGTCGGGAGTTAATCGAAATCTCCGTCACAGACACAGGCATAGGCATTGCCCCTGGGGATATGGGAAAGCTCTTTCAGCCGTTTCAGCAGCTTGAGTCATCTTATACAAAGAAATACGCTGGCACAGGGCTTGGATTAAAACTCTGCAAAGATTTTATTGAGCTTCACGGCGGAAAGATATGGGTTGAGAGCGAGGTTGGGAAGGGCTCAAAATTTATCTTTACAATACCGGTGAGACAATGGGAAGTTGAAGAGAGCAAGGGTTAAGGAGGTATTAATATGAGTTCATATGAAGAGTTGGAGGCATGCATTGAACTTGAGAATAAATGCGCCGGCATATACAGGGCATTAAGCAGGCTGTTCCCCGAGGCTGAAAGCCTCTTCAGAGAGCTTGCTATTGAAGAGGAGAACCATGCTCTTATTCTGAAAGTTGCCAGGACGTATGTTATGGGCGATAAACTGAGTCAGGAGACGGTTGTGCCTGTGTCTGTGCTCCATATTAAAGAGAGTCTGAAAATTGCCGATAATATTGCAAATGAAATTGAATCCGGAGACATAATACTGAAAAAGGCATTGGATATGTCGTTATTGCTGGAGAGATCCCTTGGTGAAAGCTATCTGCATGATAAAATGACAGGAGAGTCGGATTCAGAGATCATATTGAAACTTCAGAAGTTGCACTTTGATGAGGGTGCGCATATTAAAAGAATTCAGGATTTTTTAATTAAAAAGGGAATTGAATGATTTTTAACAAGATGAAATTCGGGCTTAAAGCAAAGACCATTCTCGGGCTGGGGACGCTCCTGACATTTGCCCTCCTCATTATGGGAGGGACAACCTACTATCAGGGAATGACCCTTGCAGTTAATGAATTGTTAGAATCAACCGGAAAGAATATTGAAAAAGATGCAATGGAGATCGAGCATTTTGTAAAAAGTTCAAAGGATGACCTGATGGTCATTTCAGCAACTCCGCCTGTACAGGGGATCATCAGGGCAAGGGATAATGACGGGATAGACCCGCTTACAGGAGATAAGACTGAACATTGGTATGCGCGCCTCGAACTGATATTCGGTGCATTTCTGAAATATCATCCTGAATATTTCCAGCTTCGCTATCTTGACGAAAAAGGCAACGAGATCATACGCGCCGACCTGGTCGGCGACACAATAAAGATAATCCCACGGAAAGAGCTTCAGAACAAGGCGCAATATCTCTATTTCGCTGAGACCATGAAGCTCAGGCAGAACGAGGTCTATTATTCAGATGTCAACCTGAATCGCGAAGAAGGTGTGATACAAATACCCCATACCTCTGTCTTCAGGATAGCAACCCCGGTTTATGATGCGCAAAAAAGGGTGAGGGGTGTTGTGGTCATCAATGTATTTGCCGAAGCCATCTTCTCAAATATCAGGACAGCAGCCGGCGAGGCAAGAAAATATGTCATCAACCAGGATGGCGCTTTCCTCGTCCACCCTGACAGGTCAAAGGAGTTTGGATTTGATCTTGGCTTTGACTATACAGTTAAGAACGTGATGCATGAATCTTTAGATGAGATGAAGTCTCTGGACAGTCTTACTAAGTATCATAAAGAGGACCACCATGTGGACGGCTTTAAAAAGATATTCTTTGATCCGATGAACAAGAGCCGCTACTGGGCAATAATCTATGAAATCCCTGAAGCAGCGGCATTAAAGAATATCTATCTTGCGAGAAATACGATGTTTTTCGTCGGCTTTCTCATCATCGTTTTTTCGCTGATAATAATCACATGGATTGCAACAAGAAGGATAGTCGCGCCGATACTGAAATTATCTGAAGCCGTGAACAAAATAGAAAAGGGCGACCTTGCTGCGCGGGTGGAGGAATACGGCAGAAGCGATGAGATTGGAGATCTTGGTTTGTCTATCAACAAGATGGCGAGCGAGATGGAAAGATATATTTCAGAACTTCAACGGCTGAAAAACCAGCATGGCCTGATCCTGAACTGTGCAGGCGATGGGATCTATGGGGTGGACCTGCAGGGCAACTGCACATTTATCAATGCAACTGCTGAAAAAATGTTAGGATGGGATGCAGGAGAACTCTTCGGGAAACATATACACTCTTTAGTTCACTATCGAAAGCCTGACGGGACCGATTATCCTGCGGAAGAATGTCCTATTTATGCGGCATCTAAAGACGGCGCCACGCACCATGTTGATAATGATCTGTTCTGGAGAAAGGACGGCTCCGGTTTTCCTGTTGATTATACCAGCACCCCGGTCACAGAGGAAGGCAGGCTTGTCGGCGCTGTTGTGGTATTCAGGGACATCACTGAGCGCAAAAAACTTGAAGAAGAGCGTAGATCCTATGCGGCAATTCTTGAAGATAAGGTAAAGGAGAGGACGTCAGAGCTCGAACTGGCGAGGCAGGCTGCAGAGTCGGCAAACCAGGCAAAGTCCGATTTCCTCGCGAATATGTCCCATGAACTTCGCACGCCGCTTAATTCGATCATAGGATTTTCAGAGGTGATGATAGACGGCATTGCCGGCCCTCTGACAGAGAAGCAGAAAGAATTCTCCACTGATATCAAAGATAGCGGCAGCCATCTCCTCAGTCTGATAAATGACATTCTTGATCTCTCGAAGGTAGAGGCAGGCAAGATGGGACTTGAGCCTTCTGCATTCGACTTAAGGGCATTAATTGAAAGAAGCCTTGTGATGTTCAAGGAAAAAGCTATGAAGCATGGCATAAAGATGACATCAGATATTGATGAGAATATTGGGAATATCACAGCAGATGAAAGGAAGATAAAACAGGTGATATTTAATTTGCTGAGCAACGCGATGAAGTTTACGCCGGACGGGGGAAGCGTGCATGTCTCTGCCCGGCGGATAGAGGACACCCCCCTCAGTCCCCCCTTACTAAGGGGGGAAGTTAAGGGGGGTCGGGAGTTAATAGAAATCTCCGTCACCGACACAGGCATAGGCATCGCCCCTGAAGACATGGGAAAGCTCTTTCAGCCGTTTCAGCAGATTGAAACATCTTATACAAAGAAATACGCAGGCACAGGACTGGGGCTGAGCCTTTGCAAACAGTTTGTTGAGCTTCACGGCGGGAGGATATGGGCTGAGAGCGAAATAGGGAAGGGAAGCAGGTTTATATTTACCCTTCCCCTGACCGGAGGGAAGTGATGAAAAAGATCCTTATAGTTGATGATAACGAAAAAAACCGTAAACTCTTAAAGGTTATCATTGAGAGCCACGGGTATGAAACAGTTGAGGCTGATAATGGTAAAGAGGGTGTCCGGCTTGCAAGAGAGAGTAAACCTCTTCTCATTTTGATGGATATCCAGATGCCGGTAATGGACGGGATCGAGGCCGCAAAGATACTTAAGTCAGAAGCTGAGACAGCCGGTATTCCGGTGATTGCCGTAACGTCATATGCGATGAAAGGCGACAGGGAAAAATTTCTTGCGACAGGCATTAACGACTATATAGCCAAACCCATAGATGTAAATGAGGTTATTTCAATCATTGATAAATATTCACATGGAGAATAAATATGACTGAAAAGAAAAGCCGTAAGATACTGATCGTTGATGATGAAGCCAGGAATGTGAAACTTCTTGACACTCTCTGCGAACATCTCGGCTATGAGACATTGACTGCCGGAAATGGTGAGGAAGGTGTTGCAATGGCGTTAAAGCATATGCCTGACCTGATCCTCATGGACATAATGATGCCTGTGATGAACGGGTTTGAAGCAACTGAAAAGCTCAAGGCCGATGATCTTACCAAACATATCCCGATAATAATCGTGACAGCTCTTGATTCCAGAGAGGACAGACTGACCGGCATATCAAAAGGCGCAAATGATTTTCTGACAAAACCGATCGATTCAGAGGAAGTGGCTTTGCGCGTCAGGAACAATCTTGAGATAAAGCAATACCATGACTTTCTGAAAGAGCATAATATTATTCTTGAAGCGCAGGTTGCGGAAAGGACAAAGGAGCTGTCAGAGGCCTTTGCGAGCCTTGGGAAGGCGCACAAGAAGATAGAGTCCAGCTACATAGAGTCTGTGCAGCGGCTTACTATTGCCGCTGAGTACAAGGATGACGAAACAGGAGCGCATATCAGAAGGGTGGGGTACTATACAAAGCTGGTCGCTGAAAAGATGGGTATGGATAAGGATTTTACAGAGAATATCTTTTATGCCGCGCCTATGCATGACATCGGAAAGGTCGGCATACCTGATGCTATTCTTTTGAAACCGGGCAAGCATACCGGGGCTGAATGGAAGATCATGAAGAACCATACAGTGATCGGCTCAAATATTCTCAAAGGCGCGGAATCGCCCTTTCTCAACATGGGCGCGGAGATAGCCATCTCTCACCACGAGCGGTGGAGCGGAGGAGGATACCCCAATGACCTGAAAGGGGATAATATCCCGTTGTCCGGCAGGATAATGAATATTGCTGACCAGTATGACGCGCTCAGGAGCAGGCGTCCTTACAAACCTGCTTTTGACCATAGGAAAACAATTGAAATAATAACCATAGGCGACGGCAGGACGATGCCGGAACACTTTGACCCTGATCTCATGGAGGCTTTCAAGAAACTGACTGATGACTTTAATGAAATATTTGAGATACATCAGGATTGATGGGGTTTCGGTAACTATGCTTTTTTATACACTGCCCAACATTGAGCGGTTACAAATAAAAAAGACCGGCAGGATATTTGCCCTGCCGGCCTTTTTGTCAAATAATCAATTACTCCCCTTGATTACACCTTGCATCCCACCTTGGATCCACCTGCTCAAAGCAATAAATATGATAATCGTAATCACAATCATCCCAGCTGTAATCAGTCCACTCATACGAAGTATAATATGAAAGACCATACACGGCTTCGTTATTATCGCTTGTCCAGTCATTACAGAATTCCGATGCATCACCAAAACTGCCGGCAGGATAGCCAGCGGTGTCTGTCCCTGTCCAGACGTCATTGCTTTGTGCCTCAGCATATTGATTGAGCCAGATCGAATTGTCTAACTGTCCGTCGGTAAGGTCATACCAGTCGTAAGCAATTATTGTTTCGGTGTCAGTTAATACATAGTTCTGGTCTGAATGGTCCCAGGAATCTGCAGGGCTGTAGCCTCTGCTTGTTGACAGCCATGCCTTGTATGTTCCGCTACGCCCTGCATCATCAGCAAGTTCCTGGCATGTTTGGTCAGCGCCGGTTATACCGTTCAGGTCACCGTAGTAGGAGTTGCTTGAAACAAAGACCGTGAGATCTTTATTGCAGTCTACGCAGGTAATAGCAGTTATGAGATCATCAGCCTGTTGAAGCAGGCCATCTCCTTCCTCTCCGCCAATATCATTTGTTTTCATATACTTCTGAATGTACATCTTTAACTGCTCAACATATCTAATGGCATAGTTTTCTGACCTAATGTCTCCTTGCTGAGCGCCCGGAACCTTCTTTTCACAACTGTCCAACTGGCCATTCAGGCGGGTTCTGATGGTACGGCTGCCAACCCCGTTGCTAATGTCACCTTTCATATTCGCAATGATCTGATAAGGGTCATCGCACGCAGAAGCTGCAGGAGTGATAAGCATGGCTAAGGAGAAGCAGAAGATAAGAGCTAAGAATACTTTCTTGTACATATTACACCTCCATTTTATTTAATTTACTTCCATAAGGAAATATCATTATATCGAGTTATTGGAATTATGCTTCAATCTCTTAGTCTTGTCAAGGATTTTCTTATTCAGGTAGTGGGTCAGTTTAAATTTAACAAATTTAAAATATCTTCAATCTCCCATAATTTATTAGTAACACCAGCTGCCATAGCAGGAGTAACCCTTAATGTCTGATGTATTCTGCAAAAGTTGTAGTGCATAAAATGTAAGGCTAACGCATAATGCAGGTTGTCTATCTTCTTTGAAAATGCGTTTGTAAGACGTGTAAACCGCCTCATACTCATGCGTATAGTTAAGTTCTGACGCTCAACATAGCTTGTTGAAACATCCTTAATATCAGGGCTACCATTAACTTTCACTTTCTTTGCTCCGATACATTTAGCAGGGCTATATTTGCTATCCTTTTCTATTCTTTCAACGCCATAAAGCTTTACTATCTGGCTGAAATCTACTTCTGAGCCAAAGGCTTCTTCTACCGCTTCAACATATGCCTTGTGTCCATCTGTAGTAAGCTGAACTCTATTTTTAAGCCTACTGGCTAAGTCATTCATAAAGACCTTTGCAGACTCAAGATCACGTGTTCCTATAAAGAATGATGGAACAAGCTTTGAATCAGCACAAATGGCTGTCCATGTCCATACATCACCATATCCAAACTGCCCTTTCTTATCCTCTGGCACGTTCTTTTCTTTTGAATAGCAGAATGACCATATTTCATCGCATTGCAGACGTTTACATTCAAGGTTGCGTAAATGCTCATGCTGATATTCAGCACAGACCGTTCCTATATCGGCTAACAGCTTCAATACTGTGCCTTTGGCTGTGCCTGTCATTCTACAAGTTGCACGGATAGAGTTGCCCTCTACTAAGGCTGATATTATTTGCTTCTGTTTATCTGGCTTCAATCTGTTCATACCTATATTATACTTGACCGCTCAAGCATTGTCAAGGGTAAAATTATATATTGTTAAAATAAATATGAGGGGACATTTTATAGCCCCCTCATATCTTGAAACATGAAACTACCTAAGAAGAACCACCTTTCGCTTAGGCTTAGGCAAGCGTATTGGATGCCTAATTTTTATGTCTTTTTTATGAGACATAACTCTCCTATCGAGTGCTATTGAGTGTTCTCCTTGAGTTTAAGGCGGAATTGTGGTAAGCTATGGATGCTTGGTCACATAGTTTACTTTAGCCTCAGAGAATCACTATTAATGGACAGTTTACAAGACTGTCCGTTTTTAGTTTAATAAGCTTTTCATTTTGCTTTCCTCTTTTAATTTAAATTCATGCTTAAACTTACTCTTATCTACTTCAATAGACCCAGCAGCTACCAATTTACGCAATGTGTTGTCTACTATCGTTCGATAATTAGGTGACTCGCCCTTGTAGCCACCCCTAAGCAAAATATCTGCTATTTCTGATCCAGTAAATCTTCTTTGAACTTCAGCTTTAAAGATTTTCATTACAGCCATTTTTAATGTCATCCCGGTATAACTCACATTGGATATAGTATTGTTTTGCGCTGAGGTTTCAGTTTTCTTAGTTAAAACAGATTTATCAGCCCCTAATTTTTGCCTGAAAACGTGCATAAAATAAGTCAATTCCTTTACTTCATCAAGAGCATTTTGTTGTTCCTCAGTCTTTTCTTTAATAACCTCTTCACATTTTGCTATTACAACTTTGAGTTTTTGAAGTTCTTCTTCCCATTCAGCTTCTTTCTCAACTAAATCAAATGTTCTGTTAGTCACAATCCCACCTCCTTGTATATCAGTTTGTTGATTATGTTATATCTCAAAGATATAACTACAATACCATAAATATAGAAATGTTGCAACAAGGTTGGAGTTGGGGTGGGGTTTGAGAATTATTTCTTAGCCCAGCGAGTCTTAGCAGCCTTCTGTGCGATCTCTTTACGCTTCTTAGCAGTTAGGCTCTCTGCCCTTGCCTTACCGCCTTTGAGTCCGCCAAGTCTGCCAAGCGCAACAGCAGCAGGGTTCTTTTCTCTCATGGGTTCTTCTGTTACTTGTGATACGATGGATTTAGCGAGGATGTTAATATCGGCTGGTTTTCTTTTCTTCTTTTCCATGCTTCTATGATAGCATGAACGGTCAAGCATGACAAGATGCTGATTATTTCAAAATGACCCACTACCCTTATTCATCTGCATCCTTCTTGATTTATCCTGAAACTAATATAAAATAAGTTTAGATGCCGCAGGTTATATTCCATGCCGTTCTTCTTGGAATTATCTTATGAACGGCTGAAAGGCGATTGTTGATTTATGCTGTTTTTTACTTTAAAAAAAGATAGGTTGCCGGAGTTTCTCGATGCTGTTGATAAGCGTTACAAGCTTATAGTGCCCGAGCAGAAAGGGGAAAAAACATATACGTTCAGGCAATATACGGAGTTTTCAAAGGTAAGTCTTGAATTTATCCGCACCATCATCCCGCCAAAAAAGTTAATCTTCCCGCCAGTGGAGAAGCTCTTCTCTGTAGATAAAGAGTGCAGAATAGATGCATCTCATGAAGATGAGCAGTTCAGCGTTATCTTCGGGCTTCATCCCTGCGACCTTCACGGTATTGAGATCTTGGACAAGGCGTTTTCATACGGCGGACGGGATACATCTTACTGGCGGCGGCGGGATAAGGTTGGATTCATAGGGCTAAGCTGCCTGCCTGATAAATACTGCCTCTGCAAATCAATGCATACCGATTTCATAGAGAGCGTTTATGACATCTTTCTCTATACTCTTGATGATGTTTATATGGTAAGCGTGCGCACTGCTCTCGGGGATGACATGCTCAGGCTCTCTCCCGGCTTATTTAATAAACCAACCAAAGAAGAGATTCTTGAATACAAGGAAAGGATACAGATAAGAGACTCGATGTTCACGCGCATAATGGATACGACCAATCTCGCTGACCTTCTCACGCTTGAGTATAAAAATGATATATGGGAAGAATACAGCAAGAGATGCCTCTTCTGCGGAAGCTGCGTAATGGTCTGCCCGACATGCCAGTGCTTTGATGTCTATGACTCTCCTGATGTTATCGCAGGAAACAGCTGCAGGATAAGGAGATGGGATGCCTGCATGCGCAAGGATTACGCGCTTGTAACAGGCGGGCACAATTTCCGCGGCACAAGGCCTGAGAGGTTCAGGTTCAGGTATCTGCATAAAGAGACAGGGTTCGGCGAGATGCACGGGAAGGCCTCATGCACAGGATGCGGACGCTGCAGCGAGACCTGTCCGGCAGGCATAGACATGGTCGAGGTTGTAAGGAGGATACGCGAATGAGCCTTATACCTGTGATAGCGAGGCTTGAAGAGAAGAGGGCGCTTGATCATAATCACAGCCTCTTCAGATTCATATTTAAAGAAGAGCAGATGCGGGAGAAATTTCACTTTCAGCCGGGGCAGTTTGTAATGCTCAGCATATTCGGTGTTGGAGAAGCTCCGATATCGATTACCTCTGGGCCTGATGAAAAGGGTTTCATAGACCTGTGCGTGAGAAAGGCTGGCAGGGTCACCACCGCTCTGTACAGCCTTGAAGAGAATGGCAAGGTTGGTATCCGAGGGCCTTTTGGCAATGGATATCCGGTAGATAAAATGAGAGGCGGCAACCTGCTTATAGTTGCAGGAGGCCTCGGCATAGCTCCGCTAAGGTCTTTGATACGTTATGTGCTGTGGAGGAGAGAAGCTTTTAAAGAGGTTGCTATTGTCTATGGTACGAAGAATCCGGCAAGCCTGCTCTTTAACGAAGAGATGCGTGAACTGGTCTTAAGAAGAGACATAAAATGCCTGCTCACTGTTGACAGCGCGCAGGATAATGAATCATGGAAAGGGCATGTGGGTTCCGTGACAGATTTAATCGATATGACAGGTATGCCGCTCATGGATACTTCTGTCGCAGTCTGCGGGCCGCCCGGTTTTTATAAATATGTTCTTGAAAAACTTCTCAGCCTCGGCTGTTCAAAGGGGAAAATTTATATGTCTCTTGAGAGAAGGATGGAGTGCGGAGAGGGCAAGTGCGGGCATTGCGTCATAGGGCATAAGTACACCTGCATCGACGGGCCGATATTTACATATTGGGATGCGATAAATCTTCCGGAGATATTTTAGGCAAATCATATGGGAAAACCAAAGGCAGGCTTTTATTCGCTTACATCATGCTCAGGCGACATACTTGAGATAACAAATCTCGGCGAGGATATTCTTAAACTATTTGACCTTGTAGAGGTTGTGCATCTGAATGTTGCAATGCCGTCAACAGGCAAAGACCCTGATATAGCCTTTGTTGAAGGGGCTGTGACATCTATGGAGGATGAGGAATTTCTCAAAGCCCTCCGCAAAAAGGTTAAACAGCTTGTTGGAATAGGCACATGCGCTTGCACAGGCGGTGTGATAGCGCGCGGGCCTGAAGATAGAAGGAACTGGTTAACTGATGTCTATCCTGAATCAGGTGCAGGTTTTGATATAACCTTCCCAAGGCCGCTGAAGGATATTGTCACTGTGGACTTCTCCATTCCCGGATGCCCAATCGAGAAGAAGTATCTTCTCCACTGCCTCGGGTATCTGCTTAAAGGCGTTCTGCCTGAGGTGCCTGCATACTCGGTCTGCATGGAGTGCAAGATGAAGGGCAATGAGTGCCTTTTGAGATACAGAAGTTCGGCATGTCTCGGCCCTGTTACTAAAGCAGGATGCGGTGCGAGGCAGCCTTCTCTCGGCAGGCCGTGCGACGGATGTTTCGGCTTTTATGATGATGCAAACAAGGAATCACTCATTGAGATATTCAGGGAGATGGGCTTGAGTGAAGATGAGATAAAGAAGAGGTTTGACCTTTTTCTGGAGCGAGGGCTATGAGCGAAGAATTGATAGCCAGGATCGAAGGCCACGCAAACATAAAGATCAATGTAAAAGGCCGAAAGCTCGAGTCTATAAAGCTTGATGTGCTCACTCCGCCGAGATTGTTTGAGAAGCTGATAGTCGGCAGGCACTTCAATGATGTGCCGACGATAGTCTCAAGGATATGCTCAATATGCGCGGCATCCCACAGGGTGGTCTCAGTCATAGCGATAGAGTCTGCCTTCGGAGTAAAGGTCCGTGAAGAGGCAAAACTCCTCAGAGAGCTTTTACTTCACGGCGAGTCGCTTCAGAGCCACGGGCTTCATCTCTTTATGCTCGCTCTGCCTGACTATTATGGCAAGAACTCTTTTGTAGAATTAGCCACAGATATGCCTGAGACCGTCTCTCTCGGGTTTAAGATCAAGGGGCTTGGGAATGAGATACAGCAGGCTGTGGGCGGCCGCGCGATCCACCAGATAATTCCAATAGTCGGCGGCATGAGCGCTGTGCCGTCGCGTGAAGATCTCAAGGCAATAAAAGATAAGGCCGAACCTCTGATAGAGGCTGTAGCTGAATTTCTCAAACAGATCCCTCCAATGAAGTCATCATCACTTGTGCAGGTTAAGAATTGGGTTTCACTTGCAGGTAATTCCGGAAGCGATGTATTAATAAACGCTACAGAGCTGACGGGAATTGAGGAATTCTGGCAGAGGATAAATGAATCATCACTGCCTCCTTCATATACGAAACATACGCTCCTTGAGAATGAACCTTTCATGGTCGGCCCGCTTGCGAGGATGCTGAATTTACCTTCTCTTCCAACAGGGCGTACAGCTGATCTCATTGAGAGGCTTGGAGTGGCCAAAGACAGGTCGGTTTATATGAACAACCTCGCGCGCGGTCTTGAGATAGTGATCTTTCTGGAGGAAGTGACAGCCATTATCAATAAATTATTAGAGATGAACATTCCTGAAGATGGAGGAATACTTGTTGATGTCATTCCGCAGGCAAGTAAGGGAGTCGCTGCTATCGAGGCGCCGAGAGGGCTGTTGCTTCACTCTTATACCTTTGACAGTAATGGCTATGTCACAGCAGGTGATATAGTCACGCCAACAGCGCTTAATCTCGCGGAGATGGAGCGGGGGCTTGGCATAATGGCAGAGGCGCTCCTGAAAGAGAAGGCGGATATAATACCTGAGCTTGAGACGCTGATACGCGCTTACGATCCCTGCATATCCTGTTCTGTGCATGTTGTGAACCTCTGAATTCCCAATCTTCGTTTCCGTTATAATAAACCCTACAAAATATTTCTCTTTGAGGTGATATGTGGCATTGGTCAGTCTACAGGATGTAAAACTCTCTTTCGGCGGCCCGGAACTGCTCGACGGGGTGACGCTTCAGATAAGCGGCAATGAGCGGGTCTGTCTTGTCGGAAGGAACGGGGCAGGCAAGTCCACGCTCATGAAGATCATCACCGGCGAGATAACACCTGACGCGGGCGGGGTCATATACGAACAGGGTGTGAGGATAGCCTCACTTTCTCAGGAAGTGCCGAAGGAACTGTCTGGAACGGTATTCGACGTTGTTTCAGCAGGGCTCGGCAATATGGTCGAGCTGCTTTCAGAATACCATTCAATAAGCGTGAAGCTCGCGCATGGCGGAGATGCAGGCTTGATGGCAGAGTTCGAACGTGTCCAGCACCTGATAGAGTCTGCAGGCGGATGGCAGATACAGCAGAGGGTAGAGACCGTGATCTCCCGCCTCAGGCTTGACCCTGATGCTCAGGTGTCTGAGCTCTCAGGCGGTAATAAAAGGCGAGTGCTGCTTGCACGCGCGCTTGTTAATGAGCCGGATCTGCTCCTCCTTGATGAGCCGACAAACCATCTCGACATAACCTCTATTGCATGGCTTGAGGAATTTCTCATCGGCTTCCGCGGCTCCATACTCTTCATAACGCATGACCGCAGGTTTCTCCAGACACTTGCAACACGTATCATTGAACTGGACCGGGGGCGGGTCACGGATTGGCCCGGCGATTATGCAACATATCTCAGAAGAAGGCAGGCAGAGCTTGATGCAGAGGCAACGCACAATGCGCTCTTTGATAAAAAGCTTTCGCAGGAAGAGGCGTGGATACGGCAGGGTGTCAAGGCAAGGCGCACGCGCAACGAAGGACGCGTGAGGGTCTTGAAGGATATGAGAAACGCGCGCAGCGCAAGGCGTGAAGAGGTTGGCAGTGCTGCGATGAGCCTTAACGAAGCTGAACGGTCCGGCAAGCGGGTCTTTCAGGCAATGCGCATAGGGCATATATACGAAGGCGTTCCTGTGATAAATGATTTTTCCGCGAGCATCATACGCGGGGACAAGGTCGGCATCATCGGCCCCAACGGTTCCGGCAAGACCACGCTTCTCCGAATACTGCTCGGCGAGATGAAGCCGCACAGCGGTTCTGTGCGCAGGGGGACGAATCTCAATGTCGCTTATTTTGACCAGCATCGCGCCCAGCTTGATGATGAGAGTTCTGTTATGCAGAATGTGTCAGAGGGAAGCGACCATGTTATGGTCAACGGCAAGTCTAAGCACATAATCAGCTATCTTGGCGATTTCCTATTCCCGCCGGAGAGGGCGCGCTCGCAGGTGAAGTATCTCTCAGGAGGAGAACGCAACCGCGCGCTCCTTGCGAAGCTCTTTACAAAACCCTCAAATGTATTGGTGATGGACGAGCCTACCAATGATCTTGACACAGACACATTGGAACTTCTTGAGGAGATGCTGATGGAGTATGAGGGCACGGTCCTTATCGTGAGCCACGACAGGGAATTCCTCAATAATATCGCAACGAGCACAATAGTCTTTGAAGGCGATGGAAGGGTTGAAGAATATGTTGGCGGCTATGACGATTGGCTGAGACAGCGCAAACTCTCAACTCCTGAACAAAAGGAAAAATCCGCAAAGCAGGGGAAGTCCCGTCAGAAGCAGGAGCGTCCGCGTGTAATGACATTCAAGGAGAAGAAGGAACTCGAGGAATTACCCGCGCAGATAGAATCTTTGGAAACAGAACGTGTCAAGCTATATGAATCACTCGCTGATCCTGAATTCTACAAACAGAACGGAAACAGGATACCTGAGATAAATGCGCGGATAGAAGAGATCGAGGAAGAGATAGCTGAAGCGTATAAGCGCTGGGAAATCCTGGAAGCGGTCTTGAAGTCTGTATCTGTTTAGGCTGTAATTATGCTGGGCGATGTCCCGAGGTATCGGGACGGCCTCTGCTTGCAATGAAGGAAAAAGATGGTGGGCGATGTCCCGAGGTATCGGGACGGCCTCTGCGTGCAATGAAGGGAAAGTAAATGGTGGGCGATGTCCCGAGGTATCGGGACGGCCTCTGCTTGCGAAAAGGAAAAAGATGGTGGGCGATGTCCCGAGGTATCGGGACGGCCTCTGCCGTGCAATGAAGGAAAAGTAAATGGTGGGCGATGTAGGTTTCGAACCTACGGCCTCTGCCGTGTGAAGGCAGCGCTCTCCCCCTGAGCTAATCGCCCTGCGGTTGTCTTTCGGGTAAGTTGTATATCAGTTCATTTATGTATTTACGGCTTTTCATCTTCTTTATTTGTATCTCTCTGATAATAGCTTCACTTCGAGTTTTGTAAGATTCATGATACACCATTTGCCAGGGCCTTTTTGCTTTTGTTGATTTTGTATACCCATTATTATGTCGAAGTACTCTTTCCTGAATATTTTGGCACTGTCCGGTGTAGAACGAGCCATCTACTTCACTTTTGAGGATGTAAATGTAAAACATATGCTTTTATGTCACGACCTTCCCGACGCGTCGGGGAGCTAATCGCCCTGCAGTATGTTTGCCGAATCGGTTAATTAAGATTATTCTATCTTAGAACCAACTATTAATTAAATCAAATCCATTTAACACATCTCTTGTTCATTTTTATATTATTGAAAATTACGGCCTCACAATGTAAAATTATGAAACTTTATTTCATTTCATTTGCCAGAGGTTATTATTATGTCTGTAAAGATCTTAATTGTTGATGATGATGTTGCTCTTGCTACACAGCTCAAATGGTTTTTGCCGAAAAAATATGTGTCTGTACTTGCGCATACTGCTGAAGATGCCCTCGCCTTTTTCCGGGATAATAATATTGATATAGTCCTGCTGGACCTTGGGCTTCCCCCATATGAGAATACTCCTGAGGTAGGCCTCAAACTTTTGAATGATATGCTTGCTGAGAAGCCCGGAATGAAGATAGTTGTTCTGACAGGCCAGAAGGAGAGGAATGTTGCGGTAAAGGCGATATCCCAGGGTGCGTTCGATTATCTCATGAAACCGGTTGGAGAGGGCAAGCTTGTGGACTCTCTGAAAAGAGCCGAGTTTTTTGCTGATATACAGACTGATATACCGGCTGAAGAAAAGTCGATCAAGATAAACCCGCAGAGCCTCAATGAGGGCTTCGAGACCCTTAAAGAGGACATGAAGAAGCATATCATCCAAGAAGCCCTGGAGAATACGGGAAACAATGTATCAAAGACCGCCAAGCTTCTCGGCCTCAGAAGGACATCCGTCTATTACTATATCAATAAGTATAATCTGAGAACCAAGGATTAATGAAACTCCTCATCCTGTTTACGATCGCCTGCGCAGTCGGCCTGATTTCGCTGATCATAACACGGACTTACAGGAAGAACAGGGCTGCAATAATTTTTTTCACCGCTGATATCGCTCTTCTTATTGTTATCTATTACTTCATGATCAATCTGTATTATATCTTTGCATATCTTGCGCTGCTCTTTCTCTTCCTCTTTATACTCTCAATTATGAGGGTCACATCAAAAAACAGGTCTTTTTTGGTAAAGGATTCTTTGCTCTCTCCGGATACGAGGCGCTCCAGTTACTCATCAGTCCGCGAAGGGATAAATTCTGTTATCAAATATGCGTCTTTCGGGCATTTGGCTTTATCTTCTATTCTCGTATCTGTCTTTATGCTGCCTGAGATATATCACTCTATTGCCATTACTGCGGGAGTCGGAATTGCGTTTTTCTCTCTGATCAACCTCAGTCTGGTCCGCCAGAGAAAGAATCTGCTGGTGTATGACAAGGTCTTTCTTCATGTGCTGTATATCAAGGTCATCGCCCTTGCATTGTCTATGAACCCGTTCTTTCTCTGGAACTATTCTTATATCTCTCCTTTGTCTTCGCTTCTTGTTATAGCCGCCGGTTACGGGGTGCTTTTAAAAGGGGAACTTTTTATCTTCAGGGTCAGGGCATCCGCGGATATGTTATGGAAGGCCCTGCTTCTCATCAGCCTTATTATCTACGGCGTTATCCTTGTTTATCTTGACCGCTACTCCCCGCAGGATGCATTCCTGTTTTATGTCAGGATATTCCTGGTATCTGCATTCATTATAATTTCAGGCGCGCTATTTTTCAGCCGGGAGGCAAGGCTTAAGGTCAAGTTCTTTCTCTTACGCCACTTATATGTCAGCAGATATAATCTCCCTGAGATACTTACCAGAATATTCTCCCTGCACCAGAAGAGCAATGAAAGCATGAACTTTTTTATTAGAGAGGTGATGAATTACTTCTTTGAGAGCTATCCATTTTCCTGTATAACATTCACGTTTTCAGCTGGAGACAATAATATTGAAGAAAAGATAGGCGAGAATGGTCAGGGGAGCTTTCCTCTCAGGTTTGCTGATGAGACAAGCGACGCAAAGATCCAGTTAGTTTTTTACAGCAAAGTGATCTTTGATGAAGACGACAGGATGAATCTCAGGCTTATTGCTGAACTTATATTCCGGATGACATATGACATGCACCTGACCCGCAGCAAAGTCTTCAGGGAGAAGCTGGAGATAGCCGAGAGGCTTAAGCTCTTTCTCATACACGACCTGAAGAACATATGCCATACGCTGAATATGCTTGAGAAGAACATATCAAGGGTGCAGCCCTCGGAGGCTGAGGAGTTTCTGAATGATTTCCGCCACACCGTGCCCCATCTGGTAAAAAGGGCTGAGAAGATACTGAATACCATCGGGATATTGAGAGAGGGAAACAACCCTACTATATTTTCATTGAAAGAGGTAATTGATGAGATCCTCAAGCTCTTTCATAAAAAACATATCTTCATTACAAGGTTTGACGGTAATGACAGGATATATGCCGACAGGGCGGCAGTAATGGTCGCTATTGAGAATATCCTTAGGAACGCGCATGACAAATCTTTTGAGGCAGACCAGCTTGAGATAAGCATACAAGGCGGCATTGTTGATGAGAACTATGTCCTTACAATATGTGATAACGGCATTCCTATGCCGGAAGAGGTTGCCGCAAGGATATTTGAACCTTTCTTTACGACCAAGAAAGGCGGCATAGGGGTAGGGCTTTATCAGACAAAAGAGTTTATAGTCTCACAGCACGGCACCGTGGATGTTCAAAACTCGCCGTCAGGCGTATGTTTTATTATAAAGCTCCCTGTCGGCCAGCATGATCTTTTCCATTCACATGTAAATAATTTAGACAGTTGACCTGAGCCGATACATCGTATATCATCTTCTTAACCCTATTGTTTTATATAAACTCGGAGTATTCTCAGCTATTCCACCATTAAGGTTATCTCAAATGATATGTAGCAGGAACAGGAAAGAATCAGGGTTTAGCATAATATTTCTTGTTATTTCGATTACAGTGGTATGTCTTGCCATCTTTGCTTTCTGTGCCGGCGGCAAGTTCCTGGCTGATATGCATGCAAAGAATGTTGTGCAATGGTGCAGGAAATGGGAGTCAGCCGAGCTTGCCTATTATTTTAAGCGCGATAAACTTGCCGGTGATAAAAACGGCAACGGCATTATCGCTGATGAAGGCAATCCTGACTCACCTGTAATGGAGCTTATAGGGTCCAAAGTTATCTCTGAATCCATGAAGAAGATCGAGGAAGGAGATTCCACATTTTATATAACTATAGGATTCAACACCATTAAAAACAGGAAGAAGAATGTATTTGTCATATGCCCTTCTGCAAAATGTGATAGGACACTTAACAAGGACGAGGCTGCAATGATGGAAAAAATAGACAAGATAATGGATGGAGATGCTATCGCTTCAGAGGGAAATTTAAAGGGAGCCGCAGGTGTTACCCTTGTGTCTGAGGGAGCCGCAGTGACAGATGTCAGGGAGGAGATGACATCAGCAGACTGGAAAGGAGAATCATTCGTAGGAGCTGTTTATTATTTTGAAGATTCCGGCAAGTGATCTCTCCATACCAATAACCCATTGTTTTATTTGCATAAGTTATTTGTTTAATTCTTAGACAGTTGACGGATTGGATCATACATTATATAACTAATGTACTTCGGCGTTATCTTAACCATAAGGAAAATAAAATGTTAACCATACTGAAACTGAATAAAAAACAGGGATTTTCACTGGTTGAGCTTTCAATAGTCCTGGTGATAATAGGCCTGCTTATCGCTGCGCTTGTCAAGGGAAAGGCTGTGCTTGAGAATGCGAGGATCAAGAGGGTCATAGGAGATGTCGAGACTATCGTTTCTGCCTATAATACTTACTATGACCTCTATAGCGCTTATCCGGGAGATGACAAGTTTGCAAGCGGAAGATGGTCCACTCTTGTTACGCTCACTGATACTGTAAATGCTGGGAACGCTCTGATCGGCGGAACATTATGTAACACAGGCCCTGCTGATGGAACTGAGTGCAACGAGGCGTGGCAGGAATTAAGGGCGGCGCTTATGGTGCAGGGTGATCCGCTTGCTACAGGTGCGTCTGCTCTGCCTACTCATACGCTTGGCGGAATCATCTGGCTATGGAATAGTGCGGATGACGGAATCGCTGCAACTGATTTCGGCATAAGCGGGGTCAGAAATTATATAGGTGTTACAAACTTAAGAAGCGAGGTTGCTGAAGTAATAGATAACAAGTTTGATGACGGTATTTATAATTCAGGCAGTGTCCGAGGCAGTGCTGATTACAGCCTGGATCCCGAAACGATAGTAGAGATATATTATGCGTTATAGGCTCGCGGGAGAGATGGAGAGCTTATTCTGTTTTAGAGTTAGACATGTAGAAATCTTAGTCAGTTGACAGGTCAGCGTACTTGTTTTAAAGTTAAGTCAGGTGAGGATTTAAAATTTCTACAAAGGAGGGATTGAGAGGCTTACCGGTTATAATTTGACTTACAAACTTTAACAACCATGAAACCATAAAGGGCATGGAAAATCAAAAAGGAGGAGCAAAGAACATGAAAACATTTCAGAAGATGAGAGAGCAAAAAGGCTTCACACTGATCGAACTTGCGATCGTCCTTGTTATCATCGGCATCATCATCGGCGCCGTATTAAAGGGACAGGATCTTATCGAATCAGCGCGTATCAAGAGGTTTGACAACTCAATGAGAGAGTGGGAGACCGCTGTATGGACGTATGTTGACAGAAAAGGCACATTCCCCGGCGATACTGATGGTAACGGTATTATCGGCGACATCGGAACAGAAAATTCAGCAGCTGATTACATAAGGGATGCAGGTTTCATAAATGAGCCTGATGCAAACCCTGTCACGATCGGCAGTTTGAATTTCTATGTACAGTTCGGCAATGACGGAGATCTAACTGCTCCAAAGAACGTCATGGCGATCTGCGGGAGTGCTGACTGTACTACAGACGCACTTACTGCCGATCTCATTAAATATGTTGAGTCGTTTGACACTGTCATTGACGGTGTATCTAACGGCGCAAATGGAAGCGTGGTCTGTGCTGATACTATTACTACTGTTCCGGCTGCCACAGGCGGTGACGAATATATGGTAACAGATGTAAATGGCGGAGCCAACTTCACAGTTTGCGGTGCTGCCTCTCACGGTTTAGTCTATTTCTTTGACAGAGGTAATTGATCAGTTTAAGAAGTTTGCATGAAGTCTAAATGATAGGGAGGGCGATAAACCGCCCTCCCTATTTATATTTATAGAAATAGCTTGATTTATTTTATTTCTAATGTATAATCTATAATTATTCAATAGATACACTTGGATCTGTCAATATTATGAAGATACTGAAAGAAGAAAAAGGCTTCACACTTATAGAGCTTGCCATAGTCCTTATAATTATCGGCATAATTATAAGCATCGTGCTAAAGGGTCAGGACATAGTGGAGTCCTCCCGAATGAAGAAGTTTGAGACTGAAGTGAGGCACTGGAAGACATCAGCCTGGTATTTCATGGACAGAAAGGGCATATTCCCCGGTGATCAAGACAGAAACGGCATTATAGGTGATGAGGCAACCGCATTGCGCGTACCAGGGTCAACAGTCATACAGGGCGCGAATCTCATAAACCCTCCAAAGGAGAACCCGGTTAAGACCGGCAGCCTGCAGTTCTGGATCTACTGGGGATATAATGGCTCTGAACCAAAGAGAAATGTGATGGTCATCTGTGCAAACAATGATTGTACAGTTCCATTTGAGGACGACCATGGCGCAGGGAACTTGAAGTATGTTGAGTTTATTGATACGGTTACTGACGGCACGATAGACGGAACTAAAGGTTTTGCAAGGGCTGCATCTGTTCCACCTATACTGGATCCTCTTGGCGGGGACAGTAATGACAGGACCGTCATAGCTGTTACTGACCCCGGCAGCGCCTGGGCTACAGGCGTGACAAAGGCGTTGGTCTTTTATGTAGACAAGGGTGTGATTTAATTAATACATTAGTTTAATATATGCTATTTTAATAGGGGCGATGGATCGCCCCTATTTTTTTGATATTTTTAAAAGGACAAAAGATGAAAGACCAAAAGGGATTCGGGCTGGTCGAGCTTGCGATAGTCATTGCGATCACAGTTATCCTCTCATTTTCCCTGCTAAAGGGATGTGAGATGATAGAAGATGCCAAGCTTAAGAAGTTTGAGAAGGGCATTCTTAAATGGAGAGAGAGCGCAAAAGATTACTACAATATTAAAGGCCTGCTTCCGGGTGATACGAATTCGAATCTTATAATAGGAGATGAAGAATCCCCGTCACCGGGAACTGTATTGATACAGCAGGCGGATTTCATCAACAACCCTCCGTCAAACCCGATGGCGGTCGGCAGTCTCAGGTTCTGGGTCTATTACGGCAATGACGGCAATACCGGCAATACCGGCAGGCCTAGAAACATACTTGTTATATGCGCTGATAATGCCTGTACAAAAACCTTTGCCAGCAATGAGCTGAAGTATGTTCAGTCATTTGATACGGTGATAGACGGCGAAGCAGACGGCAAAGCCGGTGAGGTAAAGGCCCTGTCTTCCATCACTGTCAATGGCTCAGGAGATAACAGGGTCGTCACCCATCTGGAGTTTGGCGATGTAGTTGAGTGGGCATCAAACAAAAGCGTGGCGCTCGTATACTATTTTAAGGGCCGTTCAAAATAGTTAAAGTCTGTTACCGGCATGAATAAAGACACCTTTAAAAATCTCTGCCTCCTGATATTATATTTTCTCTTCCTGATCGTCATGCATGTCAATATCAGGAACCTCGGCGGTTCTGTTGTTAATCCGGTCGCTTATTTTGTATGGATGGCGGTCTCAGCTGTTGTGCTTCTCTCTTTGATGCAGGCCTTTTTTCAGGACGGCTGTATTATTGCAGCTCCTAAAATAACGGCCTATATCCTGCTCTTCGCAGCTCTCCTTATTTTGCCGATAATATTCAATCCGATAACTGACAGCCACTCTTTTATCTTTAAGAACATGGGACTGGCAGCCGGCCTGATATTCTTTATCTCTTTGCATCAGTTTAAATTCTCTGATGAGCAGAAGGAGAAACTTCTTTATGTGATATTTGTGTCGGGATTCATCGAGGCATGCATCGGATTGGCCCAGTATCTCGCTCCAGAAGCAAGGATACCGATGCTGGCATTTTCAGCATCAGGTGTTATCTTTGGCAATTTCCAGCACCAGAATGTGCTTGCCTCTTTTCTGGCCACTTCAATTGTTATATCTCTCTATGCTCTGACAGGGCCTTTGTTCCGCGGAGCAGGCAGATGGGCTAAAGCAGGCTTTTTCATTGCAGTTGCAGTCATATCTTTTGTCCTCTTTATTACAGGGTCCAGGGCAGGGCTGATAGGGTCACTGCTCGGGTGCGCAACACTCTTTATAACGAGGTACAGGCTCTTCAAGGCGGCACCTCTCTATCTTTTAATATGGGCGCTCGCAGTGACAGCAGGTCTGGGCCTTAATCTTTCTTCTGAGAGATATCTTTTTCAAAAAGAGCGCGGGGTATTCTCAGCCGCAGAGAAACTTCAAACCGCGTCAGAGAGTTTCATGAAAGAAAAAGGGGGCGACCCGAGAATGCTGATGTACAGGGCCTCTCTTGAGATGATAAAAGACAGGCCGATTATAGGGCACGGGCCGGGCGGTTTCAAGAGCAAATATGTATTTTTCAGGCGGCAGCTTGCTGAAAAGATGGACAGCCGCCCAAGCCTGAATACATTTACATATTATCCGCACAGCGAAACACTCTTTGTTCTCATAGAATCAGGCCTGGCAGGAGGCCTCGGACTGATAATTCTATCCGCGGCATTTTTGATATATATATTCAGGCTTGGCAGGGAGAGGGGCGGCTTGTACGCTTCTCTTTTATTGCCGCTAACTTTTCACTCTCAGGTTGAGTTTCCGTTCTATCAATCTGCTGTTCATTGGGTGCTCTTTCTCTTTTTATGCTTTCTTGTATCTTCTCACTTTGTACGTGAAATTAATTTCAAGATTGAACACCGGCTGCGTATTGCGCTGCTAACCGCATCTGTATGCGTCTTTATACTTACAAACCTCTTTCTGGTAAGGACGCTGAGCGCCAATATCAAACTGACCGAGTATTACCGGCTTTTGACCTCAGAAGGGGTGAGCCGCATGAAGCTTGCTGAACCTGCGCTGAATAATCTGTATCTCGGCCAGTCCGCCCAGAGGATGCTGATGGACTTCGGGCTTGGGATGGCGCTCAATAAGGATAATAAGAAATTCCTGAATGAGTTTGTCGGTTGGGCTGAGGAGGAGAGAACCAGCTTCCCGCACTTTATGCTTTATGAAGGAGAGGCGAGGGCCTTGTTCGCGCTCGAAAAAAGGCATGAGGCATTCAAACTCCTTGATGAGGGACTGAGCCTTTATCCTGATAATGAGGCATTATTAAATGCAAAGAAAGAATTGGCGCTAAAGAGCGGGCTTTAATATGATAAAGAATATTTATTTATGGATACTCGGGCTTTTATTTCTTGTGGTTTCACATATAGCCATCAAGAACTTCGGCGGCTCGCTTGTCCTGCCTGTGGCATATTTTGTCTGGATAACGCTGTCAGGGATTGTGCTTCTTTCAGTGATACAAATATTCAATGAATGGAAGATATCGCTTCCGCACACTTCCTTATATATACTTATCTTCCTCTTATTACTGCTTCCTGCCGCTTTGTTCAACCATATAATATCCAGCCATGTATTTATATTTGAGACAGTTGGGCTCATTGGCGGGATAATATTTTTTATGTCCCTGCATCAGTTTGAGCTTACGGATGAGGAGAGGGAGAGGTTCTTATATGTGATATTCATCTCCGGCATGATAGAGGCGCTGATAAGTTTGTTTCAGTATTTTAACCCTGACACAGGAATCTTTTTGATCGTCATCCCTGCGTCAAAAAAGGTATTCGGCAATTTCCAGCACCAGAACCTTCTCGCCTCTTATCTTGCGACATCTGTTGTTATATCGCTTTATCTTTTAACCGGGGGAATATTCAAGGGGTTTAGCAAATGGCTCAAGGCTATTTTTTATCTTACTGTGCTGCTCATGTGCTTTGTTATTTTCCTCACAGGCTCAAGGGCAGGGGTGATAGAGACAGGAGCCGGAGCGCTTATCCTTTTATGGGCGAGGTATGGGCGTTACAGAGAGAAGGCTCTTTACCCTGCCATATGGCTTTTGATGATATGCGTGGGGATATCCGGCAGTGTGGCGGTTGAGAAGTATTACTACAAAAGGGATTCTGCGCTCAGCTCTGTGGGGCAGAAGATCGGGATGACGATGGAGAGCGTGGCAAGCGATGAGGTCACGGACTCAAGGGTGCCGATGTACCTTACGGCTATCAGCATGATAAAGGATAAGCCTTTAGAAGGACACGGGCCAGGCAGCTTCGGCAGTAAGTTCATGCATTACCGAAGCAGGCTTGCCAAAGAACATCCGGAATATCCATATGAAGCGGTCTTTATGTCACATCCGCATAACGAATTTTTATACAGGACTGCTGAGTCAGGCCTCATGGGCGGGGCCGGGCTGCTGATTGTTGGAATTGGATTTATCGTATGCCTTGTAAAGCTTGGAAGAGAGCGGGGCGGAGTATATGCGGCATTTTTATTTCCGATAGCATTTGATACTCAGGTAAGTTATTCACTTTACCAGTCCATGCCGCATTGGGCTCTTTTCCTTTTCCTGCTATATCTGCCGTCTTCATATTTCATAAAAGAGGTCAGGATGAAACCCGTGAGCTTGTTAAAGACAGGCGCGCTGGCTGCTTCTGCTACATTCTTTGTTGTCATAACCTACCTCTCAATAACAACCCTGAATGCTCAGATAGCTATGAAAAAATATCAGGATCATCTTTTAAAGGAAAATATCATAAGGACCGAGTTATTAATGCCGTCTCTCAATAATATCTATCTCAGGCAGATAGGCGTCAGGCTTCTGATGGATGCAAAGCTGAGGGCCGGGCTTATGAGGGGCGACAGAGCGCTGCTTGAGGAGTTTGTAGAGTTCTCCAGAGAAGAGCGGAAGGTATACCCGCATTCTGTGCTGTATGTAAGGGAGGCAAGGGCGCTCTTTGACCTCCGCAGAAAAGATGAGGCATACAGGCTTCTTGAGGAAGGACTGAGTCTTTATCCGGGCAGAGCTGATCTGAAAGCTACAAAAAAAGAGTTTCTTCTTGAAGATGCTAAAGTGATGATACAGAGAATGATGGATAAGGGTAAGATGAAATGACATCAGTTAATTCTTATTCACCAATTACTGCCGCTGCCTGATGACGGAATTCAGGGATATTTAATGTTACAGACAACCCCTCACTCAAACCGTTACCTGGTTTTTTTATTATCAATCATCTACATATTTTTAATGCATATCCCAATCCCGGGGATAGGCGGTATAACGGCAACCCCGCAGGAGTATCTTATCTGGGTTGTGATACTGACGATCATTCTTTTTGCGGTCTTCAGGGCCATAAAGGATAAGGCGTTCATCACACCGTCATATCTCAAGTATTTTCTCATCTATCTTGTACTGATCTTATCAACCGCTGTATTTAATCCGATAAAGAATACCGACATCTTTGTGATAAATGTACTGCGCCTTATAGCAGCTTTTATCATATGGCTCAGCCTGCATCAGTTCAGGCTTGGGGAGAAAGAGAAGCAAGGGATATTATTGATAATACTTGTCTCCGCGCTTATCGAATCAGCGCTGGTAATTATTCAGCCTTACGCGCTTACAGCATACATCCCGCCTGTCGGAGGTGCGTTCGGGCAGAAGAACCTCTTTGCCTCATGGACAGCAACAGGGATCGCGATAAGCCTGTATTTCATAACAACTGAAAGGTTCAGCGGATATAAGAATTCAAAGAAGGCGCTCTTCTTCTCTGCCGCAGGATTCATGTCTGCGGGCCTTATTCTCGCAAGCTCGCGGGCAGGGCTTCTCGGCGCATCTATAGCTATTATTACTCTGCTAACAACCAATTGGAGAAGATACTCTTCCATAAGAAAACATCTTGCAATATGGTTTCTGGCTTTTGCACTTGGGATCGGAGGAGGGTTCTATCTTTTGATCGGGCCGTCCAATAGTCTAAAGAGTGAGGCTGAGGAAGGCGCAAGGTGGATTTCAGATACGAGTCAAAGGTCATATGCAGAGCGGCTTCTGATGTACAGGACTTCATATGAGATGTTTAAGCAGAGGCCGTTGTTCGGGCAGGGGTTTTCAAATTTCAGCAGCCTCTATATGTATCATCAGGCAGAAGTTGCAAAGGATAATCCTGAGTACAAGGCGCTTATTCATGATGATATATCTCATCCGCACAACGAGTTTTTTTATATATTAGCTGAGTGCGGGCTATTTGGGATACTTGCCATTGCTATTGCGCTCTTCGGCATCTGGAGAATACTCAGCAAGACAGGCTTGAGCCGGGCAGGGATATATGCCGCCCTGTTAATTCCGTTAATTGTGCATATGATGGTTGAGTATCCGCTTAAGTTATCAACTGCGCATTACCTCCTGTTTTTGATCCTTTTATACATGGTCACATCCAATGAGGTAAAGGAGAGGGAGTTGAAGTTAGGCAAGGGCGCAGCCGCGGCTGTCATGTTATTTGCGGGAGGACTCTATCTCGGAACAACAGCATATACATTCAGGACATTTGAGGACTACGTGAACCTTGTTGCCTTCAATATCAAGTTCAATGAAGAAAAGGGCGTCATATCTGAGGAGCACATAAAGCCTGCGATGAAGAATATATATCTTAGGAACATTGCTCTGCCTGATTACATGTATAAGAAGGCGATAGCAGCTGCATCTGATACTGAGATGAACAAAGACGTTATAGATAAGTTCCTCATATGGAATGAGGCTGAGAAGTTGAGGAGGCCTGTGATGAAGTCATTTTATACAGAGGGCCTGCTCTTCTATCTTATTGGATGCCGTGACAAAGAGATGCCGCTCTTTTATTTTGATAAGGCGCTGAGTGTAACAGGGGAAGGACTGTATCTTTATCCGAATGAAAGATATCTTCTCGCATTGAAAGAGAGCATAATATCATCCCCGTGCCTAAAAGCACCTACTGTTGGGAATATTTAGTCGGAAATTTGGGCTTAGAGCCATATCCCCCATAACGTCCTCTGATTGCCTGATTTCTCATCATATTTCCCTGTAATCACACTGGAAAACGATATAAAATCAGCGATATTATTTCTGCCCGCTAATGTATTTGCAACACCGGATTTTATGTTGTATCCTTTATTTAAGAGGATTAAATATTAATGAGTTATATGAAGAGGAATAAAGGTTTCAGCCTGGTTGAATTATCAATAGCCATCGTTATTGTCGGCATCCTCATCGCTATGGGAATGAAGATGCTGATTCCGCTGGTTGAAAGGACAAAGCGGGCTGCGACAAGAGAGGCGGTAGATGCGGCTGTAGCGGCTGTCATAGGTTTTGCCGAGACGAATAACCGCCTGCCTTCTGATTTAGAATTCCCAGGAGTCGTGAGAAATTCCAAGGATGTATGGGGTAAAGACCTTATATATCTTCATGATATAAATCTGGAAGTTGCCGATAGTGTCTGCGCGAGAAATACGACAGGCATATCCCTGAAGACATGCGCAAGTTCGGGATGCGCCACACCTGTTGACACTACAGGGGATGTCGCGTTTCTTGTCTTGAGCGGCGGGGCAAATCAGAATGTCCAGACCAATACAGGAGTAAGCCCAGTTAAAGTTTATAACATGGGCCTGCCCGGTATAGATGACTATGCGGCAGTGCTTAACAGGCCTGAGGCTTATGATGATATTGTAGAGAGGGTGGTTTTACCTGAGCTGAGGGTTAAGACGGGTTGCCTGGGAAGCCTGCTTAATATCCTGACGATTGAGATACCTTCAGGGTTCGTGCTTTCAGATTACATAACAAATATTTTTGCCAGCGGCGGGGTAGCATGGGATGATTCAGTGGCAACACCCGGTGATACTGATACTGCAGATGATTACAGATGGTGCGTTACAGGCACTCTTCCCATAGGCTTGAGCTATGTATGCAACGGCACCCTCGCTGTATCTGCATCCTGCGCCTGGGATGCTGCAACAGCGACAGAGACAGGTACATGGCAACAATGTACCCACCTTGAGATATCAGGAGCGCCTACAGAGGACGGGGCGTTCAGCCTTCCTGTATTTGTAAGGGATAATGCTGACAATACTGCGCAGAGGACATTTGGAATGAGCATAAGCCAGGTGGTCGGGCTGCATATCTGCACTGACTACAGGGTCTGGAATCAGGAATCAGCCTCAAGGTATTTTGTGAATGGCGGCGGCTGTTATGATATCGCAACCGGCGGTGAGATAACAACTGTTGCTACCGGCGGGCTGCTACAGAATGGTGAAGTAATTGTGCGGCATACCGGCGGCGGCTGCGGCGGTTCTGATGCTTCAATAAATTATAATCAGGCGATCTTTGCAGATAATAACGCTGATTGCTGTGTCAACCATGACCAGTCTGACAAGACCTGTCCTTGATCTGTCAGGCGGCTGATTTTGAGATTTAAAGATATTTCAGATAAATATGCGATCTCTTTTTTTATAGGTGTTTTATGTATTTGAAAGACAAGAGAGGCTTCAACATAGTGGAGATGGCCATTGTCCTTGTTGTAGTGGGCATGCTCATTGCGATAGGTGTTGTGATGCTGATACCTTTGACAAACAGGATGAAACATAAAGAGACAGAGAAGACGATCGCAGATGCCGCTGAGGCGGTCATAGGTTTTGCAGATATAAATCACCGCCTGCCGACTGCTGCTGAGTTCATTGATGTCGCAGTAAAAGCAACTGATACATGGGGGAATAACCTTGTTTATATCCCTGACCCGAATCTTGTAATTGCAGATAGTATCTGTGTGGCAAACGCGTCAGATACAGAAGTGGATGTATGCGGAGATCCCTCATGCGCAACTCCCATAGATAATGCGGATAATTCAGCATTTCTTATCCTTAGCGCAGGGCCGAATCTTAATATTCAGACTAATACTGCCGTCAGCCCTATAAAGGTATATAACGAGGGATTACCCGGGATAGATGATTATACTCCCGTTATGAACAGGCCCCAGTCATATGATGATATCTTCAAGTGGGTAGTGCTTCCTGAACTAAGGCTCAGGGCAGGATGTGAGGGAAGCCTGTTGAGGATACTTGAAAACCCGCTTCCATCAGGGCTTATATCTCAGGCATATGATACTGATATCTTTGCCACAGGCGGTGTGCCGTGGGCTGACGGGGGTGACGCTGATGCTGCGGATGATTACAGATGGTGCGTGACCGCAAGCCTGCCTGACGGCTTAAGTTATAGCTGTAACGGCGCCCTTGTTTTCTCAGCATCCTGCGGATGGGATGCCGCAACAGCGACAGAGACCGGGACATGGCAGCAGTGCACCAGCCTTGAGATATCAGGAACTCCGGCAACCAGCGGTTCTTTCAGCCTGCCCGTATACGCGAGAGATAATGCCGACAATACTGACATGAGGTCATTTGCTTTTACAATAAGCCAGATATCCGGATTGAATATCTGTCCTCAATACAGGGCGTGGAATGTTGCCCCGGGCACTCATAAAGATTATCTTATAAGGGCTGGCAGTGAGCCGGGAGATCCTATATCAGGAGCATGTGACAATGTTCCATTGAACGATGAGATAACCGCTCATATAAAGACTCTTATGCGTGGAGAAGTGCTGGAGCAATGGCAGACTTCAAACGCCACCTGCGCCACAAGCATGGTGGTGCGTTTGACCTATAATCAGGCGATAGCGCTTGATACAAACGGAGACTGCTGCCTTGAGTTTCTTAATAATGTTATTGTTGAGAAGGTCTGCCCATGACCTTTATCACTATTGCGATATATCGTACAATGGTTTCAAGAGGTATTTCATGGATTTTATAAAAAATACAAAAGGTATAGCCCTTATACAGATGGCTCTGTTAATTATATTGATAGGCATACTCCTGGCTTATGGCATCATGAAGTTAGGGCCGGAGGTTGGAAAGGAGAAGCGGCTCGATACGAAGAACAAAATAGATGCGGCTGTTCAGGCTGTCATAGGTTTTGCAGCGGCAAATGACCGCCTTCCAACTGCTTCAGAGTTCCCCGGGCTGGTAAGGGATCCAAAGGATGTATGGGGTAACGCCCTTGTCTATTGGCCTGATGACAACCTTGACAATGATGACAGCACTATCTGCGGAAGAGGCACGACCGATACTGTTGTTAATGAATGCGGGGAAGATGCAACATGTGTTACCGATATAACCCCAAACTCGAATGTAGCATTTCTAATATTCAGCATCGGAGAGAACATGAATAGGCAGACACGTATTAATGAGAATGAGAATGAGAATGAGAATGAGAATGAGAATGAGAATGAGAATGAGAATGAGAATGAGAATGAGAATGAGAATGAGAATGGGGCAAGTGCGACCATCCAGACATATGAGTATGGATTAGCTGGAATTGATGACGATACTGCCCTCCTGAACAGGCCTGAGGCATATAAGGATATCGTTGTGTGGATGGACCTTAATGAATTGAAGATAAAGGCGGGCTGTCTCGCAAATCAGTTCAAGATAGTAAACAGTTCGCTGCCTTCAGGAACCTGGAATGTTCCATATATTGCAAACTTATATGCCCAGGGAGGAGTACCCATTTCAGACGGCGGGGATTCAGACACCGAGCCTGATTATGAATGGTGTGTGACAAAAGATCTCCTGCCCATCGGAGTGAGTTATCTTTGCAACGGAAATCTTGCTGTTTCTGCTGACTGCAGCCTTTCAACCGGGACATGGCAGCAGTGTACAAATCTCGAGATCTCAGGGACACCGAATGTGGAGGGTGTTAACAATCTTCCCATATATGCAAGGGATGGTGACAACAACCTTACACAGAAGGTTTTTGGCCTGTTAATAAGGCCGACCCCCGGGTTACATGTATGTGACGAAACCGAGGGCTGGTACAGGGTATGGAATAGCACAGGCAATAAACATGATTTCCAACTTACAGGAGAATTATGTTATGACGTTGCAGAAGGGGATGAAATAACCGTCGACGGCAGTTCCAGGACGCTCAGCCGGAATGAAGTAATAAATCAATTCGCCACATCAAACGGGGCATGTAATAATCTGCAGAATATCGCAAGCTTCAACCAGGCGGTTCTTGCTGACATCAATGCTGATTGCTGTATAAAATTTACTGACTTTGACCCGCCTGATTATACGTTGTTTGTAGACAGGGTCTGTCCTGCCGTAGCCAATGATATCGATCATGACGGATATATAATAGGCGTTGACTGCAATGACAACGATGCAAGCATAAATCCGGGCGCTGCTGACATCGACTGTGACAATGTAGATGATGACTGTGACGGCACTGCTGATGATGGTTATGTAGTGACACCAACGAACTGCGGGGTCGGTGTATGCGCTTCAACAGGACAGATAGAGTGCCAGAGCGGAAGCGTGGTGGATACCTGCTCAGCCGGTTCTCCTGCGCAATCACCTGAATCTTCATGTGCAGACGGCCTTGATAACGACTGCGACGGATTGACTGATGGTGCAGACCCGAGTTGCATTACAGATATCTGCGCGGTCGGCGGTGTGACTGTATTAAATAGTACAAGTTCAAATAAGAAATATAAGATAAATGTCGAAACCAGTTGTAACACATGGACGAAGAACACCACAAAAATTGTTGGATCGACAGCTACCTGGAAGATTTATTCAGGTAGCGGCAGCTGCACTACTCTTCTCTGTACCAAAACCTATTCAGATTTCAGGGCAGCGGATGTGAACAATAATTGCAATGCAAAGATCACCGGCTCGTGTACGCTGGGCGATAATTAAAGGGCGAGGGTAGATCCCCTACATTTCCTTTGACTTGAACGATCAATTTTGCTATCCTTGCATTGTAATCAGTTTAATAGATAAGGCGGGATAAAACAGTGTTACTATTTGTTGCTATTTTCCTCATAGGTTACGGATTTTATTTATTAACGCATATCCCTCCTGACGCTTCAGAAGAGATCATTACCTTAATGGCGATGGCAGGGAAGTTCGCCATTCTCTTAGGGTGCGCAAAGATAGCATTCTTTGCATTGAGATACAAAACCCGTTCAACACATCTGACCATAATAGAGCGGATCAAGTCGAGGCTTACCAGAAATATTGTTTCCAGGCGCGTAAAGCGGTGAGATTCTGCTAATATAAGTCATAAGTTGTTTAATTTATCATTCCGTGAGGAGCCATGCATATAAGAGATAGAGAAAAAGGTTTCAGTCTGGTAGAGCTTGCGATAGTAATGATAATAGTCGGACTGCTCTTCGCATTAGGACTCAAGATGCTGGGGCCTCTGGTACAGAGGCTGAAGCATACCGATACCAAAGAGACATTGAAGGCTTCTTATGAAGCAGTAATAGGCTTTGCCGCAACACATGACAGGCTGCCGACCGTAGCTGAGTTTAAGGTTTTGGCCACAGCTTCCAAGGATGTGTGGGGTAATGCGATAATATACAGGCCTGCTGATGAGCTGACTCCTGAACAAACTGTTTGCGAAAGAAGCACGACCAATTTATATGTTTGTGATATAGATTCGGGATGCAATGAAGGTACAGATATAGACAATGTTGCATTTTTTATCCTGAGCAGAGGAGCTAACCTGAATATCCAGACAAATATTTATGATACTGTTGATACTTCGGCTACCTCTGCGACGATCAGGACTTATTCACGGGATTTCGCGAACATTGACGATATGTCCGGTTCTGTTCAATGGCCTGACCCTGTCGGCTCCAGGCCGGAGGCATATAAAGATATTGTTAAATGGATCACGCTTGCTGACCTGAGGACAAAGGCAGGCTGTGCGGGAGCAGAGCTTAAGATCAGCAATAATACGCTCAATGGATGTGATAACAATGTGCCATACAGTGATAAGATATTTGCTGATGGTGGTATTCCGTTTTCATCAGGCGGTAAATATAAGTGGTGCAGGGAGGAGAGCAGCGATTCAGGCCTGACATTTGTAGCTGATGATCTTTCCACTTCTGTTCCTTCGACTGCTAATGACCCTGTGGATGAGACTGATGGTTGTGTCAACGAAGTTGAGGATGGGGGCAATTGGATACAGTCTAATTCTCTTATCATCTCAGGCCGGCCTAATAAGGATCCTGACTCGTATAAGTTCAAATTCTATGTCAGGGATAATAATGATCCAGCAGTAGGCGGCCGTGATAAAGTTACAAGTAAATCATTTGTGCTGTCGATAGATCCAGGCTGTACTTCTCTGGATGTAGTAAATAATACCGGGGCTGACTACAGATTTAAGAAAAATGGCGGTATCTGTACAACATGGCCGCAAGGCGATATCATGAATATCCTCTATGGGCAGACTGCTGAGATATTTAGCCAATTAGGTTGCGTTGATACACCATGTTACAAAACGTATGGTAACTTTTCTGCCGAGGATACTGACCTTAACGGCATTGTTGAAATGACTGACTGGATTGCAGGTACCCCATCCACTTGTACTATTGTTGAATATACTACCCATTGATGTTTTGTATTTTTAGGAATTGCCTTTAAGTAAAGATGTCTAATTCTTAGACAGTTGTTTAATCCTCTTAATCTGTTATCATTAAATCACGAAATAGGGTTATTTCACCCATGAATATAGGGGTTAATACTGAGTAGATAATGAAATCATTCAATAAAGCAGATGCCTTCATGCTGGTATGTGTAGAAAAAACATATTTTACAGCAGGTTAGCTTGGTTTGATTAAAATATATTTTAAAATAAGTAAATTATTTTATTGGGTATGAAAATTGCTTTGTATATTACAAAATAGTTATTTCATCAATAACAATTGACATATTTGAGAAGGTAAATAAGGAGGTTATTATGAGTACTTTAAAAAAAGAGAAAGGATTTTCACTGGTTGAATTGGCAATAGTCTTTGTGGTTATGGGTGTTCTTCTGGCGGTCGGGATAAAGATGTTAGCTCCGATGCTCGGCAGGGCTAAAATCAACGAGACCGACAAGATAGTTAAGGCGGCAGTGGACTCAATAGTAGGCTATGTTGCGATAGAGCATGAGTTGCCTGATGAATTTAAAGCAGTGGTGACAACTTCTGAAGATATCTGGGGGAATGATCTTATCTTCCGTGCCGCTAATATGAATCCAGTTGATATCTGCAACGAGAGCAAAACTGATATGGAAGTAACAAGCTGTTTCGATCAGGAATGTTCTCCTTCTCGTAGTGTTACGATTCCAAATATTGCCCTTGTTGTTTTCAGTAAAGGTGAGGACTTGAAAAAGCAGACGGATGAGGCTGGTGTCAAGGTTTATCCTAAGGGTACTGTTATTAAAGATCCCGGTGGGCTTTATAATGACATGGTTTATGATGACGTTGTCAAATGGGTCTCTCTCAATGAACTCAGGGTGAAGGCGGGCTGTACCGGAGCGCCGCTGAAGATACTTAATAATGAACTTCCTACATGCGGGAAATCGGAAGACAATTTATCTATGGTATACAAGGCAACCATATACGCCGATGGCGGGGTGGGAAATTATCAATGGTGCAGACAGGAAAGCAGCATCACCGGCTTAAAATTTAAATACAGCGACAATGATTCTGACATCCTTGCTGCTTCTGCATCCTGCACTTGGGATGCCGCAACCTCTACAGGGACAGGGACATGGGTATTAGCTAATAATATTAAAATCGAGGCAGACCCAAGTGTTGGGAATGACTCTTATAACCTGACATTCTATGTCCATGACGCTGACGGCAATATAGCATCTAAATCATTAGTCACAACGCTTGATCCTTCATGTATACCAGTGGAGCTAACTGCTGAGATCGCTGAAGATCCGGAGGAAGCAGCGGGTACTCCTGATGTGTATGTCTGCCACCAGACATGCACGACTTCATGTGAGACCGTAACTTACACATGCCCGTCTGATAACTCTAACTCTAACGGCAACGGTAATATGAATGGCAACTCTAACAGCTGGGATAAAGACTCTAACGGCAATTCCAATGCCAACGGCAACGGTAATGAAAACGGCAACTCTAACCTTAATGCTAATGACAATGGTGCCTATGGTTATGACGGTTGTGTTGAGTGGAGTGAAGAAGTCTGCGCCGCCCCTGTGTGTACCGGAAGTGATCTGCAGATCGATGTAGCTGACCTTGCAGAACATACAGGGCATGGCGATCCGCTCGGCGCATGTGATTCAGGTATCGTAGTTATTGACGGCGATAAGGACAATGACAATTATAGTGATAAAGATGAATACGATTGCAGTGGCGGCAGCAAAGACGGTATAAGCAATTCCAACAGTACACCGTCTGATAAAGATGGAGACGGATGGTGTGACGGTAAAGATGCCTATGACAATGACAATAGCCAGCATTAACATTGTCTGAGGCCTGCGGGTCTCTCACATAGTATTGGATCAATTTAACAACCCCGCTCAAAAACTGAGCGGGGTTGTTTTTTAGGCAGTAATCTTTTATCATGAACTTCAATTATGTCTAAAATCTCAAACAGATCTGATATTCTGATAATCGGAGTAACGCTATTCCTCTCCGGCTTTTGCGGAATTTCCTATGAAGTTATCTACTCCCGCATGCTGGGGAACCTGATAGGCGACCATTTCATAGTCAACGCGTCGCTTCTGCTCACATTTCTTCTTGGTATCGGCATCGGAACCAAACTGGCTCACAGGATATCGCGCTATCTATGGGCGGTTGAGATCTGCATAGGTTTTTATGCAATAGGATTTACTTTATTAACACCGGGTATTGAGGCATTCCTTTATAATGTCCTGCCTGCCAATTCCATAGGCATGAGCGTTCTGGCATCCAGTATCCTTCTTGCTATTCCTGCCTGCCTCGTTGGCGTGAGCCTGCCTTTGTTCTCTGCATACCTGAAACACCTTCGAAAAGGAAATGTCTTTGCGATAACTTACATGATCTACAACTTTGGCGCGGCTGTGACCGCCATAGTTATAGAATTTTATCTTATAAGACATCTCGGCATCAGGAACACGGCATTTTTAATAGGTGAGTTCAATCTTATAATCGGCCTCGCGCTTTTTCTGAGGCGCAGGCATATTGTTCCGCAGATCGGCCGGATGGAAGAGGTGGCATATCCTCTGAGAGTGATCCTTCCGCTGATAATCCTGAGCATAGCGAGCGCAGTATTCCAGCTTTTGGGGCTTAAGATCGCGGAGTTTATCTTCGGCCCGTTCAATGAGACCTTTGCAATGGTACTGGGGGTGGTCTTGTTCGGCATCGCTTTCGGCACATTGCTCGGCCGTAAATTCAATATAAGTTTTGCCGCGCTTCTTTTCTTCAACCTGCTGTATCTGACCTTACTGATACCGGGCTTTTCGTATTTTGTGAAATTGTATGCTGCTTATTTCAGCCTGTTTAACTCATTTTCTCCTCTTCTCTGGAAGATAATAATACTCTTTCTGATAATGGGGCCCGGCACCATATGCTTCGGCGCTGCCATCCCTTCCCTTATAAAACAGGAGGAGAACGTTGCCAAGGAGTCGGGGCATCTGCTCTTTGTCTCGAGCCTTGCCAATGCCGCAGGGTATCTTTTGATGGTGCTTGTCATACACCCTAATTTTGAGTACGGCCAGATAATCGTCATGATAATATTTATGCTGTCAGCAGCGTTTTTAATTACAAAATGGCAGGCAAAAAAGGCTGCGGCTGTTGTTTGTGCAGCAGCTCTTGCAGGTGTGTTTCTGCTTCATACCTTCTGGAATGAGGACATCCTGTATCTGGACTACCTCTCATTCACATCTAAAAACAGGTATGAAAAAGAGCTCAAGTCCTATGAAAGCGGAAAGAGGTTTAAGAAATATGATGAGACCTTTGCGATAAACAGGATGGACGGCCAGGAATTCTTCTTTATTAACGGTTTCACCAGTATCGCGCTTAACTCAGCGGCTGAATATATAGTCGGTGTACTCTCAAGCCTTCCGTCACATTCGACTGATAGCGCGATGGTACTCGGCCTCGGAAGCGGGGCTACGGCAGGAACGGTCGGACAGATATTTGACCATCTTGATGTGGTGGAGATAAGCTCTATTATCATAGAGAAACAGCCGATGTTGAGCATGCATAATTTTGATATTGCTTCGAGAAAGAATGTCAATATCATAAGCGATGACGGGATACGGTATACAAAGATCACAGACAAAAAATATGACCTTATCCTGAACACAGTCACCTCCCCGCTCTACTTCAGCTCGAGCAAACTCTATACAGTTGATTTTTTCCGGGATGTCAAGACAAAGCTGAAAAAGGGAGGGATATACACGACATGGCTTGATTCCAGAGTGGGTGACAAAGGCATGGATATAATCCTGAAGAGCCTTAGCTCTGAGTTCAAATACTGCTGGGTGGCGATAATGAAGCCGTCATATTTTCTGCTCCTCTGCTCTGAT
Source organism: Thermodesulfovibrionia bacterium (assembly GCA_030646035.1). Classification (NCBI taxonomy): domain Bacteria; kingdom Pseudomonadati; phylum Nitrospirota; class Thermodesulfovibrionia; species Thermodesulfovibrionia bacterium. Next base: position 80,718 of record JAUSMY010000030.1, on the reverse strand, counting down.
GAACCTTTGAAACTGCGCCAGGAGGAGAAGGTATTCTCCAATAAAGGGCTTAAGGACTTCTTTCTGCGCGAACACAGTATTGATATTAAGACATTGAGGTATGCTTTTGTTTCTGCAAACGCCTTTGATCATATCTCTGCCGGCTCTAAGGCGCCGCTGAACACCCTGGACCTTCCCGAGCTTGAATTTGAGGTATCAAGGCTGAAACACCGCGGCATCAAAAGATTTGTGGATAGTATCATTGGTAACTATTCGGCAGATAAGGCAGAACGAAATATCTTTACCGGATCGCCAATTGACTGGTATGACCTGGTCACCTATTATTATCAGGTCGACCGTGAATTCCCTTACAGCCGCGTCTTTTATAAAATGGCAGAGAGGCATGTTGAAGGGTTTCAGGAGCAGTTCCCGTCGCACATTCTTTCAAGCTACCGGCAGGCGGCTTCTGAATTTCCGTCATCAGACAGAAAAAACAGCCTGGCGAAATGGCTTATGAGTTTCGATATGTACGCTGAAGAAGAAGCTGTGCTCAGGGAAATTCTTAATGATGACCCCGGCTACTATAAAATAAGGCACAGGATCGCTAAGGCCGTCTACTGGCAGGGCAAGTATGATGAAGCCATACTGCTCTTCAATGAAGCTCTTAAGATCAATCCGGACAATGCTGACACCATGTTTTGGTTGGGACGGACTTATTACAAACAAAAAGCCTATGCTGACTCGCTCAAATGGTTCAGGAGATGTCTGGAGAGGGACCCACAGTATGACGATGCAAATTACTATGCCGGGCTTGCAAGCATAGGAGCCGGAGACACGGCTGATGCCAAGGCTTTCTTTAAAAGAGAACTGGTAGTGGACCCTGAGGACAAGAAGCCTTTAAAATTTCTTTAGTCTGCTTCTAATTCCAAAAAGTGCTGTTATAATAACGTAAGCGTTTTACTCATATTATGGAAATCAGGAACTACTGTTCAAAGATGAATCTTTTTAAAGAGACGCCATTTTTTATTAAGTCGTTATTCTTTTTTATCATTACGTTCTATATCTTTTTTTATATCCAGTTCTCAGTCCCGTGGCTTGTAGGTTATGACGGCTTCTTTCACATCAAGTACAGCGCCATCCTTGCTGAAAAAGGGTATATAGAAAAGCTTCCATGGCTTCAGTATACTATCCACAAAGACGCGTACAGAGACCATCACCTGCTCTTCCACTATCTAATAGTTCCATTCACATATGGGAATCTTATGCTCGGCGGCAAGTATGCCACAGTGTTATTTGCTTCGTTCATGGGGCTTTCCCTGTATATCCTCTTGAACTCTGCCGGAGTAAGACTCCCGTCATTATGGAGCTTTGCCGCAATCATGTCATCACATCCCTTTCTCTTCAGGATGTCGCTATTGAGGGTGCAGAGCCTGTCGCTTGCAGCCTTACTTCTGATATTCCTCTTCTGTATGAAGAGGCAATATCTGCTCATATATATCAGCTCTGTCCTCTTTGTCTGGCTGTATGACGCATTCCCTCTTCTCATCATCTTTTCGCTTGTCTTCATTGTTTCAGGATGGCTGGTAGAGAAGAGGCCGGATATGAAGATATTTTACATGACGCTTCTGGGGATAGTTACAGGCCTTGTCATAAACCCTTACTTCCCCGGCAATGTAACTTCTCTTATCTATAATATTTCACGCACATTCCTTGAAAATCCTTCTGGAATACAGCTTGGAAGCGAATGGAAGCCTTACCAGACCTGGGATTTTGTCAGAAACTCCCTCCCTGTCTTTCTGGTATTCCCGCTGACGATCCTTTTCCTGCCTATGATAAAAAATATTAAACGTGAGGAGTATGCCTCTGTCTGTCTCAGCCTGCTCTTTCTCTTCATGACGTTCAAGTCAAGGCGGTTTGTCGAATACTGGCCTGTATTTGCATTTCTTTCCGCATCCCTTGTGGTCGGGCGCAGGGTCTCCTGGAAGTTTATCCTTGCAGGATTTATTCTTTTACTGCCATTGATGAACTATAATTTCAAAGAAGCTGTCAGCGAAAGCAGTACATCCACAAGCCCTGAAAACTATATGGGCTCGGCAAAGTGGCTCGAGAAGAACACCTCAGCAGGCGATATAGTATTTAATGCTGACTGGGATGACTTTCCGTTCCTCTTTTTCTACAACAGTAAAAATTATTATATAGTTGGGCTGGACCCCATGTATCTCTATTCATATGACAAGGATAAATCAGCACTCTACAGGAAGATAACAAAGGGGCAAAAGTATGAACCGGGCAGGCTTATCATCGAGGAGTTCAACTCCAGGTATGTCTTTCTCGATAAAGATCATGATTCTTTATATAAAAGACTGACAGATGATCCCATTGCAACAAAGGTATTTGAGGACTCCGGAGGATATGTGTTTAAACTGTCTCCGAAAAATGATAAGCCGCAATCCAAGCAGGACGATAAGATAAAACAGTAAGAGCTTTTTAAAATATATATCTGCCGTCTCTCTATGAACAAAGATAAAAAAAACGACTTTATTATTGTTGGCTTTCTCTTTCTTCTGGTAATCATTATCAGGCTCCCGTCTTTTTTTTATTCTGTCTTTGACTGGGACGAAAGCACATTTATACTTATGGGGCAGAGCATCCTTGACGGCAATATCCCGTATGTTGAGGCATGGGATAATAAACCGCCTTTTGCATATTCCATTTACTCAATGTTCATTTATTTTTTCGGCAAGACTATTTTTGCGGTAAGATTGGGAGGAATGCTCTTTATTTTCCTTGCTTCTGTACTCTTATACATGGCCGGGGAAGCACTTTATAATAAAACAGCAGGGGTTATTGCCGCAATATTTCTTATAGTCTTTGTCAGTGCAAGAAAATGGGGATTGAGCATCATGATAGAGCATCTTATGCTTGTGCCTACCTCACTTATATTATTGGTAGTATTAACCAGGAAACTTGATAATAAAATGGCCTTTGTGACCGGCTTGATACTTGGTGCCGGGATCCTTATGAGGCAGAATATGGCCTTTGACAGCCTGGCTGTTCTGGCAGTATTTTTAACGGGCATTACAATGCCCGACACAGATATTTCGGAGCGTTTCAAGAGATGCTTTTTTCTGATATCAGGGATTTTTGTTCCTGTTTTTGCAGTGATTGTTTATTACGTTCTAAACGGTGAACTGCGGCTTTTTATAAATACTAATATCTCAGTGGCAATTGCGCATGTGAGCGAGAGCACTTCGATATATAGAAAGTTCGAATTGTTATTTACAAATATCAAGCGGGAGTTTGCAGACGGCAATATACTTTTGTGGATATGTTTCCCACATGGAATTTTATCGATCTTCTTTTTTCAGAAGAACAAGGATATTAAGAGGGCTGTGGCTGCTATGCTGATAATTTTTCTTGCGCAGGTTTTTTCGATCTTTTATACCGGAACTATTTTTGGTTATCACTATCTGGGGCTGATAACACCTATAATGGCTCTGGTCTGCGGGGTTGCCATATCCTTTTGGTTCTCAAGCGGTGTGGGAAGAGTGATGGCAGTAAGATTTATTGCTGTTTTTGTTATTGCAGCCGGTCTGATATTTTCATTGCATAAGCATGTTTCCCCTCTTTACAGGGAGATTGCTTCAAAAGTTATGCTTCGTCAGCCGTTAGAGGATGATACCTGCTATAAAATTGCAGAATATCTAAACAAAGAGTATGTCAAAGGTAAATATATATACATGCTCAATAACTGTCATATTGTCTATTTTCTGACTGATAGCAGGATGCCTACCAAATATGTGCATCCAACAAACATTATAAAATATGATTATATGTTGAAGGTCATAGACGGCCCTGAAGCCACAGATGAGAAAGAGCTGCAGAAGATACTCTTAAAAAAACCTGAATTTATTGTATATAAGGATGGCAGCTGGCCGACTCCGGATGATGACTTCAGAAAGATGCTTTTTATTGAGTTGGAGAAACAATACAGATTAGTAAAGGTGATTAGTGATGATCATTCTATTTACAAGAGGAAGCGCTCCTAAGCGACAGGGTTCTCAATTTGCATATGGAATTTATTGATTTGCCTCTTGACATACTTCATTATTTAATACATAATTTTTGTAATTAACATAATAAGTTATATATATATTTTGTAATATATTTTAAAACTATTTGTTTTGTCGTTAAATATGAATTATAATTTTAATTAATTGCTGCGGATATTATTATTTAGTTCGTCTTTCTTAGGGGATTTATGGGAAAAAATGTGATAGTCAGCTTTGAGGGGGACATTGTCAAGGTTGCCTATATCTCAAAAAAGGGTAAGCAGGTTGTAGTTAATGACGCCCTCACATGCAAGAAAGAGGATTTCGACAGCTTTCTCGAAAAAGAGAAGGCTAAAGAGTTCATAGTTGTAAATAACTTCAAAGACGCATTTCAGGACATATTCCTTATCCCGCCTGTAAAAGCCAAGTATGCAAAGAGCCTGATCGAATCCGAGATCAAACAGAAATCCCCTTTTGAGGACTTCACCTATACCTACAGGGTTGTTGGTGAAAAGCTTGAAGGGAACAGAAAGATGCAGGAGATTGCGGTCTATGTTGTAAAGACTGAAGATGTAAAGAATATTACCGAGAGGTTTATAGAGAAGAAGAAGCTGGTCAAGGCTATTTACCCTCATATCTATTCAGTTGCATCTGAAATGCATTTTGAAGATGACTGTGTCTTATGTGTATCAGAATCCGGACAGAGCAGGGTGCTTTTTTTAATAAAGAACGGCAAGATAGAGTTTGTCAGGTCTGTGCAGGCAAGTGAAAATGGGATAAGCGACGCAGATATACAGAGTATTAATGTAACTGTTAATTACTGCAAGCAGGTACTTAAGGCCAGTCCCTCTTATATAGTACTGGTAGGTAATCTATGCGGGAATTATAACGCGACGACGCAGATAGATATTCCCATCGTATGCCCTCTTAAGCCCAATAACCTCAAAGTACAAAATGATGTCTACCTTGATTTTATTTTTGCCATATCAGCACGCAATGCTTTAAAGGAAGTAAACGTCTCCCCTAAAGACTATAAGAGTTTTTATTCAACATGGAAATTATTCCGGTATTCTGCTATCGCCTTTTTCATGATCTCACTTGCAGGCGGGCTCTATGCAGGTTACTCGGTTGTTAATGTTTTGAGTTCAAAAGCGAAGCTGAACTCTTTAAAGAAAGAGATCACCGGCATGGATAAAAATACTTTGGCTATGTATAACAAGAGAAAAACAGAATTTGAAAGCTACAAGGGATTTATTGAATCAAGCAGCAAGACCGCCGCGATGCCTGTAATCAAAAACTTTTTAACTTCGTTTGCTGATGCAAATACGAAGAACGTAAGTATAGGCAATATTACTATGAAGATAAACGGAGATAAACTGAATATAAGTATTGCAGGGCTTGTTAATGAAGGTGATGATGATGACAAGGAAGGTTTTCAGAAATATACCTATTATCAGGAGTTCATAGACTCTATTACTAAATTAAAGGGCATCTCAATAATAAAACATGAGCTGACCCCCAAGCAGAGGGATTTCATAATTGAGCTGGAGTCAAAATGATGTTTTATAATGAATTAAAAAAGGCGGTAATGCGCCATCTCATCGGAGGAATAGTATTCGCCGTTATTCTTTTCGTGATCATATTCGGCGGCAGATATGGTGAGAGCCTTGTGGGGACTGTAAAACTGTTTGAGAAGCAAAAGGAAAACTATAAGAAGATGAGTGACTCTGTGGCTGACCTTGAAAAGGTCATGGCCCAGATAGACGCAATGATACCTGCAGACTATTATTCCAAGACGAACCGTGAATTTATTCTTCTCTCGATCGGCAATATAAAATCCAAACTGAAATATGCAGAGGTGAAGATAGATGACTTCAAGGAAGAAGGCGGTGAAATTTCCATGCCTTTGGAGATCCATTTTCCTGTCGATGACTATACGGTCATGACAGAGAGCATAGCGTATATCCAGTCCTTAAAGTTTCCTTATTTTATTTTTGACGGCATAGAGGTCGCGAGATCAAAAGACAACTCTGAGATAACCTGCAATATTAAAGGTTCGATTAGGCTGCCTGCCGGAAGGTTAAGTCAGCGTTCGGGTGGGAGTGAATAATATGGGATTCACCTTGAAATTAAAGCTTCTGGCTCTTTTGCCTTTCATTTTAATAATTGCCGCGGGTTATGCTGCGTATAATATTAATGTTGAACATAAGATGACTCCTGAAGAGAAGGAGATACTCGGGTTTGAGGTCAAAAATGTGAGCCTTCCTGAAAGAAAGGAAGTTACAGACAAGACTTTGGAGATGCCCACATTGATCGAGAAAGTCATGGGTTACAGGGAAGCTGGTCCATCTGAAGCGGACAAGAAGAAGGTGCCGGAGCAGGTTCAGCTTATTGTTACGATGATCATTGTCAGTGATAAGGGGAACATGGCAATTGTAAACGGCGAGGTTGTAAGAGAAGGTAGTACTGTCGCCAATCAAACAATAATTCAGATCGAGCCCGCAAGGATCTTAGTTGAATATGCTTTATCACCTGGGGAGAAGGGCAAAACCAAGACTAATACTAAGGGGACAAAATGGGTAAATCTACTATGAAAACAATAAAAAGGGTGAAAATTATGTACCGGCTTTTTTCCATGTTTTTGACATTGTTTTTATTAGTCTTTGCTGTTGAGGCATCGGCATTGCAGAATAATGTGTTATCTGATGAAGGAGCAGACGTTATTGTTTCAGAAGTCCCTGAAGTGCGTGCTGAAAAGGCTGACACAATAAAGTTTGAGAACAAAATCTCAAGATCAAGCCTTGCATTCACCCCGGTTACTGAGGAACTTTTACCGCTTAAGACGAGAATTATTTCCATTTCAGTAAGAAATGCGCCGCTTAAAGATGTTCTCTTCGCAGTTGGTGAAAACACCGGGCTGAATATCATTATGGAGACCGGCGTAAACCCTGAACTGCCTATGACCATAACACTGAAGGAAGTTGCCGCTGATGAGGCTCTTGATATCATCTTCTCATCAATTGATTATTTTTATGATCTTGAAGGGAATGTTCTCATAGTGAGAGTTATGGCTACAAGGATGTTTGAATTCGGCCATCCCAGTATCGCACAGGAATATTCATCAGATGTTGGCGGCGACCTCTTCGGCGCGACCGATGACATAAGTAATATAAAGGGCGGTGTTAAACAAAGTATCAAGGCGGACAGTGCATCATTAAACCTATGGGACTCTCTGGAGGCAACTCTTAAAGGTGTTGTCGGCACCGGAACTATCGATATAAATAGAATGTCAGGGACGATACTTGTAACAGCCACAAAGAAGAATATGATAAAGGTCGATAATTATCTCACTAAGCTCAGAGAGGTCCTGAGCAGGCGTGTTCTTGTTGAGGCAAGGATAGTGGAGGTTACCTTAACGGATAATCTTAAATACGGGATTAACTGGGCATTTCTTGATAACTTTAAGGGAGTCGGTCAGGTTGTTGCAGGTTCCATAAACCAAGATAACCAATTGGTTTCTGGCACAATAGATCCTTTAGATTTTGGTATAAATACGGCAGTTCAAGATACTGGTTTCTTTGTCGCTACATTAGGAAATGATTTCTCAGCTATTATAAGCGCACTTGATGAGCAGGGTGATACAACAGTGCTCTCAAATCCGAGGCTTGGCATAATGAATGGACAGACAGCCCTTCTGAATGTCGGAAGGAAGACCGATTATGTCAGTGAAGTTGATTCAACCGTAGAACAAGCTACCACTGATAATCCCAATCCTGCAACGACTTATGATGTAACGACAAAGAGTGTGCTCTCCGGTGTTATGCTCGGAATAGTCCCTAATATCAATGAGAATGGTGAGGTGACATTGACTATAACTCCGATAGTTTCAGATCTTGTAGATTTAAAAGAACATCCTTTTGGCGATGTGACTAAGACTGGATATTCAATATCTTTACCAATTATCGACCTTAAGGAGCTGAGCACAGTTGTCAAGGTCAGGGATGGCGAGATGATAGTGCTCGGCGGGCATATAGATAAAACCGAGGGCGTGGAGGATAAGCAGGTGCCATTTCTCGGAGATATCCCTTATTTAGGCTATTTATTTAAACAGCATGCAAAGACCCATCAGAGCAAGGAACTTGTGATACTTCTTAAAGCGACTGTGGATAAGGTAGGTTTATAAAACGACTATAATATGCCTCCATTAAAACTTGGTGAACTATTACAGCAGAAAGGCCTTCTAAAAGACTCTCAGTTCAAGATAGCTTTAGCCGAGCAGGCTATAACAGGCGAGCGGCTAGGAGAGGCTATCATAGGGCTCGGATTTGTTTCTTCTTCAGATATAGCCCGATGCCTTGCCGAGCAGGCGGGCATCCCTTTTCTTGATATTACAGGATACAACATACCTGAGAAGGTTCTGCGTGTCATATCTCGCGATATGTCTCAAAATATGGGCTTTCTCCCTCTTAATATAGAAGATGGCCTTCTTACGATAGGGATCACTAATGCAGAGAACCTGCGGGCTATTGACCAGGCTGCAAAGATCGGCAACAAACCGCCAAAGGTCTATTTGGTGGACACGGACCTCTTTCAGGAGACACTTGAAAAAGCATATTACTTTCTTGATAACCCGATACTTCAGGGCATAGAAAGGCTGATTAATATATTTAAAAATGAGGCTCTTCCTGCGGGTCCGAATATAGCATCTCTTTGTGACTATCTTCTCCAGGATGCTATACGGAGAAATGCCAGCGATATTCACTTTTCTCCTACTTCAAAGACACTCCATGTAAATTACCGTATAGACGGGGTTCTCTATCAGGGACATTGTCTGCCGAAGAACCTGCTTATAGGGATAGTATCCAGAATAAAGGTGCTCTCAAAACTTGATATTGCAGAGCAGCGGATGCCCCAGGACGGTGTTTTCTCTTTTGCTTTTCTTAAAAGGGCCTATGAGATGCGTGTATCAACACTTCCCACGATAAACGGTGAGGATATTGTTATTAAGATCATAGGCAGTTCATCCTCTCTGTTCAGGACACGCAATCTTGGTTTTGATGAAGAAGATGTAAATTTAATAAAACACCTCTTCTCAAAACCAAGCGGGATGATATTGATAGTCGGACCCACAGGAGCCGGCAAGACCACAACGCTCTTTGCGGCTCTAAGGGACATTGATTTAATAGAGAAGAGTGTTATAACTGTTGAAGACCCGGTCGAGTCCAGGCTGAGTATGATAAAACAGACAGGGGTATCTGATAAAGTCGGATACACTTTTTCTATAGCCGGAAAGAGTTTTATGAGGCATGACCCTGATGTTATACTTGTTGGCGAGATAACTGATGATGAAAATGCCAGGATAGTTTTGGGAGCCTCTGTCACAGGACATCTGGTATTGAGCACTCTTCATACTGATGATGCAGCCAGCGCTATACCAAGGCTTGTTAATTTCAATATTGAACGATTTGCAATAGCTACTTCCCTGTTGGCGATTGTAGGCCAGAGGCTTGTGAGGAAGATTTGCCTGAACTGCAAGGAAGAGCATATCTTTGAGCCCAGAGAACTTACAAATATGGGCTTCCCTGACCTTGAGGGCAGTGTAAGAAAAACTTACAGAGGCAGGGGCTGTCCGGTATGTAACGGTACAGGCTATATCGGAAGGACGGCTATAGGCGAGATACTTGTGGTTGATGATGATATCAGGGAACTGATATCATCAAGCGCAAGTATAAGCTCATTCAGAGAGGCGGCCGTTGGAAAAGGCATGAAGACTATCAGACAGAACGGCATAAAGAAAGCTCTTGAAGGTATAACCACTCTTGAAGAGGTATTAAGGGTCACAGGTTAGCCGAAAGTAAGATGGGATGTTTTTTTCTTTTTTTGAAATCAGACAAGCTGTTTTCAATATCATCAGAATTTATTATTTCTTCTAAAAGCCTAAGGATAATATGCCGCCATTAAGACTTGGAGAACTTTTACAGCAGAAAGGTCTCGTTAAAGAATCACATATAAAGATAGCACTGGCAGAACAGTCTATAACCGGCCATCTGATCGGTCTTATACTCGTAAAGCTGAGCTTTGTCTCTTCAAAAGATATTACCCAGACCCTTGCTGAACAGGCCGGAATGACGTTCCTGGACCTTACCCAATACAATATACCTGAGGATGTATTACGCCTTGTGCCCCGAGACCTTGCCTCAAAGATCGGCTTTGTGCCTCTCAAGGTTGAGGATGGTGTGATAACTATAGGCATCACAGCTTCTGAGAATTTGCGTGCTGTTGACGCAGCTACAAGAATCACGGGAAACCCTCCTAAGATATTGATGGTTGACGGCTCTATAGTGGAGGCGACACTTGAGAAGGCATTTTATTTTCTTGAAAACCCCATTCTTGAGGGCATTGAAAAGATCGTCGAGAGTGTTAAGACAGGTGAACTTACAGGCACCAAGGTGTCTCAGCTTACTGACTTTCTGGTTAAAGATGCCATCAGAAGAAAATGTACTGATATCCATGTAACTCCTACTCCTGAAACCGTGCATGTCTTTTTTCGTATAGACGGTGTTCTTCAGCAGGCGCACTGCCTGCCTAAAATTGTGCATAACGGCATTATTTCCAGGATAAAGATATTGTCTAAGCTTGATATAGCTGAAACAAGGGTGCCGCAGGACGGCTCTTTCTCATTCACCTTCCTTAACTCAAGATATGATATGCGTGTTTCTACAATGCCTACGATTTACGGCGAAAACCTTGTCATAAGGATACTGGGCAGCGGCGGCGCGATACTCAGGTTGTCTTCACTTGGTTTTGATAAAGAAGACACGGATAAGCTGAGGCGCTTGTTTTTAAAGCCTTATGGAATGGTGCTTATATGCGGGGCAACCGGCAGCGGTAAGACCACTACGCTGTATGCCGCTTTAAGGGAGATAGACCTGATAGAGAAGAATGTGCTTACTGTAGAGGACCCGGTGGAATACAGGCTGAGCATGGTCAAGCAGACCAGCGTCAATGATAAGGCAGGTTACAGTTTTGAAGCGGCAGGCAGGACTTTTATGCGTCAGGATCCTGATGTGATATTGCTTGGTGAGATAAGGGATGAAGAGACCGCCACTATTGCGCTCAGGGCATCAATAACCGGCCATCTTGTTTTGAGCACGTTGCATACAAATGACGCGGTCAGCACCATTCCGAGGCTGGTTAATTTTAATGTTGACCGCTTCCTGCTCTCTTCGGCGCTACTTGCGGTAATAGGCCAGAGGCTTGTAAGAAAGATATGCTCAAAATGCAAGGTCGAGTATCAACTTAAACCCGGTGAGTTGGAAGAAATGGGTTTTATAGGTTATGATGATGTTAAGACCGTTTACAAAGGAACAGGCTGTACCGATTGCAGCGGTACGGGTTATCTGGGCAGGACTACTGTAGGTGAGATATTTATCGTAGATGACCATATAAAAGAACTTATTTATACAGGCGCATCTGCAAACTCGATGCTTGATGCGGCGCTTAAAAACGGGATGAAGACCATGAGGATCAACGGGATACAAAAGGCCATAAGCGGGATAACTACATTTGAGGAAATCTTGAGGGTCGCGGGATAATGCCGATATATTCGTATAAAGCAATTGATCAGGAAGGCACTGTAATCAAGGGCATGATCGAAGAGATCAACCTTCAGGCTGCCATTGAGAGCATATCCGCTGCAGGGCTGCATCTGCTGAATATCAACCAGACCAGCGAGTATGTTGTAGCTCTCAAAGGTCTTCTTGCCAGGCGGGAGAAGATCAAGCGGGAAGATGTTATCGAGTTTGCCAATAACATGTCAGTCATGCTCAGGGCCGGTGTTCCCATTATGTCCGGATTAAGCAGTATCGCCGAGGGCATGGAGAACAAGTATTTCCAGAGCAAGATAGATAATATGGCTGAGATGCTTGAGCACGGCTCCAGTTTCTCCAATGCTGTAACAAAACACAACGACATATTCCCTGATATTTTCCGTCACCTGTCCATGATAGGCGAGGAGACCGGCCGTCTTGACCAGAGCCTTGAGGATGTAGCTATCCATCTGCAGAGGATGGAGGACCTTGCCGGAGCCATAAAGGGGGCGCTTATATACCCGACATTTGCGTTAGTAACGACCTTCGGCGCCATGATGTTCTGGATGCTGTATGTTCTGCCCAAGATAATGGATGTCTTCAAGAGCATGCAGGTCACACTCCCGCCTATTACCAGGGGACTTTTGTATACAAGCGAGTTTGTTCAGGCATATAAATATCCGATCTTCCTATTCCCTATATCCATTATCTTCACATATAAGACGCTCAGGAAGTTCCCGAAGACCAGGTACTACATTGACCTTGCCTTGCTTAAGACGCCTATTGTAAAACTCGTTGTTTACAATAAACTTCTTGCGCTTTATGCTGAGCAGATGAGAATCCTTACCGTTGCGGGTATTACAATCGACAGGGCTTTGGAGATTGTCGGTGATCTTATGGAAAATGACGTATTTAAACGCGCTATAGAGATCGAGAGAGAGGATATTACTACAGGCAGCAGGATATCGGATGCGATGAGAAAGCAATGGATATTCCCTCCTCTCGTAACCAGAATGGTAGATATAGGAGAGGCAAGTGGAAATCTTGATGAGCAGTATGGCTATGTCTCGGATTATTATCTAAAGAAGCTTCATAAGGTATCAGCTAACATGTCCAAGATGATCGAGCCCATAGTTATAGGAGTAATCGGCTTAATGTTTGGTGTTATTATCATCGGGCTTATGCTTCCTATATACGACCTTATCGCAGAGATCAACGCGTAATGGATATTCTCAAGTTTTTCGGATTAAAAGAGGATCCTTTCAAGTTAACCCCTGACCCCGGTTACTTCTTCTCATCCGAGTGCCATAAGGAAGCGCTGCAGTCACTCGACTATGTTATTGAGCAGAGAGAGGGTTTCTGTCTTATTACAGGCGAGCCCGGCACCGGCAAGACCACCCTTATAAAGATCTTTATCGAGAAGTGGAAGGATAATGCTGAGATAGCGCTTATACTTACGCCGCGTCTCTCTCCCGAGGAGTTCATCGTTTCTGTGCTTGATGACCTGAAGATCAAATATGATAACAAGGGCAAGTCTGAAATACTAAAGGTGTTCAGGGATTTCCTGCTCCAAAAGTCGTATGAAAAGATACCGGTAATAATCATAGTTGATGAAGCACAGAGTCTTCCTGCCGACACGGTTGAAGAACTGAGGCTGCTTTCAAACCTCGAGACCGAGAAGGAGAAGCTATTGCAGATACTCCTTGTTGGACAGCCGGAGCTTGATGAAATGCTGAATGAGGATAGTTTCAGGCAGCTGAGGCAGAGGATAACCGTAAGCATGAAATTAAAGCCGCTCGATAGTGATGAGATGCTTGAATATATAAATTACAGGCTTATCAAAGCGGGTAAGGGCTTTCTGAAGCTTGACAAAGGCCTTAAAAAACCTATCTTTGCTTACTCACAGGGAATTCCCCGGAAGATAAACCTTGTTTCATCAAGGGCCATAATGTCCGCATTTCTTGAGGAGAGCAGCACTATAACATCCAAGCATGTAAAGTATGCAATTAATCATTTGAATAACGGTTCATCAGGATCAGGAATTAATCTCTCCCCCAAAATTTATTATGGGCTCGCAGCGGTTATGGCACTTCTACTTGTCGGAGCATCGGTTTATTATTATCTTCCGGATGTAACAACGTCAACTACTGTCCCTTCATCGGCCATCGCTAATAAAGCGGTATCGTCTTCCAGCACAACGGCAGGTGAAGTCTATACCCCGAATATTAAGAAAGAGACCAATGTGCTTCCCTCTGTTGAATTGTCTGAAAAGGCAAATACTGCAAGCAGGCAGCAGAATGATATAACTATCAGGAAAAATGTCAGTCCTGAAGACCTTTACCGGCAGGGACTTGAAGTTTTTCTGACCGGAAAATTTGATGATGCATTAAGCAGCTTTAAGGATTTCCGGAAATTATATCCAAAGCATGCCCTTTCTGAGGACGTTCTATACTGGTCAGGTGAGGCATACTATGCAAAGGGTGATTACAATAGCGCGATATCAGAATTTAACAAGGTAGTAAGAGAGTACTCAGGCAAAAAGGCCCCAGATGCCCTTCTTATGGCCAGTTCTGCTTTTGTAAAACTGAATAACAAACAGAAGGCTGAAGAAGTTTTAAAATGGCTGATCGAAAAATATCCTGATACCAGAAGTGCGGAAAAGGCTAAAGAGAAGCTTAAAGAGATTAGATTATTTCCTTAATTATCTCTATTAGTTGTAAGAAAGAATTCTTTCAAGGCCGGTATTTCCTCTTGTATCACCCAGTTTCCTGAGCCTTGAATAATATTCAGCGGCTTTATCATCCATATTCTGTTTTTCATACAGCACGGCTATGCTGAAGATGGCATCCTGATTTATAGGATCCAGGCTAAGGGCCTTTTGAAAATATTTTTCAGCTGTTGAATAGTTTTCTGTATTTGCATATACGATCCCGATATTTATCAGGGTGGGGATGTAATCCTTATTTATCTTATAACTCTTCCGCAATTCATCCATTGACTCTTTCCACATGTTCATCTTCATCAGAAGAGAAGCTATCTTGTTCATGACTATATAGTTTGTGGGCTCGACCGCAAGTATCTTATTGTATATGGATATTGCGCCAAGATAATCCTTGTCCTTTTCACTTCTGCTGGCTTTATAGAGGTAATGATAGGTATCTTTTGAGCCAATACCAGGTTCTTTCTCTTCTTCAACAGGCGGAATCTCTGCTTTATCGACTTTTTTGTTGTCCTTAAGTCCGGCTGGTTTTTTATCGGCTGATTCTGAAGTACCGGAATCTTCTTTATCACCCTTATCACTTTCATTTAACGCGGCAGTAAGAAGGTCCGGGGGTGGGGTTTTTACAATTATGTCTTTTTTATCAGCAATGATGGGCTTCTCATCCTTTTTAGGAACGGTCTTTAATGCTTCTTCAATCTTTTCACTTAGGGTCTCGGATGCTTTTTGGTCTTTAGTTCTGGATTTGTGCTCGCTCTTAAGTTTGTTCAGGTCATCTGCTATCGGTTCGCCGGCTTTAATAACATAAATCCTAAACAAGAGAGCAGAGACTATGATCATGAATGCGGCAACTACACTTAAGACAAGAGCTATCTTATATTTTTTGTCTACTTTTTTTCTTCTTGCTTGATTGATATCAGATTTTAAGCCCGGGGGTGTCTCCCTCATGGGCGGGGTGATTTTGACTTTTGACAGCATGTCGGATACAAGACTCATATGGATTATATATTCCTTTTTTTTCTTTTTGTCAAATACTATATATATATTATGAGTTAATTATAGTCTGCGAAAGGGTTTAATTCAAGTGTTTTCAATATGTTGTTTAATATGTAACTATATATTGTTTAATAAGATGCACAATACTTTTCCTTGACAGTAATATGTTCTTTATGATTTCATTATTCATCACTATGAGTTAAACTATAACAATATTTCTTTGCATATTCAACTATTAAATTATGTTAGAAAAACTTAAATATCTTACATCCGGTGAGTCTCATGGGAAGGCTCTTTTATGTGTCATTGACGGGGTGCCGGCAAACCTTTCCTTATCTGAAAAAGATATCGCCAGCGACCTTGCAAGACGGCAGAAGGGCCACGGCAGGGGAGGCCGCATGAAGATAGAGACAGATCATGCACAGATCCTGTCCGGAGTCAGGTGGGGCAAGACTCTCGGCTCTCCTATTGGATTGATGATAGAGAACAGGGACTGGGCTAACTGGGATAAGGCAATGTCTCCTTTAATCAAGCACAAGGACAGTATCTCTCAGGTCACACGGCCGAGGCCTGGGCATGCAGACCTTTCGGGCGCTATCAAATACGGGCATAAGGATGTCAGAAATGTCCTTGAACGCTCAAGCGCAAGAGAGACAGCGACAAGGACCGCCCTTGGAGCTATTGCAAAGAGATTCCTTGCAGAGTTTGATATTAAGGTAATGAGCTATGTTACTGAGATAGGCGGGATAGAGGCGCAGGACATAAGGCATAAGGCTCAAAGCGCAGACCTGAAATCCATATTATCCATGTTCAAAAGCGCTGAAGCATCTGCTGTCAGATGTCCTGACAAGAAGGCAGAGAAAGAGATAATTGCCAGAATTGACAGGGCTATGAAGGACGGCGACACACTCGGAGGTGTTTTTGAGATAGTTGTCACAGGCGTTCCCGTGGGGCTTGGGAGTTACAGCCAGTGGAACAGCCGCCTGAATGCAAAGATATCATACGGCCTCATGGGGATACAGGCGATGAAGGGCGTTGAGATAGGGCTCGGATTCGAGAGCGCAAGAAGGCCCGGCTCAAAAGTTATGGACGAGATATATTACAGCGCTGCAAAGGCAAATAGATTAGATGCCGCAGGCGGGTTTTACAGAAAGAGCAACAACGCAGGCGGTATTGAAGGCGGGATGAGCACAGGCATGCCGATCGTTGTAAGGACTGCCATGAAGCCTATCCCCACACTAAGGAAGCCTCTTTCATCAGTTGACATAAAGAGCAAGAAGAAGTTCAACGCCGCATATGAAAGGTCTGATGTATGCGCAGTGCCTGCCGCATCTGTTGTCGGTGAGGCGGTGGTTGCCCTTGTGATAGCTGACAGCTTCCTCATGAAGTTCGGCGGGGACAGCATGGAAGAGACTAAGAGGAACTTCAAGGGTTACCTGAAGCAGATAAGTGAATTCTGATCAATCTCCTGTAATTAATTCAAGGCTATTATGAAGATCGTATTGGCAGGTTTTATGGGCACAGGCAAGACCTCTGTCGGCAAGGAGCTGAGCGATAAGCTCGGCTATCTTTTTGTTGATACCGATGTGCTTATCGAAGAGAGCGAGGGTATGCCCATCTCCCTTATCTTTAAAAAGAAGGGTGAGGATCACTTCAGAAAGATCGAATCTGAGATAGTTGCGGAGATATCAAAAAAGAAGGATGTTGTTATAGCGACAGGCGGCGGCGTAATAAAGAACAGGCAGAACGTTGAGAACCTGCGCAGAAGAGGGGTTATATTCTGCCTTACCGCAGGCCCCGAGATAATCCTTAAGCGTGTCATGCTTGAGGGCGGCAAGCGGCCTCTGATTGATGTTGAAGAGCCGCTTAACGAGATAAAGAAACTCCTTGCAGAGAGAGAGGAGTTTTACAAACAGGCTGATGCTTTTATCAAGACTGATTTTATCACGCCTGACGAGACCGCTGAAAAGATAATATCTATTCTTGGCCTTGATACTGAGAGCGCCAATGTAGGGCTTGATGACAGGAGCTATGAGATAGTCATCGGGCATGACCTGCTCAGCAAGCTTGGGCTCAGGATAAAGGAGTTCAGGCCCTCAAAGGTCGCCATCATCAGCAATGAGACCGTCTTTCCGCTTTACAAAGATACTGTCCTTGCCTCTATGAAAGAACACGGCATTACGCCTGAAGTTTTTCTCATGCCGGATGGAGAGGAGCATAAGGGATTGGAGTGGGCGAATAACATATACGGCAATCTTCTTAAGGCGAGGTTTGACAGGAGCTCGCTTATCATTGCACTTGGAGGCGGTGTTGTCGGAGACCTTACCGGTTTTGTAGCTGCCACCTATATGAGGGGAATCAGGTTTATCCAGGTTCCTACAACTCTTCTTTCACAGGTTGACAGTTCAGTAGGAGGAAAGACAGGTGTTAACCATCCGCTCGGCAAGAACATGATAGGCGCGTTCTATCAGCCTTCGCTTGTGCTGATAGATGTTGATACCTTAAAGACCCTTCCAAAAAGAGAGCTGGCCGCAGGCATGGCAGAGGTCATAAAATACGGTGTGATAGCTGACCGTGAACTCTTTGATTACTTGAAGAACAAAAGGGAAGATATCCTTTCGCTTGGAGACAGCATCATATATTTGGTAAAACGCTCATGTGAGATAAAGGCGGATGTTGTATCAAAGGACGAAAGAGAGACTGGCTTAAGGGCTATCCTTAATTTCGGCCACACCATCGGCCATGCGATAGAGACAGCCACAGGATACAAGAGGTATCTTCACGGTGAGGCGCTTGCAATAGGAATGCGCTATGCTGCAGACATTGCAGTCAGGAAAGGCATCTTTGACAAAGGTCTCGCAGCGCAGTTGAAAGCTCTTATTGAATCATATAACCTTCCAGTTGATTTGCCGACAGGCGTTCCTGTTTCAGACATCATCAATGCCGTGAAGGTGGATAAGAAGGCAAAGGCAGGCAAGGTGATATTCATCCTTCCCGAATCCATCGGCAGCGTCAGGATCGCGGATGATGTTGATGAAGGTTTGATTAGGGAAGTGCTTGAAGCCTGATCACTCAGAGTGAAACAACTCCTGCAGATTAAAATACACATGAAGGAGAGATTCATATGAAAAGACTTAGGCACATAAGTTTGAAACAGATACGCGGGATCATCCTCCTTTTATCACTTATTCTGTTGTCCGCAGCTTTGTCGGGCTGCATTTCTGCCGCGAGGAACGCAGGGGCTGATACAATAGTACAGGTCGGAAATCACGCCGAATGGGAGCCGGTAAGAGAAGTTCTTGTGCATACGCCGGATCAGGAGCTTTTCCTCGGTGTAGTCCATCCGGCGGCAGCGCTGTTTGAGAGGGCCTTCGGCATTGACGGGGCCGCCGAAGAGCATCGCAATTACATCCGCCTCCTTGAAGCAGAAGGCGTGCGTGTGCATACCGTTGTTGACGCGCTGCTTACCGGCACGGTTGATGATAAGGGGCAGCCTATAGAGGGCGCTGACCTGGAAGCCCTGCGCAGCTTTGCCGCAACTATTCTGAGTTTTGACTCATCAGCCCTTCCAGCGCCCATGCAGGTTGAGCAGATCGCATATAAAAATGAAGTGATCTCGTCCCTGCATCCAAAGGAACTTGTTTCAATTATACTTCAGCGCCCGACCATCCATCTGCAGACCACGGATATCAATACCGGCCTGACTGCGACCTATGAAGCTGCGCCCGTCATGAACCTCTATTTTCTCCGCGATCAGATGATCACCACTGCTAATGGCATTGTGATCTCTAAAATGAATTCGCCCCAGCGCGCTGCGGAAACTGAAATAATCAAATTCGCTCTGGCGAAACTGGGCGTCACGCCTATCTATGAGGTCACAGGCGAGGGGCGGCTGGAAGGGGGAGATTTTCTGCCGGCGGGAGACACGGCCTTTATCGGACAGGGGCTGCGCACTAACAGCGAGGCGCTGAGACAGATGCTGGATAATCAGGTCTTCGGCGCCTTCAGAGTGGTGGCTGTCAAGGAGCCATGGCAAAACCAGGTGCAGATGCACCTTGACACTTATTTCAATATTATCGGGCCGAATCTAGCCGTCCTTGTGGAGGAAAGGCTGAACAGAGTTGAAGGACGTGTGCTGAAAGCGGATGTGTATGAAATGGCTGATGGGCAATACAAGAAAGTCATATCCGATGCTGACTTCGTTGATTATGTCCAAAAGAACCTCGGATTTACTCTGATACATGTTTCCAATGCAGACCAGGAAAAGTACGGCATCAACTTCCTGACGACCACAGCCAATCGGATACTCGGCATAGACGGCGTGAGCGAAGACTATAAAGAGCGGCTCGCAAATATGGGGGTCAACGCCACATGGATGGATTTTCGTAATCTGACAGGCGGATACGGCGCAGCCCATTGCACTGTGCAGGTCCTGCAGCGCGGATATTGAACAAAGGAGGAGCATGAGGTAAAGAGATTTGTGTGGTTGAAATACCCTCGATTATAAGGAGAGAGAGGGTGAAACAAGAAATAAACATGGAAAAAAGAAAGGAGAAAAAAATGAAGAAGTCAACTGTTATAGTTTTGAGTATTTTACTGGCTGTAATCATGAGTGCAGGAATTGCTTTGTTTGGGGCTACGGAAGGGTGGGCGCAGCAAAAGAAAAAGGTCTCTTTCAGGTCTGCTGCTGAAAACAGCAAATACACGAAGCAATACACGATTGATGTCAGCGCAAACCATCAGATCCGTATTTTCGAACTCCATCGCACCTTTCCCAATAACCCGCCGGAGTTTGAAGGCGTGAAGGTCAAGGAAGAGTGGCTGAGAGGCAGCAGCGATTATATTGACCTTAATGGCAGCTTGCGGGCGTATGGTGAATATATCATGGAAAACGGCGATAAGATCAATTACGAGTTTGATGGTATAAGCCAAACAATAACAAATCCTGACGGGACAAAAACGAGTACCGCCAGCGCTGTCAAACATCTTGACGGAGGAACCGGGAAATTCAGCGCAATTCAAGGCGCTCTGAGACATAAAGCAATTTTTGATCTTAATGCAAACATAAACGAAGCGCAGGATGAAGGCGAATACTTGATGGTGAAATAAATCTTTATCTTCCCTTCAATTTCACACTCTCCTTGCGTGATGGAGACTGTTCCCTTACACGCCAGGGGAACGAGTCAGCAGGAATGCCTCGATGAATTAGGCGTAGCCTCACAGTCGGCGTTTGGAAGGAAGAGCCGATTCGATGGCTGACGAAGAACATGGCTGAACAGGAGGAACGGCAACTATGACTGGCTGGATGCATACAGTTGTGCAATGGCCGCTGAGCATGAGTGTGATCATAATCATGGCTTTGAGCGTGGCCGTGCCTTGGCTGGCGGTCTGTCTGATCCGCCGCATCTGGCAGCATCCGGCCTTTAAGGAAAACAACGAACTGGTCGGCTTCACCTACGCCGTCTACGGCCTGATATACGGCGTGTTGCTGGCCTTCACCATCGTAGTAGCCTGGCAGCGTTTTGAGACAACGGAAAAGCTCGTCATGTATGAGACGACTCTCCTCAGCGAGCTCTGGCGCGATTCCATAACAGCCCGCCCCTTTATCCGCGACGACATCCAGAAGAATTTGACCGCCTATACTCGATCGGTAATAGATGACGAATGGCCGGCGATGGCAGCGAGCGGCAAGGCCCACCCGAAGACCGAAGCAATCTATGAACACTTATGGGCTATCACGTACATCTTCGAGCCAAAAACAAAGATCCAGGAAACTTATATGAACCACTATCTCGGGCGGATGAACGAGCTCAGCGGCACCCGCCGACTGCGTATCCTGCATAGCAGGATGGAAGTCCACAGCGTCCTCTGGATGGTGTTATTGATCGGCGCGGTGCCGACCGTGGCTTATTCGCTACTATTTTCCAGCAAGCACGCATGGGTTCAGATCGTGATTATGGGATGCATCATGCTGATCGTGATGTTGGGCCTTCTGGTCACGCTCTCACTGCAACACCCCTTCAGCGGCGATGTCAGAATCGAACCCGAGGCCTTCCGTGATTTGCTGGACTCTTTCCATATGCGCCTCGCGGCCCCCGTCAGCGTCGGCCCATAGGAGTAAGAAGCCCTAAAATGAATTTTTTTACATAATTAGAAATTTCAGGGACTAACATAAGCATAAAACTCCATTAGGATAAAAAATAGGCACAACAGTTCCGCAGAGTTAGCTGCCACCTAACACATTTTTATCTTAGCAATGAAATAACAAGTCTTCGGTTAAATATTTTTGCTATCTTAGCGAGAAAGTCGAGTGAGGGCATTCGGTTATCATTAGGGCTCTCCATCCTTGAGATCACCTGCTGCCTGGTGCCTACTTTTTCAGCTAACTGAGCCTGCGTGAGATGGTTTGTTCTTCTCAGGGCTGCTATCTCCTGTGCGATATTTCTCTTTGCTTCCGCCTTGTCAAAATATAATTTAAAGTCCTTATCTTTTGACATTCTTTTAATATGTTTATCAAGGTCGCTTTTCATCGCTTTGTATCTTACAACCAATTGGTTGTATTGTCAAAAGGAGTTTACATTGAAAACAATTTTACTGCTTCCAGTTTATATAGATGGAGAAAATCCGTCAAGATAACGAATTAACCAGAAATATTAAGTTTCTTACTTTGTCATTCCCGTGATACTTTGGGCGGGAATCCAGGTTTTTTTGATGGCAGCGTCAGGATCGCGGATGATGTTGATGAAGGTTTGATTAGGGAAGTGCGGGCTATATCAGTCCAATCTCCTTGGCAACTATATTATGCAAATACTAACAAAATTAACTTATAAGATAACTTTGATACCTTGAATGATTAATAGTTAATTATTATAATGTTACAGTCAATAATTAAATAATGATTGCTTATAACTTTTTTGGATATCACGATTTATGCCAAGTATGTTTTATAAAGTAAAAAAACTGATACACCCTTTGCAAATTGATGCAAACTGGGAAAAATTACCTTGGAAGGATATTCAATCCGCGTTGATTCAGAATCATATGGGTCAGAAACCATTCCACTTTCCGAAGGCTGAAGTGAAAATTGCTTATGACGATCATGCAATATACGCAATATTTCGAGTTGAGGATAGATATGTTCGTGCAGTCGCTTCAGAGCATCAGGATAGTGTTGCTATGGATAGTTGTGTCGAATTTTTCTTCACTCCTAATTCTGACATATCTAAAGGATATTTTAATCTTGAAATGAATTGTGGAGGAACTATGCGTTTTCACTTTCGGAAGGCGCCGGGGAGAGATAGCATTATAATACCTAAAAATGAATGTAAGACAATAAGAAGTGTGCATTCGTTGCCAAATATTATTGATCCAGAGATTCAAGAACCGGTTACGTGGACCGTTGAGTATCGTCTTCCTATTTCATTAATCAATAAATACTGTCATATAAGTCCGCCCGCTCCATGCGTTACTTGGCGAGCTAATTTTTACAAATGTGCAGACAATACATCACATCCACATTGGTTAACTTGGGCATTAGTGGATTATCCAAAGCCGAATTTCCACCTTCCCCAGTTTTTTGGAATATTAGAGTTTGAATAAAAAATATAATTATATGAAAGTGACAGCATGTCTTAATATATCGTTTGATGATTTTTGAAACATAAAATAGGCAATTATAGTTAGTTTAAAAGGAGAGCAAAATGTATAGGGTCGCTTTAGTTCAGAACCAATCTGAAATGGCGCATTACGGTTATGCTGATGCTCGTCCTTTACTGCAAGAACTAGAATATGAGGTAAGTTTATATACTGCAGATAATATTGATTCCTTAGCAATTAATTTAACAAGACAATGTTATTCTGCAATCGTTCTCGGTTCGAATGCATTAAATGATAAAACAATTAGGAAAGAAATTTACAGTGATAATTTTAAAAAAGTTTTTATTGATGCACTAAATCATGGCTTAGGTTTTATATCATTTCACCAATTACGCATCTCTGAAATTGATAATCCAACATTAAGTTTCTTACCAAAAGATATCGGAAAGATAAAAGTAGCCCCTCGTAATCTTGAGGAAAAACCTTCAAAAGGATTATTACAAATAAGACAGGGAGCAGAGAATCATGTTCTTTTACTTTATCCGAATAAAATAAATATTACTGAAGTTCAAAAAAGCCTTTTAAGCTTCAAAAGCCTACCAGGGCTATATTGGCACTATTGGGATAATGCCAATCTCGCTGATTGGGATATTTTAGTAGAAGATATGTCTGATGCTGAATCAAGACCATTAATTATTGCAACAAAAGAAGCATCAAACTACCGAATAATTCTTTCGTCTTTAACATTAGACTGGCAAAAACAAAGAAAATTTATCCAAAATCTTTTTATATATACGATAGAGGGGCGTCACAATACTGCTATATTGGATAATGATAAAAACCATAATCTTTCATTTGATTATCTAGTAGGAACCTTAACTGCCAAGAAATATCCATTTAGGAAATATTCAATTAACCAGAGCCTTAGTCATTTAGTGGAGTATATAAAGAATGGAGTGCACCATACTCTCCTTGTTGGTCCTTTCGTCTCTTTAGAAATATTATCCGAGGAAATAAGGTCTATAATTTCTGATAAAGTTGCTACTGGTGAACTGACATTATTAATAATTGGAAATGAAGAAGGTACAAGAAGTTTTTATGTGAAAGGGCGGGAAAGATATGCTGTAAGGCTATTACAACAAACTGAATTCAGTATTCAAGAGGAATTACTAACTGGCTATATAGATGGTAGTTTTTGGAGTACTTGTGAATCTCTACAAACACTGGAAAGCATTCCTGGGAAGTTTGCAAATTACCGTAATCTAGTGAAGAAATCATTAAATAATGTAAAAGAAGCACACGATAGAAATGGTTCATATGATGAGGTTTTTGGAGTTACATGCGCTTTGTTATGGTTACGTGCGTATTATTTAGGGCTTGATGATAATGATACTAAAGCTACTATAAATTGGATAAGAGATAGTATTGACTCATACGATAACAGGGAAAAAGCTTTAGCCTATAACACATTTTCATTGATATCTATATTAAAACCTGAGGAAGAAAAAAAACTTAAAGATATTCTTTCAAATTTATCAATAGACAAACTAAGTGAAATAGACTTAATTGTGTATTTAAAATCTGCAATTTCTATCAGTCATTATGATAATTTTGCAGCAATATTAAATGCGTTGATTAATAAGCAAATCAATGGAATTTGGATTGATTTAGCAACTACAGGATCTGCTGCGAGTTCATTAATTGACGCATTGGTTGTAGCGAGAGCAAACCATGATACTGATGCCTCAACGATTGCTGTCATTGAAAAATCAATTTTTAATGCAATTATTATTATTTTGCAAGATGTAAAAGAAACATACAGAAGTAATACATATTATTGGGATGGCAAAGCAAGTACAACCGTTAAATGTCTGCATGCTTGGTTGAAATTCGAGGAGATGTTAGATTTGCCAATCCATGAAGTGGTGGACATTATTAACAAAAATGATTCAATTTCTACATTTATCTCATCTAGTAAAACATCTCTTTCTGTTCTAGAATTTCTGAAAGTTCAAAATGACAGTATAGCGACTGAACTCAAAGATACTAACAAAGAATTTGTTAAGTTGAAAAAAATAAAATTGCAAAACACGCTATTATTCCTTTTCTCGTTGCTTTTTATCTACATGGGAATGAATTCTACCATAGGTTTTATTTACCTATATAATTTAAAAAGTTTACTCGAAATATTGAAAGTAGTTTTTTTTAAAAACTACTCATTTCACCTTGGGATTATTGCTATCGTTGCAGCGTATATGAGTATACCTTGGAACAAAGTTATTGAGAAAATCAAAAAATGAAGACAAAACTAACGTTAGTTACAAATAATATTCATTTTGGTGACTCAGTTACGATAAGTGGTAAAGGTAAATTACTAATCGGCAAATATGTTGATGTAGAAAAAAATGTCCTTTTTGATCTTGGTGAATCGAAAGAATCAATTATCCAATTAGGTTACAGAAGTAAAATTAAATACGGTAGTGTGTTGCGCAACTATAATGGCCTAATTGATATTGGTGAAAGGACAACTATCGGTGAATACAACATAATTGCAGGCCACGGTGGGGTTACAATCGGAAACAATGTAATGATTTCAGGTCATTGTTATATTGCAGCATCTGAACATATTTACACAAGTGACATTAGTATCCGCTTTCAAGGCGAGACAGCTATCGGCATTGCAATTGCTGATGGAGTATGGATAGGAGCCAATTGTACAATTTTAGATGGAATATCAATTGGTGAGAATACGATAGTGGGTGCCGGTTCAGTTGTTACAAGAAGCTTGCCTTCTGATTATATTTGTTGGGGGGCCCCATGTAAACCAATTAAAAAAATAATGGAGGAACGCAATGTATGCTCTAACGAATTGTGACATTTTCACAGGAAAACAGGTCATTCATGATAAATCAATTTTAATTAAAGGAAATACTATTGTAGATATTTTAGATGAAGATAGTTTAACAGATGAGATAGAAATTATTGATTTAGGGAGAAAGTCAGTAGCTCCTGGGTTCATTGATCTTCAAGTAAATGGTGGTGGTGGGAAGCTTTTTAATGATGCTCCTACTAAGGAAACTATACTGGATATAGCAAAGGCTCACCAACAATTTGGCACCACTAATTTCTTACCCACATTAATAACAGATAGTAGAGAAAAAATTCAAGAAGCAATACAATCAGTTAGCTCCTTAATAAAAAATGGCGATAAAGCCATTTTAGGTATTCACTTAGAAGGTCCATTTATCAATCCCAAAAAAGCCGGAGTTCATAATAAAGAATTTATCCAAACTTTATCTGACACTGACCTCTCATTATTATCATCTTTAGATAATGGAAAAACATTAATTACTCTTGCTCCTGAAATGTGCAAATCTGAACTGTTATCACAGTTAAGTTCGCAGGGCATTTTAATTTCTGCAGGCCATAGCGATGCAACACTTGAAGATATACAAAATGCAGTGAAGGCAGGACTCTCTTGTGCGACTCATTTATTTAATGCAATGAGTCAATTCTCTAGTCGTGAACCTGGATTAGTTGGTGCAGCATTAGTTGAAGATGACTTGTATTGCGGTATTATTGTGGACGGATTCCATGTACACTTTTCAAGTGTTAAAATCGCTTGGAGTGCCAAGAAAAAAGGCAAGATGTTTATTGTTACTGACTCTATGCCTCCTGTAGGTTCCCATGAATGTAATTTTCAATTGGGACCATACTCTATTCGTGTTGAGAATGGCAAATGTGTAACAGGAGATGATATTCTTGCAGGTTCTGCTCTAGACATGGCTACTGCAGTCAGAAACTGTATTCAGAAAGTTGGCATACCTAAGGATGAAGCTTTGAGAATGGCTTCTACATATCCTGCTCATTATCTATCGTTAAATAATAAGCTTGGTTATATAGCGCCAGGATATGAAGCTAATTTAACAATTTTTAACAATGAAATTAACATTTCTTCAGTAGTTGTGAACGGCAATCTCATACATTTTAACTAGAAAGATCAACATCTACGGGGTAAACTCCGTCGTAAGCGCCGGTAAGAGCATAAAAAAAGAGAGCCGCATTAAGCGACTCTCTTTTTTTGATATATAAAATTGGAAAAACTTACTTACTTATATTCACAGCGCATGCCTTGTACTCCGGTGTGCCTGTTATCGGGTCTCTGTGCTCTGATGTCACTATGTTCGTAAGCGCCTTGTCAAAATGGAATGTCATGAAGACGTTGCCTTTTTGGGAACGCTTTGTGACCTTTGCTTTTGCCTTTACAGTGCCGCGCTTTGAAGAGACCTTAACCATATCTCCGCTCTTTATATCGAGCTTCTTCGCGTCCTCAGGACTTATCTCAACAAGCTCTTCAGGCACAAGTTCCATGATGCCGGGAACCCTTCTTGTCATAGAGCCGTTGTTATAATGCTCGCGCACTCTTCCTGTGATAAGGACATATGGATATTCTTTATCAGGAACCTCTCCTGAACCTTTATGGTCAAGCGTCATGAAGAGCGCAAGCCCGTTCGCCCTTGCGAAGAGGTCTGTGTACATCGTGGTTGTGCCGGGATGATCTTTTGTCGGGCAGGGCCACTGGAGGCTCTGCTTCTCAAGCCGTTCATAGCTTATTCCGCCGTACTGCGGCACGAGGCTCGCTATCTCATCCATTATCTCTGAAGGATTATTGTAGCGCTGCTCATAACCCATCCTTGTCGCAAGCTCTGATATCACCTGCCACTCAGCTTTGCCGGCAAGAGGCTCAATCGCCTTTCTTATGCGCTGTACCCTTCTTTCACCGTTGGTGAAGGTACCGTCCTTCTCGGCAAAGCTCGCGCCGGGAAGTATCACATCAGCATGCTTTGTTGTTTCTGTATGGAATATGTCCTGCACAACAAGGAAATCAACAGCCTTGAGAGCGGCATTGACATGGTTGAGGTCAGGGTCTGTCTGAGCAGGGTCTTCGCCCAATATGAAGATGCCCTTAAATTTTCCTGCCTTGCATTCATCAAGCATCTCAACTGACTTGAGCCCTATCTTATCTGAAATGGGAACGCCCCATGCCTTTCCGAATTTTTCGCGAGCCTTCGGGTCTTTCACAGACTGGTATCCCGGAAGTGTTGCAGGCAATGGGCCGAGGTCTGATGCTCCCTGAACATTGTTCTGTCCCCTCAGAGCCATGATGCCTGTTGAAGGTCTTCCGATATGTCCGCAGAGTATGGCGAGGTTTGATATCGCCATCGCGTTCTCAGTGCCGGTCTGGTGCTCGGTCACTCCGAGTCCGTAGACAATCATGGCCTTGTCAGCTTTTGCGTAAAGGCGAGCTGCCTCGACTATCTTGTCCTGCGCGACGCCTGTGAGCTTCTCGACTTTCTTAAGGTCATACTTTTTGACATGCGCTGCAAATTCTTTGAAACCTTCTGTTCTCTTATCAATGAACGCCTTGTTCTCCCATCCTTTGCTGAGTATCACATTCGCCATGCCGTTGAGCATAGCTATGTTGCTTCCGGGCTTGAGGTTGAGCCATACATCAGCGCGCTTTGCCATCCATGTCTCTCTCGGGTCGCCGACGATAAGCTTTGCGCCGTTGCGGAGAGCCTTCTTGAGATAAAGCGAAACGATAGGATGCGCCTCTGTCGGGTTTGAACCGAAGAGGAAGAGTGTGTCTATATCAGGCATCTGCGCCAGAGAATTTGTAGCTGCTCCTGCTCCGAGGCTTGTTGCCAGACCGGCAACAGTTGGAGCGTGTCAGACGCGCGCGCAGTTATCCACGTTGTTGCTGAGGAAGACCGTGCGCACGAATTTAGATAAAAGGAAATTTTCTTCGTTTGAACATCTTGAAGATGAGAATGCGCCGACCGACTCGTTGCCGTGCTTCTTCATCAGTTCAGAGAATCTGATGGCTATAAGGTCAAGCGCCTCATCCCATGTGGCTTCCACAAACTTGCCCTTCTTTTTTATAAGAGGAGTTGTGATCCTGTCTTTGCTGTGTATGAAGTCATAACCGTACCTGCCCTTGATGCATAAGTTGCCGTGATTGACAGGCGCGTCATAGGCTGATGTCACCTTTACCACTTTCCCGTCTTTCACATTAAGGTCGAAATTGCATCCTGTTCCGCAGTATGAGCAGGTCGTCCTCACCTTCTTCATCTCGTATGAACGCCCCTTGCCGCGCGCCTTCTTGTCTGTCAGCGCGCCTGTAGGGCATGTTGAGACACACTGGCCGCAGAACTCGCAGTTATCAAGAGAGCGGGGTTTTCCAAAAGCAGTATCAGGCATTGAGTTGAAGCCTCTTCCGACCAGCTCTATCGTGCCCGCCATAACGACCTCATTGCAGATCCTTGTGCATCTTCCGCAGAGCACACACTTGTTCGGCTCATATGTGATGAATGGATTATCCTCTTTAATAGGCAGGTTCCATCTCTCACCTGCGTAGCGCGCGCCGGTTGCGCCATACTCGTAAGAGAGATCCTGCAGTGTGCAGTCTCCTGTTGATTCACACCTCATGCAGTCGTTCGGATGATTAGAGAGCAGGAGCTCGATGATATTGGTCCTTATCCTCCTGATGTCAGCGTTCTCAGTAATGACCTCCATATTTTCAGTGACAGGAGTTGTGCATGCCGGAAGCGGCCTCGGTACACCCTTGACCTCAACAATGCATAACCTGCATCCTCCGTACGGCTCAAGCCTGTCATCATTGCAGAGCGTTGGTATCTTTACGCCCGCCCTCTTTGAGGCCTTTAATATCGTATCATCCCTGTCGCACAGGGTCTCAATGCCGTTGATAGTTATCTTTATCTTATTCTCTGACAAGGCATCCTCCATGAGGAAAGATTTCCAATTTATAGTATCGAATCGAACGGGCATGCTTCATAACACGCGCCGCACTTTATACACTTTGATTTGTCTATAACAGCCTTCTGCTTCTTCTCCCACGCTATAGATCCTGA
This sequence comes from Thermodesulfovibrionia bacterium, assembly GCA_030646035.1. Classification (NCBI taxonomy): domain Bacteria; kingdom Pseudomonadati; phylum Nitrospirota; class Thermodesulfovibrionia; species Thermodesulfovibrionia bacterium. Next base: position 50,855 of record JAUSMY010000030.1, on the reverse strand, counting down.
AGGACATGCGCTGTAGCATTTGCCGCACATCTTGCAGATCTCTGCATTTACGACATATTGGCGCAGCGCCTTGCATACGCCTGCAGGGCATTTGCCTTCGTTTATATGAGCTTCATATTCATCCCTGAAGAAGTTTATGGTGGAAAGCACTGGGTTCGGCGCTGACTGCCCCAGCCCGCAGAGTGATGCAAGTTTGATATCTTTTCCGAGTTCAAGCAGAAGGTCGATGTCGCCTTTTTTACCTTTGCCATTGGTTATCCTTGTTAGTATCTCAAGCATCCTCTTTGTTCCCACTCTGCATGGCACGCATTTGCCGCATGACTCGCTCTGGGTAAATGAGAGGAAGAACTTTGACATATCCACCATGCAGGTCGCGTCATCCATAACGACCATGCCGCCTGAGCCCATCATAGAACCGATAGCCATCAGCGATTCATAATCAACAGGCATATCTATATGTGAGGCAGGGATACAGCCGCCTGAAGGCCCGCCTGTCTGCACAGCTTTGAGCTTCCTGTTTTTCTTCTCCATGCCGCCGCCTATGTCAAAAATTATCTCTTTGAGAGGCATCCCCATCGGGACTTCAATAAGGCCGGAGTTCTTTATATTTCCTGTAAGAGCGAAGACCTTTGTGCCCTTGCTCTTTTCTGTGCCTATGGATGAGAACCATTTTGCGCCGCTTGTAATTATCGCCGGAAGGTTTGCCAGAGTCTCAACATTATTAATGATCGTAGGCTTGCCCCATAGCCCTTTGTTGGCAGGGAAGGGCGGTTTTGAGCGAGGCATTCCGCGTTCGCCCTCTATTGATGCGATAAGAGCGGTCTCTTCTCCGCATATGAAAGCGCCTGCGCCCTTCTTTATCTTTATATTGAAATCAAAACCGCTCTTGAATATATTCTTTCCGAGATACCCTTTCTTTGCCGCTTCTTTTATAGCTATCTTGAGCCTTTCGATCGCAAGCGGGTATTCTGCGCGAATGTATACATAACCCAAGTTTGCGCCTATGGCGTATCCGCCTATGATCATGCCTTCTAAAACAGCATGCGGATTGCCCTCAATTACAGAGCGGTCCATGAACGCGCCAGGGTCGCCCTCGTCAGCATTGCAGATAATATATTTTGTCTTCTCAGCGTTCCTGCTGCAGAACTCCCACTTGACGCCAGTTGGGAAACCTGCGCCGCCCCTTCCTCTGAGTCCTGACTTCTTCACCTCATCTATGACTTTGTCAGGCGTTAATGATAACGCCTTCTCAGCGCCCTTGTATCCGCCTATACCGATGTAAGCATTGATATCCTCGGGGTCTATATGGCCGCACTGTTTAAGAAGTATCTTTGTCTGTTTATCATGGAAGGCGTGATAATCAGGGCCGACCAGCCACTTCTCAACAGGCTTGCCGCCGATAATATGCTCTTCAATAATACCGGCTACCATCTCAGGAGTTATAAGCTGGTATGTTGATGTGCTGTTGTCAATTATGACATCGACAAGCACGTCTTTGGCGCAGAAGCCGCGGCAGCCTGTCTTGTTAACGCATTTTTTTTCTACATTAGCCTTCAGACCTTTTAGCTTCAGCTCTTTAGTAAAGGTATCTATGACCTCCTGGCTTCCGGCTGCAAGCCCACCTGTTCCGACACAGACCCTTATTGTGAGATCTTTTATTGCGGCTTTTTTGCTCTTGGCTCCCGGCATATTACTTACCCGTATCCTTTTTGAATTCTTTCAGCATAGTGGATGCCATCTCAGGCGTGACCTTTCCGTAGACCTTCTTGTTAGCTATCAATACCGGAGCGATGCTGCATGCGCCTACACATGCCACGCTCTCCAATGTGAACTGCGCATCTTTGGTTGTGGTCTCACCTTCAGGTATGCCGAGGTCAGTCCTTATCTTGCTGATAACAGCGCCTGAGCCTTTTACGTGGCAGGCTGTGCCGCAGCATGCGGTCAGGATATTCCTGCCGCGCGGCTTAAGGTAAAATTGCGAATAAAATGTTGCTACGCCGTAAAAATTGCTTGCGGGAATGTTTAATTCTCTTGAGAACCAGAAGACCACATCTTCCGGTATGTAACCAAAAACTTCCTGTATCTCCTGAAGAAGGGAGATGATGTTTCCGCCATCTTCCTGATGAGCTTTGAGCACTGCCTGACATTTCTTTTCATCCATAGATATATATTCCGCCTTTGGTCAGTTTAAAGGACTTGTATTTTACAAAATTTGATTATCGTAATTCCACTTTTTCATTATGAATTGTCGTTATAGTATAATTTCTTCAGAAGATCAAGGAGGGGATATGAAATATCAGGTCGGCAGGCAGGGAAGGATGATAGTCGCAAAGTTTGATGACGGGGATGACGTTCTTAAGGGGCTTGTTGATATAGCAAAGAAAGAGGATATAAGGGCAGGTGTGCTTTATGTTGTGGGAGGGATGAAGAAGGGCGATATAGTTGTCGGCCCTGAAGATGAGAGTCTGCCTCCTGTGCCGGTATGGAAGAGCCTTGACGAGAGCCATGAGGTAGTCGGAATCGGAACCATATTCTGGCAGGATGATGAGCCGAAGATACATTTCCACGGCGCGTTCGGGAAGAAGGATATGATGAAGATAGGCTGCCTTAGGAAGAATTCAGAGGCATTTCTGGTGCTTGAAGTGATAATTATGGAGATAGAGGGCGTTGACGCGAAGAGAGTTCTTGATCCTGAGGTCGGGCTGGCGCTTTTGAAGTTATAAGGTAAAAGGGTTTCTTGATTTAAGTAAAAAATAAGGGGACGGTTTTTTGCCGTCCCCTTATTTTTTAGTAACTGTAATAGCAAAAAGCTAATCTATCTTCCTTATCGTCTCGTTGGCATTATCTGTCACATAGAGGCTGATTCCATCAGTAGTGATGCCGCTTGGTTCATCAAAACTTGCATCCTCTCCGGTACCGTCAGCAAATCCAAATCCTGCCGTTGCGGAAGCTGCAAGCGTTGAAACCGTTGCCGTAGAGATCACTATCTTTCTTATAGTATTGTTCCAGTAATCTGCCACATACAGGTTTGTACCATCAGATGTGATGCCCCTTGGCCTGTAAAACTTGGCTAATGTTCCTATGCCGTCATCATCACCGGATGTGGTATTATCTCCGGCAAAAGTAGTGACATCACCGGTTGCGATCACAATTTTTCTGATCGTATGGTTATTCCAGTCTGTTACATAAAGGTTTGTCCCGTCTGTTGTTAAGCCGCGTGGCTCGTTAAACCTGGCAATTGCTCCTAAGCCGTCAGCAATTCCCCAAGATAGAGCGGTTCCAGCCAAGGTAGTGACCTCGCCGGTTGCGATGACTATCTGCCTTATCGTGTGGTTATTCCGGTCTGTTACAAAGAGGTTTGTCCCGTCTGTGGTTATGCCATAGGGCTGGTTAAATGTGGCTGCGGTTCCTGTGCCGTTTGCAAACCCGCTGGCTCCTGATCCGGCAAGTGTCGTTACTACTTTGGTGGCTATAACTATCTTTCTTATGGTATGGTTTTCTTTCTCAGCAACATAAAGGTTTGTCCCGTCTGTTGTGATGCCTGTAGGCTGATTGAACCGGGCTAAGGCTCCTGTATCGTTAGTACTGCCTGAAGAACCAGCGGTTCCTGCAAGGGTTGTTATCTCTCCTGTATCGATCACTATCTGTCTTATAGTATGGTTATCCCTGTCGGTAACGTATAGATTTGTCCCGTCAGTAGTGATGTCATAGGGCCTGTTGAAGCGGGGTCCCGCACCAAATCCATCTTCAGAACCCACTTGATTTGGAGAGCCTGCAAATGTGGAAACAACCCCTCCTGAATTCAGCGCCTGTCCCTGTATGGTGCCTCCCATTAAATATTTACCAATCTCCTCCGTATTATGACCGCAACCTGAGATTAGCAGACCGCTAACAACTGTGACAGCAAAAAACAGATAAAGGAACTTCCAACTCTTTTTCATAACACCCCTCCCGGTTAAAGTTATTTGCTCTTCATTGAATTGCATGGTTAAATGTAAGCTAAAAAAAGTGTAATGTCAATCAAGATTTCAATAAGGCTGAAGGTTTGAGACCTATGGCTTTGTTATTATGCCGAGCTTCTTTATCTTGCTTCTTAGAGTGTTGCGGTTTATTCCGAGCAGTTTCGCTGCTTTGAACTGATTGCCCCTTGTCTCTTTAAGCACCATCATAATGAGCGATTTTTCAACCTCCGGGATGACCATGTTGTAGAGGTTGAAGCTGTCAAACCTTTTTATGCTCTGCATAAAGCCGCTGAGCCGATCCTCTAAGAATTTCCCGATCGACTTGATCTGTCTCTGGCTTATATCAAAGTCTTTCAGCAGAAGTTCAGGGCCGTCGGATAATATGCACGCCCTCTTGATGGTGACCTCGAGCTCTTTCTCATCTCCGGGCCAGTCATATTCTAGCAGGTATTTTTCCGCCTCTTTTGATAAGGTTTTGTCTTCAGTCCTGATCTCATCTGAGGCTGCCTTTATGTAGTTCTTTGCAAGAGTGAGGATCTCGTCTTTGCGGTCTTTTAATTGAACGGATCTAGTATCAGGATTATCTATTGAAGCCTGTTTGTCTGTCATAAAGCACAATTATTCTGAGAAGGAGCTTCTTTAGTAATTACCATATTGTCGATCAGTCTTGCCTTTCCGAAAGCAGCGGCAAGGCATATTATGACAGGAAGTTCAATTTTATTGACAGGCACAAAACTTTCAGGGTTGAGGATCTCCACGTATTTCAGATCAGCAAGAGGCTCTGCTTTCAGCATCGTCTCTAATTCTTTCTTTATACTCGATGGATCATTGATGTTTTCTGATAATATGAGATTCCTCCCATGTTTCAGCGCTTTATAAAGAAGCGGTGCAGCTTTTCTTTCAGCTTCTGTGAGGTAACGGTTCCTTGAGCTCATTGCAAGGCCGTCAGGCTCTCTGACGGTAGGGCACACTATTATATCAATGCCGTATTTCAGTTCTCTGACCAGCTTTTTTATGATGACCGACTGCTGGAAATCTTTTTGCCCGAAATATGCGATGTCAGGCGAGACTATGTTGAAAAGCTTTGCAACAATATTAGCAACGCCGTCAAAATGTCCGGGACGTGAGGCGCCGCAGAGTATATTTCCTATCTCTCCTATATTGATAAAGGTCGTATCATGCTCTCCGAACATATCATTGTCTTCAGGGATGAATACGGTGTCGGCTTCAACAGATGAGAGCATCTCTATATCCTTCTCTCTCTGCCGTGGATATTTTTCAAAATCTTCATTCTTCCCGAACTGAAGCGGGTTTACATAGATGCTGACGACAGTTACGTCGTTCTCCTGCTTTGAGCGTCTGATGAGGCTTAAGTGCCCTTCATGAAGCGCACCCATAGTGGGGACGAACCCGATGCTCTGGTCGCTCACCCTGAGCAGCCTGCTCAATGAATGCATGTCTTTTACCTGATGGATTATCTGCATAACAAGAAATTAAATTGCTTATTGATCTTTAATATTTCTCTATCTCCTCCATCAATGTCTTGTAGAGGTCGCTCTCTTTTATCTTTTTAACTATCCGGCCGTGCTTAAATAGGATGCCCACGCCTTTTCCGCCGGCTATTCCTATATCAGCCTCTCTCGCCTCACCCGGGCCATTAACTACACATCCCATTACAGCCACTTTTATCGGTTTTTTTATTTTAACAAGTCCTGCCTCAACCTTATCAACCAGCCCTCTCATATTTATCTCACACCTGCCGCAGGTCGGGCATGAGATGATATCAGGGCTTTCCTGCCTGATGTGAAGTGATTTGAGTATCTCATAGGCAACCTTTACCTCTTCAACAGGGTCGGCTGTCAAAGATACCCTGATTGTATCACCTATTCCTTCAGAAAGCAGTATCCCTAGCCCTATAGAGCTCTTGATAGTGCCTGAGAAGGCAGGGCCTGCCTCTGATATGCCTATATGGAGGGGATAGTTGAACTTTTTTGAGAAGAGCCTGTAGGCATCGACGGTCGTCATTACATCTGATGCCTTGAGCGATACCTTGATAGCGCTGAAGTTCATATCTTCAAGTATATCAATGTGCCTCTTTGCGCTCTCAACGAGAGCTTCCGGCACGGGATGCCCGTATTTCTTTAAGAGGTCCTTTTCCAGAGAACCCGCATTAACGCCTATTCTTATAGGTATGCCCATGTCTCTGGCAGCATTGACCACCTCTTTTGTCTTGCTCTTGCTTCCTATATTCCCCGGATTTATTCTCAGCCCGTCAGCGCCGTTTGCCATGGCCTCAAGCGCAAGCTTATGGTCAAAGTGGACATCGGCAATGAGCGGGATATTGATCTTCTTCTTTATAGCTTTTATCGCCTTTGCCGCATCTAAATCCAGAACCGCAACCCTGATTATTTCACAGCCTGCGGCTTCGAGTTTCTTTATCTGAGACACAACAGAGGGCACATCTCTGGTGTCGGTCTTGGTCATGGACTGCACAACAACCGGAGCACCGCCGCCTATCTTAAGGCTGCCGAGTGTTATCTGTTTAGTTTTGAGTTTCTTTTCCGGTTTCTTCATCTGTCGTCTTTGCCTGAGTTTTTCTATAAAGCGCCACTGCCTCTACATGCTCTTCCCCGGTCTTTGAAAAGTAATGTGTGCCGTCGTTCTTGGATACAAAAAAGAGATAGGCAACATCTGCGGGATAGAGGGCAGCCTTGATGGACTTTATACCCGGAGATGCTATAGGGCCGGGCGGAAGCCCTTTAATGACATAGGTGTTATATGGTGTTACATTTTTAAGGTCCACGATCTTTGTCATGTCTCCGGCGCGCTCTGTGCCGTAATTGACGGTCGGGTCTGCCTGAAGTTTCATGTCAATTTTGAGCCGGTTATGGTACACGGCAGATATCACAGCCCTTTCACTGTCAATACGCGCCTCCCGTTCAATAATGGATGCCAGGGTCAGTACCTCGTTTTCACTCATGCTGATCTCTGCTGCCCTCGTCCTTAATGAGTTGTCGTATTTCTCCTTTAATCTGTCGTGCATGATCTTTAAGATATCTTTGGGGTTCGCGCCCTTTGTGAAATTATAAGTATCAGGAAATAAATATCCTTCAAGGCTTGGCGCTTTTATTCCGATAGAATTAATGAACTCCTTGTCATATACAAGCTGCCAGGATTGATCGTTAAAAAGACCTGTCTTCGCAAATGCTGATCTTATATCATTCAGGTCAGATCCTTCAGGGATTGTGATGGTATGCTCTATGATATCGCCATCACTTAATTTCTTAAAAATATCCAATGGGCTCATGGAAGTGTTGAAGTTGTAATAACCCGCCCTCAGTCTTCTGTCTATAGCTGTCAGTCTGCCGAGCAAGAGAAGGACGCCTTTATTTTTTATAATGCCTTCTCTTTGCAGTATATTAAGCCCTTGTATGTAGCTGGATCCCTCAGGGATCTCGATCTGCTGCCAGTTGTCATAAGAGGATACCGGCGTTGAAATATTTACATATGCGATGATGGCTGCAAGGATGGTGAGGTTAAGCAAAACAAAGACGATCTCTGCAGGTTTAAAAAAACGCTTCATCATCTCCCCTTGCTGTCAAGGTAATTCTGGAGGATAACTGTAGCTGCGACCTTGTCACGAAGGCCCTTTCGCTTCTTTCTTGAGACGTTCGACTCGATCAGTGCTTTTTCAGCTGTTGTGGTGCTCAGCCTCTCGTCCCAGAGAACGACGGGCAGTGATATCTCATTCTTTAACCTCTCTGCAAATTCCATGACCTTTTCACCCTGAGCGCCTATGGTGCCGTTCATCATCCTCGGCAGGCCGACAACGACTGAGCCTATTTCCTCAAGGTAATCATCAATTATCTTCTTTATCTCGGGTATAGGGTCTTTGTTTTCAATAGTCTTCACCCCATTAGCCGTCATACCTATAGCATCGCTTACAGCAACGCCGGTGCGCACATCTCCTAAATCAAGACAGAGGACTCTCATTGCATTAGGATGCCAGAAACATGAGGAAAAGTAAACTTGGCAATTATAAAATATTAATTATTTCAACAGGTTAGCTATTCAATAAAGAGGGCGGGTATGCCGTCTGGACTTAAATATCAGCCTGGAAATGCCGGGATAACCGTAATTACAGTTTATCCCACAGATCACTGATCTCTGACTCGCTCTTCTTCTTTTCGATCTTCGTCAGGTCATTGGCAAGGTTTATCCATTTATCACAGCAATCGGCATACTTTCTCAGAGCGTTTTCCATCTTTTCAGGCCAAATGCAGGCAACTTTATAGGTGGGAAGTTCATCGCCTGACTTTGTCTCCCATTTGCTGTCGGCAAGGCCGTGTTTCATCAATAATCCACCGACATAACCGAGAAGGGTCTGCACATAATAGCGCAGATGATTATTGCTAAGGTCTTTAACAAGATTTATCCCGAACCTTCTGTTGAAGCCTTCAGGAAGTTCCCCGCGATGTAGCCACTTGTCTGTATTGACATGTTTTTCCACAAGCTCAGGGAGTTTTAAAAGAAGCTCATTCAGTTCTGTCTTTATCTTGCGCAGCCCGTCCTCGCCCATTTCAATTGCAGTCTTTGCATTTGCGTTAAGCCCGCTCTTGATGATGTTCTTATACCATTCCGACACGAACTCTTCAGTAGCCTTCAGGAATTCCTTGCATGCATCTTCCATTTCAGACTTACAGCTTTCAATACTGCTCTCTATATCCGGCATCTCAGCGTTGTTTCTATCGATATCCAATATTATTATCCTCTATGAAGTATTTATAATTTTTATGCAAATTATTATACGATATCTTTGACTAAGCGTGCCAACAGAAGTTTTATGTACGCCGTATGGATATAGTGGTTAAATGGATTGAGTTTATTGTATTGCAAAAAGATTGTTGCCGGGCGTTATCTATTTTTTCTTGATATTTTTTTCTAACATGACAAACTCCCTGCCTTCTTCATCATTAACGAGTTTAAAAAATGAGCAGTTGGCGCAATCTTCGAATTTCATTGCAAATGTACCCTGCACCCTTCCTTTGCAATATGTGCCTGCAACGCTCCAGCAAAAACGGCCGGAGGCTGTGCCCTTATTTACAGTATCAAACTTCTTCTCGGTTGTTGCCGGGCATACGCCTAATTCTTTAACTTTATCGCCGCCGGGCTGACGGCCGCATTTCATGTGTTCCCAGCAGTTTAATCGCTTTTTCATAGAATCCTTATTGTGAGGGCTTAATTAATATATAACAAAATTTGAAATTCAATGCAACATGTTAGATACAGGTTGCTTCTTGTTTGCATATATATATTTTAGCGCAATCTTGCAATAAAGAATTATATTGACAAATTAGCTTAATACCGTTATTGTGTTCATAAATATAGCCGGATAACAATAGCGGGGCTCTGTTTTACCTGATCAGAGTTATAATAATTTATTCATCCCGGAGAATGCCTTGAAAAGAACCGCACTCCTCATATTAATCCTTTTATCAATATTCATCCTGCTTCCTTCAAGCGCATCTGCTGTGTGGACGATTCAAACAGTGGATAGTGTTGGAGATGTAGGCTATTACACCTCAATAGCAATAGACTCATTGGATAAAATGCATATCAGCTATAATGATGTTACTAATTTAGACCTCAAGTATACGACAAATGCATCAGGCTCATGGGTGACAACCACAGTGGACAGCTCAGGAACTGTAGGTTACTACACCTCCATAGCGATAGACTCATCGGGTAAAGTCCATATCAGCTATTATGATGTTACTAATTTAGACCTCAAGTATGCGACAAATGCATCAGGCTCATGGGTGACAACTACAGTGGACAGCACAGGGTATGTAGGCTCCTACACCTCCATAGCGATAGACTCATCAGGCAAAATACATATCAGCTATTTTGATATAACCAATTCAAACCTCAAGTATGCGACAAATGCCTCCGGTTCTTGGGTGACAACTACAGTGGACAGCTCAGGCTATGTAGGCGCCTACACCTCCATAGCAATAGACTCATCGGATAAAATGCATATTAGCTATTATGATGTTACTAATTCAGACCTCAAGTATGCGACAAATGCATCAGGCTCATGGGTGACAACTACAGTGGACAGCACAGGGTATGTAAGATCCTACACTTCCATAGCAATAGACTCATCGGATAAAATGCATATCAGCTATTATGATGGTACTAATTTAGACCTCAAGTATGCGACAAATGCATCAGGCTCATGGGTGACAACTGCAGTGGACAGCACAGGGTATGTAGGCTCCTACTCTTCAATAGCTATAGACTCATCAGGCAAAATGCATATCAGCTATGATGATGGTAGTAATGGGGATCTCAAGTATGCGACGAATGCATCAGGCTCATGGGTGACAACTACAGTGGACAGCACAGTGGCTGTAGGCATGTACACCTCCATAGCAATAGACTCATCGGATAAAATGCATATCAGCTATTATGATGCTACTAATACAAACCTCAGATATACTAACAGCCTGACAGAGGTCGGTATTGTTCCGCCTGTTTTACGTATTGAACCATCCACAATGCCTATTGTGATACTTGAGCAGAACCGCACAGCTGACGAGCTGCTTACCATGTTTAATGACGGCGGCAGTAATCTGGCATTTGATCTGGCAATAAATTTTTCAGGAAGCACCCTGCCCTGGCTCTCATTTGATATAAGTTCAGGTGTGATCCCTGCTGGCAGTTCACAGCAGGTCATAATGACATATGATGCTGCAAATATGAACTCCGGTGATTATTCAGCAGATATTTCAGTTACATCCAATGACCCTGCAATCCCCCTCATAACCGTCTCTGCAAGTATGACCGTGATACCTGATATCACACCGCCTGATCCTGTTAATGACCTGTCAGCATCAAATGCCACTTTTGAGTCCATGCTGCTGAACTGGACAGCTGTTGCTGACAATGGCTCTACAGGTGTCGCCGCAGGATCCTACGATATCCGCTATAGTACAGAGACTATAACAGAGGCCAACTGGGGGACGGCGATACAGACAGATGGAGAACCTGCTCCTGGAGGCCCCGGCAGTCCAGAGAGCTTCCTGATAACAGGCCTGAGCGCTTCAACAACCTACTATTTTGCTGTTAAGGTTACAGATGACTTAGGGCTTATCTCAGCTGTATCAAATATTGCCTCTTCCGCTACTGTCGCTGCACCTATTCTGCAAATCAGTCCTTCATCGGTATCTGACACCCTTGTTGAGGGGGGGATATCTTCACACACACTGACTTTATCTAATACCGGAGGCGACACACTGACATACAGCGTATCCTTATCAGAGACACTAACTCCGGCAGGCATCATGAGCACATCAACCTATCGCACAGAGAAGGTCTCTTTTATACAGAACATACCTGAAGGGGTTGATTATGTTCCCGGTGAAATAATAGTAAGGTTTAAGTCCGAATCCAAATTAAATAAGTCTAAATCCCTACACAGAAAAAATGCCGGCGCAAAATTGAAACATAAGTTTGAAAAGCTGGATATGGAAGTATGGGAAATGCCTAAAAAGAGTTTAAACGCCCATATTAATGATATCGCAACTCTCTCTGCTGATCCGGATGTGTTATATGCCGAGCCAAACTATATCTATACTATCTCCAGCACCCCGAATGACCCGAGTTACAGCCAGTTATGGGGGCTTAATAATACCGGACAGACAGGCGGCCAGGCTGACGCAGACATTGATGCTCCTGAGGCATGGGATATGTTCACGGGCAGTTCTGATGTGGTGGTTGCAGTTATTGATACCGGTATTGATTACAACCACCAGGATCTCGCCGCCAATATGTGGACGAACGTTAATGAGACAGCCGGCAACGGCATTGATGATGACGCTAACGGATATATCGATGACATTTACGGCTATGACTTTGCTTATGGTGACTCAAACCCCATGGACGGCAACCATCACGGTACACACTGTGCCGGCACTATCGGCGCTGTCGGCAGCAACGGGACAGGGGTTGTCGGGGTCAACCAGTCAGTAAAGCTTATGGCTGTGAAATTCCTGGATGACAGCGGTTCAGGCTCTACAACAGATGCAATAAGCTCAATACTCTACGCGGTCAACAACGGTGCAGATATCCTGAGCAACAGCTGGGGCGGAGGCGGTTACTCCACAGCCCTTGAAGATGCGATCCGCTATGCAAATGACAATAATGTTCTCTTCGTAGCAGCTGCCGGCAACGATGGCCTCAATACAGACACATCGCCGAATTACCCATCCAACTATGATCTCCCAAATATTCTCTCTATTGCAGCTACGGACCATAATGACCTCATTGCTAGCTTCTCAAATTACGGAGCTGCCACTGTTGACCTAGGCGCACCCGGGGTCAGCATACTGAGCACCTATCCGAATAACAGCTATAACACTATCAGCGGAACATCCATGGCTACCCCGCATGTATCCGGAGTAGCAGCGCTCCTAAAAGGGTTCAACCCTTCACTCAGCGCACTGCAGATCAAGTCAATAATCATGGATAGCGCAGATCCTGTATCTTCACTAAGCGGCATTACGGTGACAGGGGGCAGGCTTAATGCATTAAAAGCCCTGCAGCTTGCCGGGTATGACTGGATCCGTCTATCAGGAAATATTACAGGCACTATAGAGCCGGGTTTCTCCATCGACCTTTCTATAGATCTTAATTCAACCGCAAAGGCCAGCGGCGGCTATGGAGCAGAAATCACCATTACCTCAAACGACCCTGTAAATCCGGTTCAGGTAATGCCTGTTTCATTAACAGTCATGCCTGATTGCTGTCCGCCTGATGATATCGCCAGCCTGATCGTAACGAGTTTTGGAAGCACATCTGCATCGCTTCAGTGGACGGCTGTTGGCGATGATGGAAGCGCAGGCCGTGCAAGTTCATATGATATAAGATACAGCACAGCGCTCCTTGATGCAGCCTCATGGGATACAGCCGCACAGGCCGCAGGAGAGCCGTCACCTTCTGACCCGGGCAGCACCGAGACATTCACTATAAATACCCTGCTCCCTCAGACTCACTACTGGATAGGTATTAAGGTTCTTGACAATTCCAGCCAGACCTCAGGCATCTCAAATACAGTTGAAGTAACAACGCCTATACCCCCGATCCTGCGAGCCGATCCTGCCGTTATGCCGCTTGTCTCTATGATGCCGGGGCTCGAGACTACAAGAGTGTTGAGACTGCATAATGATGGAGGAGAGGATCTTACCTTCAATTTAAGCATTCAGAATGTGATAGGAATAAATGCCGGCAGCAATGCCGTGCCTGCTGTATCATCTTATATAGAAATCAACAAAACCGAAGACAGCACTCTCCCCGTGCCTCCTGTAACTCAAGGTTTTGGCGGGCCGGACAGCTACGGTTACCAATGGAGCGACTCTGATGAAGCAGGCGGCCCTGTCTTTGATTGGATAGATATATCAGCAACAGGAACTGAAATATCCGGTCTCAGTGATGATAGCTATGCAGGGCCCTTCCCTGTAGGCTTTAACTTTGATTATTACGGCAACAACCAGGCACAGTTCTATGTCCAGTCAAACGGCCTTATAAGCTTTGATGCACATTACTATACATTAATGAACTACTCAATCCCTCTTGCAGATGCTTACAACAATATGATCGCCTGGATGTGGGACGACCTCTACCCATACAGCGGCAGCTCACATGTATATTACAAAACCATAGACAGCAGCAAACTTGTTGTCCAATTTAATAATTACGGTGAATACGCAGGCTCCGGTAGTGTTGATTCACAGGTCATTCTGAATTCCAACGGAGACATAAAGATACAGTATAAAGAGTTCCGCAGCTCAATGTCCCTTAACAGCTCAACCGTAGGCATTGAGAATGCGGATGGTTCTGACGGGCTGCAGGTCGCTTACAACACCTCATATCTCCACAACAACCTTGCCGTCCTCTTCTCATCACTGCCGGAATGGCTGGCACCGGATATCACATCAGGCACAATACCTCCGGGAGGCTCGGCAGACCTGACAGTCACATACAGTTCCGTAGGCCTTGACATCGGCAGTTACACATCCAGTATAGTGGTCAACTCAAATGACCCGGCTGCCCCTCAAACGAGTATTCAGGCAGATTTAGAAGTTCTTAACAGCCCGCCCACAGCAGACGCAGGCGGGCCTTATGCTGCCATAGAGGGAAACTCTGTACCTCTTAACGGTTCAGCCTCAAGCGACCCGAATAACAATATCTCTACTTACGAATGGGATATAGACAACAACGGAACATATGACTACAGTTCAGCATCATCTTCACAGAGTCATACATACGCACAGCAAGGCACATATACCGTCAAACTGAGGGTAACTGATGCTATGGCCGCAACATCGGAGGCTACAACAACAGCGGTGATATCTGATACTTCACCGACAGCAGAATTTACCGGCAACCCGACAAGCGGCAGAGCGCCGCTTACAGTAACATTCACAAACAGCTCAACAGGGAATGACACGCCGCTTACATACGAATGGGACTTTGACAATAACGGCTCTGTTGACTCAACATTATTAAACCCTTCATATGAATATGCAGGTACAGGCGAATACTCCGTAAAGCTTACAGTCACAGATTCAGACGGCAGCACTAATTCACTGACAAGGCTGAACTATATAAGTGCCACATCATGCCTGTCGCCTGTAAGGGTCATAGGCTCGGCAAATTCATATTACACATCTCTCCAGCCAGCATATGATGACTCATCAGAAGGAGATGACATACATTTCCAGGATGACACATTCAATGAAAACCTTATATTCAACACAAACAAGACTATAACGCTCAGAGGCGGATATGACTGCGATTTCAATCCAACAACCGGCAAGACGGTCATAAACGGCAATGTGACCATAAGTGACGGCGTAGTAACAATGGAAAATGTAATAATCCAGTAAATAAGAGACTAACCGCAAATGGCTTGCCTTTTTTTTCTCCGCTGTCTACTATACAAAAACTATACAGTCCAGAATAATCCTTATCTTTAATTACAGTCCTACTATTTTGAGGGAAGGAAGCATTGTTCAATATAAAACCGCTTTCCGGCAGAAATAAATTCCTGCTCGCACTTCTCACAGTTGCTGTCACCATCTCTATATTACTCTCTCTCTTTGTAACCAGCCCCGCATTCTTGAAAGCCGTTGCAGTCTATGCAGGCAGGCTCACGGGGATGCGCGTTGAGATAGGCTCTATTTCCATTCCGGAAAGAAACCGTGTTGTAATTGAACGCCTGTCTGTTGAAAAAGAGAAAGACCGCTTCCATCTTTCAGTGCCGTATGTTGAGATTCGATTCACTCTTAAAGGCCTGCTTAAAAAGAACATTGAAGGCCTTATCCTCAGAGATCCGGAGATGACCGTTACCCTGAAAAAAGAGCCGCGCGGCAAGACCTCCCTGCCTTTTACATTCAACACCCTGGCTGTCAGCGAAGCTGATGTGACGGTCAACTATGAAGACAGTGAACCTCTGCATATCAGCCCTGCAACTCTCACCCTTATAAGACAGCCGGACGGGCAGTATGGCGACTTGCAGGGGAGGGCGTTC
Source organism: Thermodesulfovibrionia bacterium (assembly GCA_030646035.1). NCBI lineage: Bacteria > Pseudomonadati > Nitrospirota > Thermodesulfovibrionia > Thermodesulfovibrionia bacterium. The sequence goes on along the minus strand of JAUSMY010000030.1, from coordinate 35,300 downwards.
ATCAGCGGCCTCAATACAACCGTGTCCCTCGCGTCAGAGATAGACATGAAGACATTCGATTTTAAAAAGATAAAGATCGATGTATCACCAATAGACCTCAAGAGCGCATCTGCGAAATATCCCTTGTCATTGCTCAAGCTTGCTCAGTTAAAGGGGACTTGCAGTTTGAATATGGATATGGAAAGAGAAGATAAAGGAAATGATATGGTATTGCAGGCAGAGGCGCTTATTGATAATTTATCTTTTAGCTCTGAAACTCTTGGGATAAACCTGGGGGACTCGCCTTTGAAAATATCGGCAAAGGGCAGGTATCGCCCGAGCATTGATTCCGCAGAGATAGAGTCTGCTTCTGCCGACCTTGCAGAGCTGAACATCCTGAAAGCCAAAGGAACCATCGGGCTTTTAAGCGCCGGGACTCCTGATATGCGCATTACGGCGAACATAAAAAGCATACCTCTGGAAAAGATAAAGGGCCTGCTGTACGCTCCGGAAGCAGTATGGCTTGCAAAAGGAGATGCGGATGGAACTGTCAGCGCAGATGTGACCGTATCAGGCAGTTATACTGTGCCGCAGATTCAGGGAGTGGTTGATCTTCAGGGCAAAACGCTGTCTGTCGGGAATACTACCGTTCAGGCTTTTTTGGTAAGGCTCCCTTTTGAATATCAGGGAAGTTCTCTGCTTATAAAACAGGCCTTGATACAGGCAGGCAGCGCGACTGTTTCCCGTAACGGTAAAAAGTATTTTACCGAGAAGAACATACTTATCAAAGGCGGAATAGAAGGAGATATCACCGGGCATATGTTTAAGGGAAAGAACTTCTTGATCAATGCCGGGTTTTTTAAGGGACTTGCTGCTTCAGCAGAAATTTCAACATCCGAGCCGATCACAATTAATGCAGACCTGAACTATAACTCTGTTGACATTGAAGAAGTATCACGGGCATTTCCTCACAATATTTTCACAGAAAAGGGCTACACTATTTCAGGAACAGGAGCGCTGCACATGACAGGAAAAATAGTTATTCCGAAAAATAATGCGTCTCATATATCGGGCATTACAAGTGGCGAATTTACAAATTCCGGACTATCTTCTGCAGATGGCTCCGTGATTTGCGAAGGCATTCAAATGAAGGCTTCAGCAGAATTTGAGTCTTTTCTGCAGGACGGCACGGTTTCTTTTTCAGCAGAGGCCGGTGCAGTCGGCTTTGAACTCCTTGCGGACAAGTTCTACGGCAGTTTCAAAGACAGGCCGATTGCTCTTTCTGCTTCAGGAACATATGACTGGAAGAGTGATACCCTGCATATTATAAAAGCAAAGACAGGACTCCACGGCATAGGAGAAGTTGTTTTGTCCGGTACGATATCGGATATTTCAAAGACCCCATACTTTGACGCATCTTTGCAAGCTGGAGGCATATCAAACAGTGAGGCCTATAATTTCTTTGTGCGGGAAACCTTTCAGGAGCAGGTCCCCATTCTCTCCCGTCTTAAAGTCAGCGGGAGAAGTTACACGGATCTTAATGTCAAAGGAACGAAAGAAAGCTTTACTATAAATGGAGATCTGCACGTTGATGACATGGATATATCTGCCGAGGCCAAAGAAAATCATATCAGTGGCGTTCAGATATCACTCCCTGTGAATCTCGCCTATCCTGAACCGCTCCATAAAGAGAAAGTAAAAAATTTCGGCACGATAATGATCAAAGACCTTTCATGGTCTACGCTCAAGTTAAATGATATTGCGCTATCGCCTTCAATCTGGCAGAATGACATCATTCTAAAAGACGATGTGAGAGTACCGCTGTATGGAGGAGAGGTTATATTGAAGAACATCTCATACGGCAGCATCTTCGGAAAGACACAACAACTGCTTCTCTCGGTTGACATTAAAGATATCGACCTTGAAAAAGCGAGTGTTGCACTTGAGTTGCCGAAGTTTCGCGGAAACATCTCAGGGGCTATCCCTAAGGCCCTTTTCTCAAACAATACTCTATTTACAGAAGGAGAGATGACGCTTGAGCTCTTTGGCGGAAGAATGAAATTATATGACCTGTCCGCAGACAATGTCTTCAGCCTTGCATCTTCACTGAAGGCCGGAATTAAATTCGATGAGATTGACCTTGGCAAGCTGACAGGCACTTTTGATTTCGGGCATATTTCCGGTATCATGCGCGGTGAAATAAGCGAGCTTGTAATAGTTAACGGAGAGGCTGAACATTTCAGGGCGTCGCTTGAGACATATAAAAAGAAAGGGGTCAAGCAGAAGATAAGCGTAGAGGCGCTGAAAAAGATATCGATCCTCGGGACCGGCACATCAACATCCATACTTGACAAGGGGATATATCAGCTTTTCAAAGAGTACGGATATGAAAAGATAGGGTTCAGGGCTTATCTGAAGAACGATAATCTCCGGCTCATCGGTATCGAAGACGGGGGGGGTAAGATATATCTTGTCAAAGGGAGCCTTCTGCCGCCCAAGGTAAATGTGATAAATTTCAACCAGAACATCTCTTTTAAGGAAATGGTCAGCAGGTTAAAGAGGATAACAGCGGCTGAGAAGTGAAACAGGATCAAACCTCAGATTTAATTTTTTCATAAAGCTGCATTTAATTGGCAGTTAGTAAAGAAATGCTTTATAATTTCACTAAATCATTATCAGGAGGCTTAACTATGAAAAAAGTATTGCTCAAAAAATCGTTTATATGTTCTTTGGTCTTCTTTATTTCGTCCTGCGTAACCATAAATATATATTTCCCGGCTGCTGCCGTTGCTGAGGCTGCGGATAAGATCGTGGAAGAGGTATGGGGCGAGAAGAACAGGCAGAAACAGGAAGAGCAGCAGAAGCTGGATGAACAGAAGAAACAGAATGAACCGCAGAGCATGATACAGGACGATTCAGGATCCATATTCTCATTCTTCGGGCCTGCATCCGCTTATGCCCAGGAGGCAGATATTAATATCACAACACCCGCTATCAGGGCGTTGAAAGAATCCATACAGGAGAGGGCAGCTTCCATCAAACCATTCATGGAGAGCGGAAATGTCGGGATCTCCAGGGACGGGCTGCTTGCCGTTCGCAATACCAGCGGATTATCTTTAAAGGACAAGGCTGCGATTACCCGTCTTATTGAGGCGGAGAACAGTGACCGTGAATCGCTCTATGCTGAGATCGCAAAGGCAAATAACTTCACGCCAGAGAAGATACCAGATGTAAAGAAGATATTTGCAGAAAGCTGGATCAAGAATGCAAAGCAGGGCTGGTGGATTCAGGATAAGGACGGGAACTGGAAACAGCAATAAAAGCTAACTGCATATTTACCAAAAAGAAAGGCCAGCCTATGAAGGCTGGCCTTTTTCTTTTTTAAATGGTGGGCCGTGCAGGATTCGAACCTGCGACCCGCTGATTAAGAGTCAGCTGCTCTACCAACTGAGCTAACGGCCCTGCAAACTACAAAATTCTACTCTATACCCTGTCTTTTTTGGCGCGCCTGAGAGGATTCGAACCTCCGACCCTCGGCTTCGGAGGCCGATGCTCTAATCCACTGAGCTACAGGCGCTACCGAATCAAAAAGCTATTAACTCTAAACTGCTGTTATTAAAATTGGGGTGAGTGACGGGGATTGAACCCGCAACCCTCTGAACCACAATCAGATGCTCTGCCGACTGAGCTACACTCACCATTAAAACAAATTAACAATTAAAGAAAACCTGACTACTATTCTTAACTATAAAGCTGAAATTTTCAACTCGTGACTCTAAACTTTAAGCTCTGATGCTTCTGAGTTATATGATTTTAATGGTGCGCCTGAGAGGATTCGAACCTCTGGCCTACTGCTTAGAAGGCAGTTGCTCTATCCGACTGAGCTACAGGCGCTCTGTATAATTGGTCGGGGCGGAGGGATTCGAACCCCCGGCATCCTGCTCCCAAAGCAGGCGCGCTACCAGGCTGCGCTACGCCCCGTACAATTTATTATGAAGGGTTATTATACTAAATAACGCATTTAAAAAGTGCAAATGCCGTAAGAAGAAGCTAAATTGACTTAACATATTAAATACTATATAGTTTTTTTACCATGAATCCCCCTGTTAAGACAGTGGATTTCCTCGTAATAGGCGGAGGCGTTGCCGGCTTAAGGGCAGCCATCGAACTTGCATCATCTAAAAGCAGTATCATCGTTCTTACAAAAGACAAACCAACCGAAAGCAGCACTGAGTATGCCCAGGGCGGAATAGCTGTCGCTCTCAGTGATGAGGATGAGATAGGCATTCACTATGATGACACCATAAAGGCGGGCGACGGGCTGTGTGATGCCGAGGCCGTAAAGGTCATGGTGAACGAGGGCCCTGAACTTATCCTTGACCTTATATCCTGGGGCGCGGAGTTTGACAAGGACGGGAGCAAGCTTGATTTTTCGCGTGAGGCTGCGCACTCAAGGAACAGGATACTTCACTCACACGGTGATTCAACCGGCAAAGAGATCGAACGGACCCTGATCAATAAGGTTCGCACATTCCCTTCCATCACAAGATATGATTTTTCATTTACCCTTGACCTGATAACAATTGATAACAGATGTGTGGGCGCAAGGGTTCTGAGAAAGGGCGAGATAGTTGATATCTACGCAAAGGCGGTTGTGCTTGCAACAGGCGGGGCAGGGGAGCTTTTTGCAGGAACCACGAACCCGTCTATCGCGACCGCTGACGGAATGGCCATAGCCTACAGGGCAGGCGCTTTGCTGACTGATATGGAGTTCATCCAGTTCCATCCGACAACGCTCTTTTATCCTTCAGCCCCTCCGTTCTTACTGAGCGAAGCGATGAGAGGCGAAGGCGCTGTGCTGAAGAACATTAAAGGCGAGAGGTTCATGCATTTATATCATGAGCTGGCTGAGCTTGCGCCAAGGGATGTGGTAAGCAGGGCGATAGTATCAGAGATGGTCAATACAGAGGCAAAGCATGTCTATCTTGATATATCTCATCTTGACCATAATTTTATCAAGAAACGCTTTCCGCAGATCTATAAGACTTGCCTCAGCTTCAACATAGATATTACAAGGGAGATGATCCCGGTAACTCCTGCTGCGCATTACATCATGGGCGGTGTAAAGACCGACCTTAACGGTGAGACAAGCATTAAAGGGCTATTTGCCGCCGGCGAGGTTGCGTGTACAGGCGTTCACGGCGCAAACAGGCTTGCCTCAAACAGTCTTCTTGAGGGGCTTGTATTTGGAACGAGGGCAGGCAGGGCTGCGCTGAAGTATACGGATTCTGCCGGATATGTTGATGCAGCTCATCCGCTTGAAGGACTTCCTTTGATGCCGGATACGGTCGAGCCTATTGATACTGAAAAGATAAGGTATTCTCTCAGGAAGGTCATGTGGGAGAAGGTCGGCATAATCAGGTGCAATGAATCATTGAGCATCGCCAAGGAGCATCTGAATAAATGGGACTTTGTTCTGGATGCGCGCTTCAGCGGCAGAAGGGAGCTTGAGCTGAAGAACATGCTGACATCTGCAGAGCTTATTGTTGATTCCGCTCTTTTCAGGAAAGGGAGCACAGGCGCCCACTTTCGATCCGACTTCAAGGGAAGAGGGCAGAAGTGGAATAGACATACCGCATGCCGTAAGGATGAAGGCATCTTCTGGATAGAGCAATGAGAAAAGCAAAGATAATCTGCACTATCGGCCCTGCCAGCTGCACAAAGAAGGTGGTTGGCCAGCTAATAAGTTCAGGGATGAACGCGGCTAGGCTGAACCTTTCTCACGGCACACATGCCGAGCACAGAAAGGCCATTGATATCATCAGGTCATGCGCAGCAAAAAAAGGCAGCCCTGTTGCGATACTGCTTGACCTGAAAGGCCTTAAGATAAGAGTAGGTTCTTTGAATAATGGCTCTGTCCATCTTAAGAACGGCTCAACTGTTGCCCTGACCTCACGCAATATTAAAGGCGATAATAAGCTGATACCTATACTTTACAACAGGCTGGCAAGGGACTTGAAGCCCGGGGATAATGTCTTTATTGATGACGGGCTGCTTCAGCTCAAGATTCTGCATAATAAAGAGAACGGCTTGATGGCAAAGGTCATTGAAGGCGGCCTGCTTAAGGAGAGGAAAGGGGTTAACCTTCCGGGTGTCAGCATATCTGCCCCAACCCTCACAAAAAAAGATATCGAGGATATCGGGTTCGGGGTTGAGGCCGGTGTCGATTATATAGCAGTCTCATTTGTTACAACAAAAATGGACATATCAAGGGTGAAGCACCTTTTGAAGAAGATGGGCTCGGATATACCTGTTATCGCAAAGATAGAGACAAGACAGGCGCTCCATAACATCCATGAGATCATAAATGTATCTGACGGCATAATGATAGCGCGCGGCGATCTCGGAGTTGAGGTTCCGCCTGAAGAGGTGCCTATCATTCAGAAACAACTCATCGATAACTGCAACAGATCCGGTAAACCGGTCATCACAGCAACCCAGATGCTTGAGTCCATGACAGAACATCTTAACCCGACAAGGGCAGAGGCCGCTGATGTTGCGAACGCGGTCATTGACGGGACAGATGCGCTTATGCTTTCGGCTGAGACAGCGGCAGGGAAGTACCCTGTCAGGTCATTGATCATGATGGATAAGATCATAAGATATACCGAGGAACACAGGTCAGAGTTTGTGCCGGTTGTCGAGCATTCCGAATCTTTTGCCCATGCCATTGCAGAGGCTGCCTGTACGGCTGCCGTTGATGTAGGGGCAAAGGTCATAGTCGCATTCAGCAGGAGCGGCTATACCTCACTGCTCGTCTCAAAGTTCAGAACGCATATCCCGATAATCGGCTTTACTGTCAAAGAAGAGGTGAGGAGGAGGATGAACCTCTACCACGGCATAAGGCCGTTTAAAATGAATTTTCCACGGAGTACCGATGAGATGATATCCGAGTCAGAGAAGAGGCTTCTTGAGAAAGGCATTGTAAAAAAAGGCGACTCCATAGTCATCATCGCCACTTCGCCTTTTGCATTTGGCGAAAAGACCAATATAATGAAGCTGCACATGGTCGGCCTATGACCTGCCGGCTGATCTATTATTTTACAGGGGAATAATTATTGTTGAGCTTGTATGCCTCATCAAAGTACTTTCTTGAATTGCTGAAGTCCTTAAGTTTGTAATAAGCATAACCGATAAAATAGAGCTGTTCCGGAGTGGGGTTGTCAGCAGATGCCTCCTGCATAAGCACTATCGCCTGTGCCATTTTCCCCTGATAGTAGTAGGAGTATGCTTTTTTCATCAGATCCTCGTCCGCCATGCAAATAGAAACTGAAAGAAGCAGCAATAAGATTGTAAAGAGAGCCTTTTTCATTTAATCCTCCACATTGCCCTGATCGGATTCGGGCGTTGTTTTTTTGAGTTCCTCTTTATGCATCATGATCTTTTCTCTGGAAAGGCCTGCTGAATACTCTGTCGGCACTGTGCCTTCCTTAAAGAATTCTACCAGTTTTTCTGTCTCATTTGTAGCCAGAAGCCCTGTTACGGGGTCTATGACCGCTGTGACTATACCTTCAGGGACAGGAAAAGGCCTGGCGCCGTTGCTTATGGGTGAGAGGGTGTCAAGGGTTTCCTTCATGAAATCTACCCACACAGGAAGGGCCGCTTTTGAACCAGTTTCTCTTTTCCCAATAGTTTGCTGGTCGTCAAAACCTACCCATACTCCGGCGGCCAGTTCAGGGGTATAGCCAACGAACCATGCATCTATATAATCGTTTGTTGTGCCGGTCTTTCCTGCCACCGGCCTGTTAAGCGCCTTTGCCCGTCCGCCTGTACCGTAGTTGACCACATCTTCAAGCATTGATGTCGCAAGGAAAGCGGTCTGAGAAGTTATCACCCTTGTGCCGCCAGGCCTGTTGCTCTCAATTGTGTTCCCGTTCGCGTCAATGATATATTTTACGGCAATAGGCTCCATCTTTACCCCGTCATTGGCAAATACAGAGAATGCCGAAGTTATCTCTATAGGGGTCAGGCTAAGGCTGCCGAGTGCGAGCGTAAGGTCGCGGGGGAAGGGCCCGTTGAGGCCCAGGGCGCTCATGAAGCTTACAGCCTTTCCAACACCGATGTCCTGAAGGAGTTTTATCGTTATGATATTCCTTGAGTGCGCAAGCGCGTCTCTCAGGCGTGTTGCACCGTTATATTTATTATCGTAGTTTCCCGGCTTCCAGTCGCCTAAGGCTGCATTCTCAAACACTATAGGCTCATCTATGATCACGCTTGCCGGTGTATAGCCGTTATCCATGGCAGCTGCATAGATGAGTGGTTTTATTACCGAGCCTGCCTGCCTTTCGGCGAAGATAGCCCTGTTGAACTCGCTCTTGCTGAAGTCATAGCCTCCGACTATCGCCCTGATGTAACCGGTTGAAGGCTCAATCGCTATCACCGCTCCCTGAACACGCGGTTCCTGCTCAAGTTCAAATACAGGTTCATTCTTCCATATCGTTTTTACCTTGACCATTATTATATCGCCGGGTTTAAGTATCTTGTTAAGCTTCAGGTCCCTGAACTCTTTAAGGGTCTTTCCTTTTTGGTCTATGAGTCTTGAGGCCCATTCTGCATCTTTGAGCAAGAGCCTGCCGATTATCCCTTTTGCTTTAACCGCAGCCTCCTGCTCAGATACCTTGAGAACTATGCCGGTCATGACATCCCCGGCCTCCATGAATACCTTATCAAACGGCTCTTTTTCCTTGAGCTCTTTTGCAAAATCAAGATCTTTCTGTCCGAGTACCCCTCTGAAGCCCTGTCTTTTGTCGAGATCTTCCAGCCCTTTTTGAAGGGCTTTTACAGCGGCTATCTCCATATCTTTATTTAAAGTGGTATAGACCTTGAGGCCGCCTTTATAGACCATATCTATGCCGTATTTGTCTTCGAGGTATTTCCTTATATACTCAAGAAAGTAATTCGGGGTATATCCTGCAGTCCTTACGCTTGATAGGTGAAGCGGCTGTTTGTAAGCCTTATCCATTTCCTCCTGGCTTATATATCCCTCCTTGAGCATCCTGCTGAGGACGGTGTACTGTCTCTGCTTTGCCTTATCCAGATTGCTGTACGGGGAGTAAGCGCTGGGCGCTTTTATAAGCCCGCAGATCAAGGCTGATTCGGCAAGGTCAAGATCAGATACAGGCTTACCGAAGTAGGTTTTTGCCGCCATCTTTACTCCGTATGCGCCGTGTCCGAAATATATCTTGTTGAGGTAAAGCTCAAGTATCTCTTTCTTTGTCAGGTTCTTCTCGATCTTAAAGGCAAGGGCCACTTCCTTGAGTTTTCTAAGGATGGTCTTCTCAGGGGTAAGAAAGAGGACCTTTGCGAGCTGCTGCGTTATGGTGCTCGCGCCTTCTTTCATCCTGCCGGAAATCACATCTTTTGCCAGCGCCCTTAATATAGCAATGTAGTCGATGCCCCTGTGAACCCAGAAATTGGAATCCTCGACAGAGACAAGCGCCTGTATGAGATGTTCAGGCACCTCGCTTATTGGGGCGTGTATGCCTTTCTCGATCTTCAGTTCGCCTATTATGGTGTCATCGTCAGCGTATACTTTTGTTCCGTTTGCAGGTGTGTATTTTTTGATCTCTTCTATTTCAGGTATGCCCTCAAGCACAGCGAGATAAGCTCCGATGCCCAGGCCGATGCCTAAAACAAAGAGTATGATGATCGTCCTGAAGATAATGCGTTTCATGATAGAGAATTATAGTCCTCATACTGAATGAGAGTCAATTTACCCTATAGAGACGTCTCCTGTATAATTAACGGATGTTCGACATATTCAAGATAATATCGGTTCTCGTCATCATGGTGGTTCTCCTGAAGAGAAAGTGGAAGCTCGGCGTGGTAATGTCTCTTTCGTCAGTTATCCTGGCATTTCTGTATCTGCTTGCGCCGCTCGATTTTCTAAAGGCCTTTTACGCCGGCAGCACGGATAAGACAACCATCAGCCTTATCACAGCGCTTCTTCTTATAAGGATGTTTGAGAACGTCATGCGGCAAAACGGCATAATGCAGCAGATGATGGATTCTTTCAGGGGGATGGTCATGGACAGGAGGATACTCATGGCTTCAATGCCCGCGCTTATCGGCTTGCTGCCTTCAATGGGCGGCGCGCTCTTTTCAGCGCCCATGGTTGACGAGGCGTCAAAAAATATCGACATCTCTCAGGAGAAGAAGGCGTTCATAAATTATATGTTCAGGCATCCATGGGAATTCATCCTTCCACTATACCCCGGGGTGATCCTAGCGTCTGCCATTACATCGTATTCGCTGAGACAGATAATGCTTGCCAACCTGCCGTATGCCTTGTGCCTTATGGCAGGAGGAACCTTATGGGGGCTGAAAGGCATCGGGACTCAGAGAGAAGGATTTAAGAAGATCTCACGCGCAGGGCTTGTGAGCTTTATCCCTTTATCCGCCATCCTGATAATGGTAATAGTCTTTCATATGAATTTATCAATATGCCTCAGCGTTGTGATCGTCAGCATGTTTGTTGTGTTTCGATATTCGGCAAAAGATATATTGCAGACTTTTATAAAAGGCTTTTCATGGGAGATAGTGCTGATAATACTCGGCGCCATGACCTTCAAGGCGGTTCTCAATGATTCAGGCGCGGTAATGAATATAAGCAGGTTTTTCACAGAAGAAAATATCCCTGTCTTGCCGGTGCTCTTCTTTCTGCCGTTCATCTACGGGCTGCTCACAGGCCTTACTGTCGGATTTGTCGGCAGCACCTTTCCGATCATCTTAGGGCTTGATGGTGTGAATCATATCGGAGCCATCTCCTTTGCCTTTGCATCTGGATATGTCGGAGTGCTCCTGTCGCCTGTTCATCTCTGCCTTGTGCTGACAAGAGAATATTTCAAAGCCGCAATGAACGGGATCTACAAAAATACCATTAAAGTATGTGTGCTGATAATGGTTGTTGCACTGATAGAGTATTTCATTTCCGGCCGTTACTGGCAGTGATTTGGCAAGAGAAGCTTTGGCTGTTTTTAAGTTATTATAAGGTTGGAATAAAATATTATGGATAAAGCATCTGAACAGACAGTAAAAATAGATCAGCCGCTCACGGATTCATACAGCCGCCGGATAGACTATCTTCGGATATCCGTAACTGACAAATGTAATCTTAAGTGCCTGTACTGCATGCCGTCAGAGGGCGTGAAACATTTTACAGATTCGGATATCCTCACTGATGAAGAGATAGTAAGATTCGTGCGTATCGCGCATAAACACGGGCTCGAAAAGGTCAGGATCACAGGCGGAGAGCCTCTTGTCAGAAAAAACATTACTCAGTTGATCGCAGCTATAAAAGCTATCGGGATACGCGATCTAAGCCTTACTACCAACGGGATCATGCTGTCGAAGCAGGCGGAAGAATTAAAAAAGGCCGGGCTCAACAGGGTGAACATAAGCCTTGATTCATTAGATGCCGAACGCTTTGGGAATATCACAAAAGGAGGCGACATCAGCCTGGTGTGGGAATCCATAAAGGAAGCTGAACGCGTGGGGCTTGTGCCGGTAAAGATAAATATGGTCCCTATCCGCGGTATAAATGATGACGAGATAGCTGCATTCGCATCACTCACCCTTGACAATGATTACCATATAAGGTTCATCGAGTTAATGCCTTCCGCATGTAACGGCGCCTGGAGGAAGGACAAGTATGTCAGCTCGTCGGAGATAATGGAGAAGATATCAAAGTTAGGCAAAGTGGAAGAATATAAGTTTAAAGGCAGAGGCCCTTCGAGGAATTACAGGATAAAAGGGGCTGCCGGAGTGATAGGCATCATCAGCCCTATAAGCGAACATTTCTGCAGTTTCTGCAACAGGCTCCGCCTCACTGCAGACGGGAATATCAGGCCATGCCTTTTTTCAAATATCAAGATCGACATTAAAAACCCGATGAGAAAAGGCGCATCTGACGAGGAGATCGAAGCTCTCTTTCTCAGTGCGGTAAAAGTGAAACCGCAGCGCCATTTACTTAATGAAGATATCAATTCCTCCAGCCTGATCGATACGATGTCAAAGATCGGCGGATAAGGGGTTAATCCTCCTCCTTAATTTGAACAAACCTGTACTGCCCGCGTGTCATGAGATAAGTTGTCAACGCCTCAAATTCCCAATCCTCGAACTTGAACTTCGGCATCCTCACATCCGGTTTTATCTTCTGCGGGTCTTTAAGCCATTGCTCAACCCATTCTCTTTTCATAGCGCTTGCGATGTCGGTATGGTCAGGGCCGACCTTGCCGCCTTTTCCATTGATAGTGTGGCAGGCGGCGCATCCGAAGATCTCATGATAAAGTTTCTCTCCGTCATTGATCTCTTCAGCGCGTACTTCCCGCTTGGGTTCCGAATTGTATGGATATGATACCTTTGCAATAGATGACAGATATTCGATAATGGCGTTGCTCTCTTTTTCTGATAATTTAAAATCAGGCATGCGCGCCATGAGAATGCCTTCAGGCCTTATCTTTACCGGAGCTTTTAAAAAGCCTGACAGCCATTCAGGCCTCGCCTTTTTTGCCTCTTGTGTGAGGTCAGGGCCGATAACTCCGCCGACATTATTTATCTTGTGGCACCCGGTACAGTTGTACTTTTCAAAAAGCTTTTTACCCTTAAACTCGGCAGCCTCATTGTCGGCCAGCGCGCGCTTATATTTTTGAGGGATGTTGTTATCCTTTATGCTCAGAAGAAATGTGACAAGCGCATCTGTTTCTTCATCATTCAAGTTAAGGTCGGGCATCTTTGTGACAATCCTGTCAGTGGCAAATCTTCCCGGTTCTTTAACCTTGATCTTCAGCCAGTTGATGAGGTTTTTCTCAACACCGTTTATATTGCTGAAGACAAGTTCAGCCACCCGCTTCTCTCCGATGCCGTCAAGTTCAGGTGAGTTATTCTGAAAAGCAAGTTTCTCTATCTCATGGCATCCTATGCATCCGAGTTCTTTGACCAGCTTTTTGCCTTTCTCCATTGAAATTCTCCCATTAACAAGGGGAGATACAGAGGGGTTAATATATGTTTTTTTCAAACTCATGAGATATGCAGCAATTGCCGGGATATCTCCTTCTGGTATCTTGAAGTCCGGTATTATCGTTCCCGGATCATAAGACTTCGGGTTCTTTAAAAACTGCAATAGCCAATCAGGTTTAACTTTATCTCCGATATCAGAAAGGTCAGGGCCGAAGGCTGTTCCTTTTTCATTGATCTTATGGCAGCCGAGGCAGCCGAGAGAGTTGACGAGGATTTCGCCATTTTGGATTAGGGAGGATGATAAGATAAGAGGGGGAAGGGGGGAGTTACTTTCAGATATTAAATAAGACGCGACATAACCGATCTCTTCATCGCTCAGCCTGAAACGCGGCATCTTTGTATCAGGCAGATACTCCAAGGGGTTCTTCAACCATGCTTGCAGCCACTCTCCGCTGACCTTGCTGCCTATGAATGTCAGGGCAGGGGCGATACGCTCCAGCCGTTCATATCCTGAAAGTTTATGGCATCCGGTGCAGTTCTTCTCTATGAAGAGCATTCTGCCCTGAATAAGCTTCTCAGCCCCTGGCATAGCGAGATCAAGCGGGAGCTCATTATCGATTGGGTGGCATTTCCTGCAGGACGAATGGGACAGAGCTCCTCTCAGTATCGGCCTTGGCCAATTCTTCTCTTGCCCATGAGCGGCGTCAATTGTCAACGCTTCACCCTGTCCTTCATGGCAGATGACGCAGCCGAACCTTTCAACAGGGTGCTGCTTCAGGTAATCGCCTGAATGGGTCTTGAACGGCTGTTCTTCATTGATGAATTTAATATCATCCGCGCCCTGATGACATGTGGTGCAGCGGTCTGTTATATCAAGGTCTCGCAGCCATATCTGATTTATCTTTGCATCTTCTGATCCGCGCTGATATTGTTTCCACGGCCGGTTGTATTCTGCGTAAACCGCCCAGAGAGTAACTCCGAGAAGAGCTGAACAAAATACTGCGGCAAGGACGATGTGGCTCTTCTTCAGATTCATAGATTGAACCACGGCGTAACAAGGAGATACTTTATATTGAAGAGAAGACGCAGAAGAATCTTTATCGGCACAGCGTACATTAAGAGAAGTGAGAGCATCACTATCAAGTACCTGATGGAACCGAATTTTCTGTAGAGATTTTTATTAAGTAAATACGGAAGGAACATACCCAATCCGAAATAAATAACCAGGCTTGCAAAGCCGGCTTCAGGGCTGAGGCTCCACAAACTCTCTTCTGTCACCTTAACCGTCTCCCATGACTCCCACGGCCAGTATAACTGCCAGTTCGGGCCTCTGAAGAAGTAACCCGCTAATATCAAAAGCCACCACATGGAAAAACCAAAGATGAAATTCACAACGGCAAACTTTCTGACGGTGAATGAATACCTGCCGCTTCCTTCAGGATTGTTGTCGAGATACGGGATCATCATCAGGCATAAGACGATTATCATCGGGATCATGACACCTGCTATCCATGGATCAAAGTAAACGAGCAGCTCCTGCAGCCCTACAAAATACCACGGGGCTTTTGAGGGATTCTCAGATATGCCGGGAGATGCTATTTCAAGCAGAGGGGCGTTTATAAGCAGCGCCCATACCATCAGGATAACCGTCAATGCAACGGCTGTTAAGAACTCCATAACAACCAGATCAGGCCAGACATATTTTGAATGTGTCTCTCTCTTGTTCATAGCGGCCTTGATATACCTCCGTCCTTTCTTATTCTCCAGAAATGAACTGCCATAAAGATAATGCCGATGACAGGCAGCAGTACGATGTGCATTACATAAAATCTCAGGAGCGCGTTTGTCCCTATCTCTGTCCCTCCGAGTATCATAAAGCGGATGTCGTTATATTTATTCACGAGTGAAAAAGGGCCTTCGTGCCCAAGCAGAGGCGCGGCGCTGATCATGTTCGTCCCTACAGTGATAGCCCAGTATGAGAGCTGATCCCACGGCAGAAGATATCCGGTAAAGCTGAGCAGTAAGGTGACAACGAGCAGTATAACTCCAACCACCCAGTTGAACTCACGGGGCGGTTTATATGAGCCGGTAAGAAATACTCTCAGCATATGCAGGATGACGGTTACTACCATAAGATGCGCAGCCCAGCGGTGGATGTTCCTGAGGATAATACCGAACGGCACGTCGAACCTGAGATATCTCATGTCAGTATACGCGTATTCAGTTACGGGACGGTAATAGAACATCAGCAGTAATCCGCTTATCACTTCAACCAGAAAGAGAAAGAATGTCATGCCTCCGAGGCACCATGTAAAACGAATCCTGAATGCGTGCTCCGGCATCTTTACAGGATGCAGATGCAGAAATACGTTTGACCTTATCTGAAGGACCTTGTTCTTCTTGGTGTCTTCGTAATCATGCCGGAAGACGGATCTCCAGATGCGCGAATCTTTCATTCTGTTCCAGAAACTTATTTTAGTCTTCAATCTCTTTATCCGGTCAGGCAAACAATATCTTCTTTGTCAAAAAGAAGATCGCGACAATAATGATGCCGCCTAATACTTTCTGCATAGTTGCAGGCGTTAATTTAAAGGAACCCATGTATGATCCGAGGCTTCCCCCGATCAATACCGCGATTATCAGAGGGACAAGCTGTGCGATATCGATTGGATGCTCCTGCAGCCGCGCCGCTAACCCGGAGAGAGAATTAACCCAGATGAAGATCGCGCCGCTGGCGGCAGCCTCTTTTTCAGAGCCCAGCCCTAAGACGATGATCAATGGAACAAGATATATCCCGCCGCCGATCCCGACAATTCCGGCAATAAGCCCGAGGAGCGCTCCGGCGATCAATGAAATGATGAGTTTCTGTTTATTGCTTAAATTTAATTTTACGGTTGCCTCCTTGAAGAAATATATGCGCAATACAACAAGGATAAGAGTGATAACGAGTATCCAGGAGAATATCTCTTTTGGCAGCCTCAGTGATCCGCCGATGTAAGACATTGGAACGGATGAGATAAAGAAGGGCAGTATAAGGCGGAGACGGGCGTGTTTATTCCGGATGAAGTTGAAGCTTCCGGCTGAAGTAACAATGATGTTCAGGATCAGGGATATCGCAGGAATGGCCAGAAAGCTCACCCCGAAGATAGCCATTAAAGCGGTGTATGACGACCCTCCGCCCAGGCCGACTGATGAATAGGCTAATGCCACTATAAAAAAAAGGAAAGCAAGAAAATATGTTGATATTATTAGTTCGTCCATAAGTTAATTATCACTGAGATCATACCTCAATGTATACCCCGGGCTTATCGAAATCCTTAAATGTATAAGTCCTGCTCTTATCAATGGATATGATCTTTTCATCATCAATAGATATCCTCAAACGGTCAAGCGGCCTTGGCGCAGGCCCTGCGAAGTTCACCCCGTCAGCGTTATACTGGCTGCCGTGGCACGGGCATTTAAACACCTTGTCATCGCTGAACCAGTTAGGTGTGCAACCGAGGTGCGTGCACTTTGCCTGTATGGCGTATAATCGGTTCTTCTCTCTCACTATCCAGACCGCATGCTCTTTCTTCCACATCTCATATACCTGAACTCCGGTGGTTCTATCTTCAGAAAGAAACTCATCAGGCTTGCCGATCTTAAAGACTGACGGCGCTTCGAAGAGCACCCTCGGAAAGAAGAACCTCACAGCTGCTGTAGCTGAAATCCCAAGGGTGATAAAGAACGAACCGATGCCTATTGTTTTGATAAATGAGCGGCGGGTGATGTCGTTGTTATTAATTTCTGTAGTCATTGCTGATCCGTTTTAAGTCTGTCATTCCGGCTTGTCCGGAATCATTTTTATTCCCCCTTAACAAAGGGGGATACAGGGGGATGTTGAGATAAAACACACCCCTAACCCCTCTTTTTAGAGGGGAAGATTCCGGACAAGCCGGAATGACAAAAGAGTAAAGGGCGAGTCATAGACCCGCCCTTTACCATTCCAACCTCTAAACTCTATCCTTTAAACCTTCACAATATTTACCGGAACCATCCTGTCCCACTCTGCCAGCTTCGGATCTGCCTTTTCACTTGTGACCATATTCGGAGTAGACCCGGTCTTTGGATAAAGAGCCATAACATCCACAACTCCCGGAGTGGTCATATCTGTTACCTTGGCAACGGCCTTCATGCTGCCGTTTCTCGAAGTCAGGGTGACCCAGTCGCCGCTCTTTATTCCCATCGCTTTTGCATCGTCGGGATTGATGCTGACGGTCTGTTCTGATACCCTCTCATAGAGATTCGGAGTGAGAGGCTGATTTGCGCCGTTACTGTAAAAGTTGTATCCCGTGTTCCATATCTCATTCGCACGGTGCATTATCATCCATAACGGATAATCGCCTGTTATCTTGTCTCTCAGAGGATGGTTGTAAGGATCCAGGTCTGCCAGAGATTTAACAGGGTCAAGATGAGCCTTGCCGTCGTCATGTTTGAAGCGCCTTCCCATAACCTCTTCTGTCTCAGGAGAGTAGAGCCTTGAGATGCTCCTGCGGTTTCTGTATGGGAACTGGATGCCGTTCGTGCCTGCCTTCATCAGGTCGCTCCATGAGATCTCGGAGATATCGCTGGTGAAATGGCCTTTTGTCTGGACATTACATTCCTCATATATCTCCTGTTCGTTCTTCCAGTCAAACCCGCTCAGGCCCATGCGTTTTGCAAGCTCAGCAACGATCCACCAGTCAGGCTTTGCATCGCCCGGAGGGTCCATGAAGCCCTGCTGAATATGTATCCTGCGGTCTTCGCTTGCCTGAATGGTGTTCCACTCGCCCCATGTCGCTGCGGGGAAGACAACATCAGCAGCAGCTGTTGTGTCGGTCGGGTAGATCTCATTTACGATGAGGAACATCTTATCTATCTGAGGTTTATATTTGGACAGATTGGGGAGCTGAACATAGATATTGCTGATGTACGACCAGAGCGCCTTAACTTCACCCTTGTCGATCTTGTCGCAGATGCTTCTCATAGAGCTGTCCCCGTTCGGTGCCGGAGGGTCAGCCCATGTTCCCCTCGGGTGTCCGCCTGCCCTGGATGTGCATGCCCCGGGTTTGCCTGCGTTGCCGAGGATGATCCCAAGCGCACTGTATGAAACCTCGTTCTCATAACCTGTCACCTGATGCATTATCCCCTTTTCAAAGAGGACCATCGTCTCGCCTTTGTATTTAGCCAACATTTCAGCAGCTGCAATTATCTTTGCTGCCGGTATGCCTGTAACCTTCTCTGTGTTCTCAGGCGCGAATCTGCTGTTCAATACAGTATTTTTCAGCGTATCAAAACCTGTTGTGTATTTCTGCACAAAGTCTTTGTCATACAGTTCATTCTTAACTATCACATGCATAAGTGATGCACCGAGTATCGCGTCTGTTCCCGGATTGATCTGGAGAAATAATCCGCCGCTCTTCTCCGCATCAGCAGCCATCTGGGTTTTTCTCGGGTCAACAAAGATCAGTTTTATGTCGCCCTTGTTCATGCCGCCGGTTGTAAGCGCGTTGTAGTACCATGATGAACCCGTGTCCTTCAGATTCTTGCCTGCGCAGAAGATGCATTTTGTCTTTGTGAAATCCTCTGATGTGAAAGACCTTGTGCCTCCGCCGACAACATCTGCAAGCCCTGCGCTCTCATCGCCCCAGAAGAGGTAGCCGTTGCCCGCGAGTGTGCTTGATTTAATGCCTGTGAAGAGCCATTTCAGAAAAGCGTGCGTGTTCTGGAGATAACCCCAGTCGCCGTATACCGCGCCGACAGCATCAGGCCCATGTTTTTTTATAATGTTCTGAAGGTTCACAGCGCAGAAGGCAAGCGCCTCATCCCATGAGACCTCGGTCAGAGTGCCGCCTTTTCCTCCCTTGCGTATCATCGGCTTTTTGAGGCGGATCCTTGTAGGAAGTTTTTCAGAGTATAAACTCTGCGCGTTGAAGGCGCCGCGGACAGAGTAGTTTGATCCGCTTGCTATGTCTTTATTATCCGGCACCACCATTATGTTTACGGCTTTGCCGCCTTTCATTGTCTCTATTGTGAATACCTGATTCGGCCAGTCGCCCCTCATCTTTTCGACAGGGAAGAACTTCTCCTTCTCCGGTTTTCTGCCTGTGCCCTTCGGCCATACAAAGACCTTGTAACCGCACATGACATGACAGTAACGGCAGGCGGTTTCATAGGTTTCGGCATTTGCAGGCGGGAGCTCCACGAATTCAGTTGCCTTGGCTGCTCCGAGGCCTGAGGCAAAGGCCGGTACTCCGTTTGTCATGATACAGGCACCTGCAGCGCCTGCTGCTGAGACCTTTAATAGATCCCTTCTTGAAAACTTCTTTTCATCGCTCATTTATTTGACCTCCTCGCCGTCAAGCAGATTATTTCTGAGTCCGTAAATAAGTCCTGCAACGCCTTCAGCATAGATGTCCCCGTTCTTGTCGATCTTCAGCAAGACCATCGGCAGGCTGTTCGGCGCAGGCCCTTCGACAACCTTCCCGCTCAGCTTGGGGTCATAAACGCTCTGATGGCATTCGCAGACCATCATCCCGCTCTCCTTGTCCATATCAACCCCGCAGCCGAGATGAGTGCAGAACATACTGTACGCAACGATGCTCTTATCAGCTCCGGCGCCGCCTTCAACGCTGCATCCGAGGTTTATCAGGATGCTCTTTCTTCCGACGAGCGGATAATCAAACTTCACCGTCTTCCCTGCCTGAAGATCCTTGGTATTGGCGACCTTCACCCGCGGATAATTACCACCGGAAGCAGAGGCCTTGCTTGCCAGCCCGCCTAAAACAAGGGCAACCGCTCCTGCGCAGCCTGCTCTCTTCAGAAGATTTCGGCGGGTTACGCCTTCTTCTTCTGATGCTTCTTTCTCTTTGACTTTCATTTCCATTCCTCCTTTTTGGTTTTTGTTGTTTACGATCCCTGACACTTGCACAGCCTCCTCAAATACAAAACAAGCGAATCAACCTGCGCTTTGCTGAATGTATTTCCCCACGGCGGCATTAGCACAGACTTGCCGGCCATTTTGCCGCCGCCATAGATCACGTCATAAAGGTCTTTGTCAGACCTTCTGCTCATAAGTTCTGCATCCGTATGATCTGCCGGCCTCGGGTCGAGATTCTTTGCATTGAACCCTTTTCCATCCCCTTTAACGCCGTGACATACGGCGCAGTAATGCGCATATAGTTTGCTGCCTTCAAGCACAACCGGTTCTTCCTCAGCATAAGCAGATAAGTTATTTAAAAAGCTAAAAACAATTATGAGTATCAAGGTTCTTTTCATAATAAAAAAAGCCCGTTCAATTGACATTTCTGCCAGTAGAACGGGCTTTAATAATCCCGCAATTGCGGGAGTTGAAGTAACCGCTTTGTAACTTATTTAATTATTTCTATGCTGTTAATATTGATCCATGCTATGTTCCCTGAAGTAGTGCGAAATGTTACTTCATAATCCTTCACGTCTGAGAGATAACCGAATTTACGGAAGGTGTCGAGCAATTCTTTCTTTAACTGCTTTTTGATGTCGTCTTCTACGGCATTATGAAATTTCTTCATGCTTCTACGCCAGCGCCCCGCCACAGCTCGCGCCCGCGCCCGCAGTGCACATAAAACATAAGGGGCTTGTGAGTATCTTCCTATTGCTTAAGGTTTCATAATCAAAGGTATCTAACTTTGTCCTAATATTAAGATTAAATACCTGCCAGAAGTCGCAGTCAAAGAGCCTGCCGTCAGGCGATACGCTTATCAAATGCCTGCACATCAGGTTATTGACCGTGGCAGGATTAAACTTATCTTTCAGTTCCTTTACATAGCTGTCTTTTACATGGTCAGGCATTGACCTGCCGAGCCTGCCGATGGGCATGTTGCTTAAGGCGATGAGGTTATTGAAGGTCACGCCGTGCATCTCTTTCAGCTTTTCCCTGTAAGCATTCTCAAGCATCTTCTGATCCGGGGCTGCCGCAGCGCCTGCAGGGTTGAACATAATATCTATCACAAGGCCGGTTCCCTCTTTTCCGTATCCAAGTGCATTAAGTTTCTTTAGAGCTGTTATGGCTTTATTATATGTGCCTTTTCCCCTCTGACTGTCTACGCCCTCTTCAGTGTAGCAGGGCAGAGAGGCGACTATCTTCACCCTAATCTCCGCGAGGAAATCAGGGATATCTTCCTTGCCCGGTTCTGTAAGCACAGCAAGGTTAGTACGCACTATAATGTTCTTATTAATATTCCGGCATGCCTGAATAAAATATTTATAGTAAGGATTAAGCTCAGGTGAGCCGCCTGTGATATCTACGGTATTGATGTTTTCGTTGTTGATCAATATATCGTGGATCACGGTCATCGTCTTTAAGGACATCATCTCTTTTCTATCAGGCGATGCCTCAATGTGGCAGTGGGTGCATCGGAGGTTGCACTTGTACCCCATATTGACCTGAAGTGTTGATACGCTGTCAGCGGTCAAAGGGTATTGCCCGTTTTTATACAGTATGTTGTCGAAGTCATTCATTGTTTAAATTAGAAATTGATATACTTGCATTAATATGCAAGTTCAATGCCATAAATAATTCTTTAAAATACAACGGGTAATAAATAGCAGAACAACATTGGGGCTCAATATTTGAACAAACTGTTCACTTATTGGTCAATCAGTTAGGAGAAAATTCTACCCCTCTATCTCCCCCTTGGCAAGGTGGGAATTTAAGGGGGTGGGGTTACTTCTGTGTTATTAAAAATCTCTTTACAGCTTTTGGCAGCGGCAGCAAGATCAGGTCATCTCTGCATATCTCCGGTTTGTAGGATTCGTAATCAAGAGTACCGAGTTTCTTCTCAAGTTTTTGAGCTGAGAAAGAAAGGGCATAACATACTATCCAGAAACCTAATGCCATTAATGCATATGCCGCATAGATCCTGTTGGGTTTAAGCTGGCTTATAATTATCCCTGTGCGCGTGAGATCCACGACCCCGATAATATAAACCGTAGAGGTGTTTTTGAACATCGAGTTAAAGAAGCTTACAAAAGAAGGAAGCATCATCCTGAAAGCCTGAGGGAAGATAATGTTTATAAACACCTGAGACTTGGACATGCCGGTAGATAATCCCGCTTCCATCTGTCCCGCAGGCACTGCCAGTATGCCGGCCCTTACTATCTCTGCCTGATAGGCAGCGGCATAGACTGAAAGAGAGATAATAGCGCACCCTAAGATCGAGATCTTTACCCCTAATACCGGGAGGAAGAAATAAAACCAGAAGACGATCAATAGCAGGGGGGTTGACCTTACAATATCTACGCAGGCACCGCATGGATAGCGAATGTACCTTCTGACGGAGATCCTCCCCAGGCCGAGGATCACTGCAAAAGAGAGCCCTATAACTATAGAAAGTAAAGCAAGTACGATATTCAGAGTGAGGCCGGTTAACGGAGTTGCAGGAAAACCGCCGATAAGATAGAACTTCCAGTTTGCGAGCTGCTCAAAGAAAAATTCCATTTATGTTTTCATCCAGGAAATTCCGGTCATGTTATTTTATATCTCTTCTCAAGCCTGATAATGATCATCGCCATAGCAAGGGAGAGGCTTACATAAAAAACCGTTGCCATAAAAGTTACCTCAAGCCCTCTGAATGTTATTGATTCGATCTGCTGAGTTGCCCATGTTAGTTCAGGAGCTGCTATCGCCATGCAGAGAGAACTGTTCTTGAAATTATGTATCATCCTTGTGCCGAGCGGCGGAAGGATGGTCCTGAACGCCTCAGGCAGAATTATATACCGCAGCTGCTGGAGCCTGTTCAGCCCTGTTGAGACAGCAACCTCAATGTGCCCTCTCGGCACAGACAAAAGCCCGGACCTGACGATATCGGATACATAAGCGGAATTATCAACAGTAAGGCCGAGGATGCCCGCTACTACCGAATAGTAAGAATATTGATTCAGCATGTCTGTCAGCCGGGACGGGAGCATCTGGGGAAATATAAAATAAAAGAAGAGCAGCCAGAAGAGGCCGGGAATATTTCTTACGGTCTCAACATAGATCTTAGCCGGAATATTAAGGATCTTGAATCTTGAAACCCTCATTATGGCAAGCGCTGTTCCGATGAGCAGAGACATTATCGCTGTGACAACTGCTATAAGAAGTGTCAGCTTGACGCCGGTAATGAGCCAGCTGAGATAAGGTTCCCTGAAGGGGATGCTCCAGTCGAAGTCATATCTTAAATTGAAAAACTTCATGGTTTATAAATATTACTCCGTCGCCTGCATTAAATGCAAACAGAGAGGCACGGAAGATTCTCCATGCCTCTCTGTTTGTTATTTTTAACTTTATGGTCTGATATTAATCAGGCCATGTATACAGCATATCGCCAAAAGTATCTTTCGGTAAACGGGGCCTTGCATTTATCGAAAGCGGTGCTATTCCCTTTGAACCAAACCACTTCTGATATATCTTCTCATATGTGCCGTCTTTCATCATGTCCTGAAGGATGAAACTTATCTTGTCTCTAAAGTCGCTCTCGTTCTCAGGGACACCGATCCCGTAAAGCCCTGCGCTCCAGATCGCGCCGCCTACTGCTTCATACTCTTCTCCGAGGCTGCCTGCAACCGATGCCATGATCTGGGCATCCTGAGAGTATGCGTCGATCTTGCCCTGCTTTAATGCCAGAAAACCTTCCGCGCTGTTCTGGAAAGAGAGCATCTCAGGCTTTTTATCTGTTACTTTTGCGATCTCCTGAGGAGCTGCGGTGAATGCGTTTGACCCTTGGTCAACACCTATCTTCATTCCTCCGAGGTCTTTTATTGATTTGATCTTTCCTTTTTTCGCATAAAAGATCTTGCCTGTCCAGAAATAAGGAGGCTCTGCATAATCCATCTGCTCCTCACGGCTTCTGGTGGCGCTGATATTTGCAAGAGAGATGTCAATTGACCTGTTTGCCAAAAAGGCTATCCTGGTCTTGTTATCAACAAGCACCCTTTCGATCTTTACACCTAATTTCTCAGCGATCGCGGTGCCGAGGTCTACATCAAAGCCTGTCCACTCGCCTTTGTCATTAAGATAGTTCATGGGCGGGGTTGCATTGCCGTGTCCGATACGTACAACACCTCTTTTCTTAACTTCATCAAGCAGGCTCTCTGCAGATGCAAAAGAGATGAATGATACAAGCAGCAATACTGCCGTCAATACTATGAAACCGCTTCTCTTCATACTGATTTCTCCTTTTCTAAAGGTTTTTATTTGAGGCTTAAAATAAGCCTGTTGGTTATGTTTAAAACTTGCGATGTATCCCGATGACATAAGCTAATAGAGCAATATCAATGCCAGGATAATCTCTTTGAATTTTAAGGGGAAATAAAAATAATGCAGTTATAGGCTGTGCAAAAAACTGGCAAGATGTTCATTCTTTGCGCAGGTTGTTGTCTTTATCCGAACTCATCTTTTCGCGAAGCGTATTTCTTGAAATGCCGAGGAACTTTGCGGTTATCACCTGATTGTTATTGTTCAGTTCAAGAGCTCTCTTGATCAGGATGCGCTCAAATGCAGTGACCGCATCTTTGTAAATATTGGCGTCACCTTTATTGAGTAATTGGTCAGCAACATAAGAAAGCATATTTTCTATACTGTCAGCACCCGGCCTTGTTTCCTGAAATGATTCAGAGTCTTCAACAGACAATACATCTTTCTGGCACAGCACCATGCCGCGTTGGATGATGTTCTGAAGTTCCCTGATATTGCCGGGCCAGTTGTAGCCCTGGAATTTCTTCAGCAGCTCAGGGGAGATGCCTTTTATATCTTTGCCGAGTTCCCTGTTGTATCTCTGTATAAAATAATTAATGATATGTTCGATGTCTTCTTTTCTCTCTCTAAGCGCCGGTATATGAATGCTGACGACATTCAGCCTCCAGTAGAGGTCATTCCTGAATTTGCCGTTCTTCTGCATCTCCTCAAGGTCTTTATTTGTCGCGGCAATGATCCTTACATCTGTTTTAATGACCTCTTTTCCGCCAAGGCGCTGAAACGTCCCGTCCTGAAGCACCCTCAGAAGTTTTGCCTGAAGGGTTAAAGGCATATCTCCTATCTCATCAAGGAACATGGTGCCGTTGTCGCACTGCTCGAACTTCCCTATCTTTCTCGTGTCAGCTCCGGAGAACGCGCCTTTCTCATGTCCGAAGAGCTCGCTTTCCAGAAGTGTTTCAGGTATGGCTGCGCAGTTCACAGGCAGGAACGGTTTATTGACCCTGTTGCTGTGATGATAGATAGCCCTTGCGATAAGCTCCTTGCCTGTCCCGGTCTCTCCCCTTAAAAGCACGGTAACATCGCTTTCAGCAACCTGCCCGATCTTCTTGTATATCTCAAGTATCGCAGGGCTCTTCCCGATTATCCTGTCGCCTTCTTCCATGTCTGTCTCTTCGAAGGTCACGGGAGAGGACATCTTCCTTTCAGCTAAAGCCCTTTCCACCAGTGAGATCATGTCGGTATTATCAAAAGGCTTGATGAGATAATCATATGCCCCGTACTTCATAGCTGTGATAGCCCTGTCGGAAGTGCTGTAGGCTGTCATCATAATAATGGTAAGCGCGGGGTATAGTGATTTAAGTTTCTGGAGCGTCTCAAGCCCGTCCATCTTCGGCATGGAGACATCCATTATTATGAGAGCCGGTTTTTCAGCCCCTGACTTTTCGATTGCCTCTATTCCGTTATTGGCGGTGATGACATCATATCCCTGCCTGCCCAATATCTTTTTGAAAGAATAGCAGACTCCCTGTTCATCATCTACAACAAGTATCTTATCCATGCGCTGTTCCTTTCGGCAGCCTGACGGTGAAGACGGTTCCCAGCTTTTCACTGCTGCTGAAGTAGAGCCTGCCGCCGTGCGTTTTAATTATATTATACGCAATCGAGAGCCCGAGGCCCGTGCCCGTCTCTTTTGTGGTGAAGAAGGGGTCAAATACTTTGGCCTTAAGGTCAGGCGGTATGCCGCTGCCCCTGTCCCATACCATCACCTCTACAAAGTTCTCGTCAGTCTTGCCCGATATCCTTATCTCTCCGCCCTTGGGCATCGCCTCTATCGCATTAAGCACAAGGTTCAGAAAGACCTGCTCCAGCAGCGAACGGTCGGCATATACTGCCGGCAGCGTCTCAAGCATGTCCATCTGTATTGTTATGTCATGGCTTTGTATGTCAAACGTGGCGAGAGACAGCACCCTGTCAATAAGGCTCTTAAGATTCACATTGGCAAGGTTTGCGCCTTTCTGTTTCACAAAGCCGAGAAAGCCTGAGAGAATATTATCTATCTTGTCTATCTCATTGGTTATTACTGCCGCATCTTCCCTTGTCATGTCAGGCCGGTCTTTGTATCCCTGGAAGAGCATCCTGAGGGCTGTGATCGGGTTTTTCAGTTCATGCGCAAGCCCTGCGGAGATCTGTCCGATTGAAGATAATTTTTCCGCCTGAAGAAGATGCGTGTAGGCATATGCCTCTTCCATCTTGTCACTGACGTTTTTCAACTCCATCGAAAGCCTGTTAAAACTCTCAGCAAGTTCGCCTATCTCATCGCCTGACCTGACCTCAACCCTTCTGCCGAATTCACCCCTGCCCAGCACTTTTGTGAATTCAACGAACTTGTTCAGCGGCTCAGTAACCAGCCTGCTCAGAAAGACAGATGCGACTATTCCGAGAAGCATTACGAGCCCTATGATAGGGACGGTAATATTCCTCGTACTGACAAGCGTATCTCTAAGGCTGTCCTCTCTTATTCCTATATGCAGCTCCGACCTTGTGCCTTTGATTACGTTAACGCCTACATCTCTTATATACCCGTTCTCAGTATCCAGCAGTTGAACGTTCATCTTTTTGTCTTCAATGGGATTCCATTCAAGGATGTCAGAAGGCGGGGTGTTCTTAAATGTATGCGCAAAGAGTCTGCCGTCCTCGTCAGTCACCAGGATATACTCTATATCATTTTCTTTAATTAGGACCTGGTCGAATGCCTGCGTTATCTGAAAATGGTCCTTCAGCGGGATAAGGTTTGCGATCCTGTCGGAGAGATTGCCGGCTATGGATACGGCCTTTTTCTGGAGTTCTCCCCTGAAGGCGTTGATTATAGTCCCTCTTATGGAGAGGGTGATCATAAGCCCGACTGCGATCACAACAGTTGTAGTAAGCAGTATGATCTTATTGCGGAGCTTCATTATTTATTTAATCCGTATTTTTTTATCAAGGTTGATATATTATCCAGGTCGGATATATCAGCAGTTCCAAAACCATTGGGCATCTCTGTCTTGTCCCACTCAAATATTATATGTTTGTGTCTGCCGTTCGGCTCAAACTCAAGCAGTGCAGCTTTTACCAACTCCACTGTTTTGCTGTCTACTGCACTATTATATGCTATGATACTGCCTGGATATGGCGCAGGAAGTCCTATTATTTGTATCTTGCCTTCAGGCCTTGTAATTATGGCAGTATGATATATTGCCTCACCGTCCTTGTTCAGGCCGCTTACAAGATACCTGATCCCATATTTTTCTTTGCCTGTGACATAGTTCATCAGGTCGATCGCTGCGAAATCAACAGCGCCGAGCCCAAGCTCTCTTACATTTTCCTCATGCGTTTTTGAGAATTTAAGACGGAAACGTTTGCCTGTTCTCCACTCAAGGTATTTGAGAAAAGGTGTGTAGATCTGAACCTGCTCTTTCGGGTCAAGGCTGAGGTTAAAACCGAACGAGAGGGTTTCAGTAAGCTCATTATCTTCTTTTGATACCGCTTCAGACTTTTTGTAGAGGCTCACCTTCTTCGGCTTCTCATCCTTGACGCATCCGGAGAGAATAAAAAGGAAAGAAAATATTGCTACGGCTTTTTTAAAGTTAAGCGGCATAACCTCTATTTTATGGTAATGGCTTCAACGGGACAGTTCTCTTCAGCTGCTTCACAGCACATGGCATAGTCACATGCGTCAGGGTCTATGACTTTTGATTTTGAATCAATGACCTGAAAGACGGCGGGGCATATCTCCATGCAGTTGCCGCAGCCGATGCAGAGGTCTTCATCAACTACAGGCTTCAACTCAGCTTCTCCATAATGGCGGCTGCAAGAAGAGGGAACATTATCTCGTGATGGCCGGTCAATGCGTATGAACTTCCGCCTGAAAGCACAGGCCTCCTCACAACATTCTCCCGTGTCCTGTAATGCTGGAAGAAGTCCATATTCACTGTAGTGAAGTCTTTGACATCATGCTTGAGATTTCTTGTGAGCGCGATCGCCTTCAGAAAGACCTCAGGCAGGATGACAGCAGAGCCGAGATTGATATATACGCCGCCTTTGAGGTCTGATATGACTGATGAGAAGAGCTTAAAATCCCTCATGCTGCCTTCACCTATCGCTGCTCCGTCAGCTGAAGGATGCATATGAATGATGTCTGTTCCGATAGCGACATGCACAGTTGCGGGAATATTGAGTCTTGCGGCTGATGCGAGAATGCTGAACTCATTATAAGGGAAATCTTTGCTGACTATATGATCGCCGACTGACCTGCCGATCCCTTTCCCTTCTTTTACGCCCTGATTTATCGCAAGGTTTATCCCCTTGCCGGTCTCTTCAGCCATGCCGAAGGTGCCGTTGCAAAGCTCGGTATCGACATCTTCAGATGTGTGGCCCATCATGCTCACCTCAAAATCATGGACAATGCACGCGCCGTTCATGGCAACCGCGCTTATGACGCCTTTCTTCATAAGGTTGATTATGACAGGAGAGAGCCCGACCTTTATCGGGTGCGCGCCCATGCCGAGGACAACAGGCCTGCCGTCCTCTTTTGCCTTTACAACAGCCTTGACGACCATTCTGAAATCAGTTCCGGCTAACAGGTCAGGCATGCTCTTGAGAAAGTCTTTGAAGCTCCCTTTTTCAAAAGGAGAACCAAACCTGTAGAGCTTCACCTTGCTCTTGCGATCCCCGAGTTTGCAGGTCTTTACCTGCTTTAATGATATGGGCTTATAGCTCTTTTTCACACAAAAAATATACCTTTAAGGAGGTTAATAGTCAAGATGATTGACACTTTCTCTTTTAAAGTGGGTAATTACTTTTCATCCTTTGAGAAACTGTGCGAAATTATGGATTGATTTGTCAGTCGCCTAATATTTTATTTATTTCTTTAACTAAAATCGGCAGGTGATTCACAACAGCCTTCCAAACAATCATCTCGTCAATAATGTCGTAACCATGAATCAGTATGTTTCTAAACCCGATGATACGATGATGCTCTGAAATCTTTTCTATTAATTCCTCATCAAATTTCTTGATCCTGTTGAGCGATTCCCCAATGATCTCAAAATCCCTTTCAACTGCTCTTTGTGTGACAGGGCTTTTTTGATATGCACTGAAATCCATTCCATGAACAAAACCTTGTATTTCTTCTGTTGCCTGGAGAATATCCACAAGGCTTTTTCTTGTCTCATCTTTCATAAATCACAGTCCTTGTTCTTTCAACAGATTTCCTAAAAATAGGGTTTCTGAATTGCTTATCCACAACAAGGTCTATTTCCCGATTGAATATTTCTTCCAATTGCTCCTTCAGATCAAAATACTTGCTGAAAAAATCTATATTCTCATCCGAATCAAAAACTACCAGGACATCGATATCGCTATTTGGCGAAAAATCATGAGTTAGGGCAGAACCAAAAAGGCCCAGTCTTTTTACAGGGAGTTTCCGGCAAATATCTTCAATCTTAGGTTTGAGTATTGCTATATCAATCATAGGAATAGTATCCCTTATCGCTTCAATTTATTCAATTATAAGTAGTGTAGAAAACAATATACAAGCAAAATATGGCGGAAAGAAACTTGTTCACTGAGTAATTGCTTATAAGGTGATTATTTGATATTCTGTCTCATATGCCAACCTTATATCTTATAGACGGCAACTCATATTTATATCGCGCGTTTTACGCGATAAAAAGGCTCTCCTCATCATCGGGTTTTCCAACGAACGCCATCTACGGTTTTACAACCATGATATTGAAGATACTTGAGCAGAAGAAGCCTGACTACTTCACCATCGTATTTGACTCTCCCGGCCCGACCCACAGGCATGAGGCGTATGAGCAGTACAAGGCTCACAGGCCTTCCATGCCTGATGACCTTAAATTGCAGGTTCCCATCATCAAGGATATAATCGCGGCATTCAATATACATACTATCGAGAAGCCGGGCTTTGAGGCTGACGACCTTCTTGCCGTGATAGCAAAGAGGGCTGAGAAAGAGGGCGTTGATGTCTTCATCGTTACAGGTGACAAAGATTTATGTCAGGTCATTACTCCGAAGATAAAGATATACGACAGCATGAAGGAGAAGGTGACCGGTGAGAAGGATGTGATCGAGCGTTTCGGCGTCGAACCGAAGCGCATCCCTGAGATAATGGCTCTCATGGGTGACGCGTCAGATAATATCCCCGGAGTTCCCGGCATCGGAGAAAAGACTGCGGTAAAGCTGATAAAAGAGTTCGGCAGTCTTGACGGTGTGGTGAAGAACCATGCCGAGATTAAACAGCCGAAGCTCAGAGAATCTATCGCTGCAAACATTCCTAACATAGAGCTGAGCCTTTCTCTTGCGACTGTCAATCTTGATGCACCTGCTGAAGTGTCGATGGAGGAGCTTGAGGAGAAAGAGCCTGACTGGCCGAAGCTGTTTGAGATATTCAGCAAGTATGAACTAAGGTCATTAGTAAACCTTGTTCCAAAAGAGGAGCAGACAGTTTCCAAGTTTAACGCTGAATATGTAACGATCACTGATGAAGCACTTTTTAAAGAGGTCATCGCTTCTATAAAACATGAAGTTACCATTGATACAGAGACAACTTCAAAATCGCCTGTATTAGCCGAGCTTGTCGGAATATCACTCTCTGTTGATCCTGAAAAGGCGTACTACATTCCGCTTGCGCATTATTATTTGGGCGCGCCAAAGCAGCTTTCTAAAGAGTATGTTATCAAAGAGCTTAGAGTTATCCTCGAAGACCCTGATATTAAAAAAACAGGGCATAACATCAAGTATGACCTGATAGTGCTGAAGAATGAAGGGATCGATCTGAAGGGAGTTGCTTTTGACACGATGCTCGCCTCTTATCTCCTGAATCCGAACAGGTCGAATCACGGACTTGATGATGTCGCAATGAGCCAGCTCTCAATTGAGAAGATAAGCTTCAAGGATGTTGTAGGCAAGCTGAATGGCTTTAGCGAGGTCAGCGTTGAGGATGCGACAAGATATTCCGGCGAGGATTCGGCAGTCACGCTGAAGCTTAAGAGGCATCTTGAGCCGATGCTTCAGAAGGAAGGGCTTTACATGCTCTTCAATGATATGGAGATGCCTCTTGTGGAGGTGCTTGCGGATATGGAGATGTCAGGCATAAAGATAGACAGTTCATTGATGACATCTCTTTCTGAAAAGCTCGGCAGGGAGCTTGAGAGTATTGAGAAGCGTATATATTTTATTGCTGGTGAGGAGTTCAATATCAACTCGCCGAAACAGCTTCAGGAAGTCCTGTATGAGAAGCTCGGATTAAGAAAGATAAAGAAGACCAAGACCGGATATTCAACCGATGTTGATGTGCTTGAAGAGCTTTCGCTTGAACATGAACTGCCGAAAGAGATACTTGAATACAGAGGGCTTTCAAAGATAAAGAATACCTATCTTGACGCGCTGCCGAAGATCGTCAATCCGAAGACCGGGCGGATACACACATCATTCAACCAGACGATAACAGCCACCGGACGGCTCAGCAGCTCTGACCCGAACCTTCAGAATATCCCTGCAAGGGGAGAGTGGGGCACGAGGATAAGGCAGGCGTTTATAGCTGAAGAGGGGAATCTCCTTCTCTCATCAGATTACTCTCAGATAGAGCTGAGGATACTGGCGCATCTCAGCGGTGATGAGGGGCTGATAGATGTATTTAATAATGGCGGAGACATCCATTCAAGGACAGCATCAGGGCTCTTCGGTATACCTGCCGGAGAAGTTACATCTGAGATGAGGCGCAGGGCAAAGGTCGTGAACTTCGGCATTGTCTACGGCATGAGCCCTTATGGGCTGAGCAAAGAGCTCACAATATCTCCCGGTGAAGCAAAGGATTATATAGACACATATTTTGCCCAGCATCCCGGTGTAAGCAAGTATATTGCAGCACTCATAGAAGAGGTCACACATAAAGGATATGTCACGACCCTGTACAACAGAAAGAGGGCGATACCTGAACTGCAAAGCACAAATAAAAACATAAAACAGCTTGGCGAGAGGCTTGCGATAAATACTCCGATACAGGGTTCTGCCGCTGACGTAATCAAGATAGCAATGATCAATATACACAACAGAATAATAAATGAGAAGCTCAGGATGAAGATGCTCCTTCAGGTGCATG
This sequence comes from Thermodesulfovibrionia bacterium, assembly GCA_030646035.1. NCBI lineage: Bacteria > Pseudomonadati > Nitrospirota > Thermodesulfovibrionia > Thermodesulfovibrionia bacterium. The sequence continues at coordinate 2,907 of JAUSMY010000030.1, read as the reverse complement.
ATGAACTCTTGTTCGAGGTTCCTGAAGATGAGGCACAGAAGGCAGAGGCGCTTGTGAGGGAGGAGATGGAGAATGTTATTAAACTTCATGTCCCGCTCAAGGTTGATATCGGCATCGGCAAGAACTGGGCTGAGGCGCATTAATTCAGGAGGTTTTTATTTCCACAGTTTACGGCTACACATCAGGGCTTAAGAAGAGCGATCTGAATGATATTGAGAGGCTCTACAAGCGGCGCATTCCAAAAGGCATGCTCATCAATATCGAGCTTGCGAGATACATGGCTGCATGCTCCGCATCCACAGGCAGACAGATAGGCATACTCGCTGACAGAAAGGGTAATATCGATTATGTCATCGTGGGTGATGCAAAGGGTTTAGTTATTCCCGAACTCACAGACTATCCTCTCGGCAGAAAGGTACTGCGCGGACTAAGGCTGATACATACCCACCTCAACAACGAGGCTATCAGCAAGGATGATATTACAGACCTCTCTCTTCTGCGCCTTGACGCGCTTGTCGCCATAGGCATGAAGGATGACGGCGAGCCTGACAAGGTCTATCTTGCAAACCTTGCACCTACAGATTCAGCAGCATATACGATTTCCGAACCTGTCCCGTTTCAGCGCATTGATTCAGCCTTTGATGATCTCAATGAAATGGTCTTGTCTATAGAAGAAGAGCTACAGTCGGGGAGGTCAGGTTTCGATGTTAAGGACAGCAGGGAGAAGGCGATCCTTGTCAGCGTTTCAACAGGCTCAAGATATGAGCAGGAAGATTCGATGGAAGAGCTGAAGGAACTTGCAATCTCCAGCAACATTAATGTGCTCGATACTGTCCTTCAGAGGGCGAAGCAGATAAATCCTAGATACCTTATGGGCGAAGGCAAGATAAAGGAACTCGTCATCAATGCTCTGAATAAAGGAGCCACACTTCTTGTCTTTGATCAGGACCTTAACCCATCACAGACAAACTCTATAAGTGAGATCGTCGAATTAAAGGTCATTGACCGTTCTCAACTGATACTTGATATCTTTGCAAGGCGCGCGCACAGCAGGGACGGCAAGGTGCAGGTCGAGCTTGCACAGCTCAAATACAGGCTTCCAAGGCTTTCGGGCAAGGGTACCGCCATGTCGAAGCTGATGGGCGGGATCGGCGGAAGAGGGCCGGGAGAGATGAAGCTTGAGGTTGACAGAAGGCGGGTGAGGGAGAGGATCACTCTCCTTGAGAAACAGCTGGATTCTTTAAGCCTTGCCAGGCAGCAGAGAAAGTCGCGAAGGGTTAATCAGGGCATCCCCATAATCTCGATCATAGGTTATACAAATGCCGGGAAATCAACGCTGCTCAACAATCTTACAAAGAGCAAGACCTTTGTGGAGAACAAGATGTTTGCAACGCTTGATACCGCAAGCAGGCGGCTGAGATTTCCAAAGGAGCGGGATGTGATAATCACGGACACGGTCGGTTTTATACGCAACCTGCCCAAAGACCTTTTTACTGCGTTCAAGGCGACGCTTGAAGAGCTTGAGGATGCCGACCTTCTGCTTCATGTTGTTGATATATCCAATCCGAGGTTTGAGCAGCAGATAAAATCTGTTGAGAATATTTTGTCTGATCTGGAGATAACTGAAAAGCCGGTGCTTATGGCCTTTAACAAAGAGGATTTGGTCAAAGACAAAGAGATGGTTGAGTCTGTTTGTGAGAGATATAATGCTGTGGCTGTTTCTGCCTTGCGTCCTGAGACACTTAACGATCTGCTGGGAGTTGTTGAGGTCAAGTTATGGCCGGTTGGGGATTAGATCTTTTTCAGCAACACATCTAAACTGTTATCTGATTTTTCTCCATATGAGAAGTAGAACCACAGCCAATAAAATAAAGGATGACGCCCATATCATGATTCCCAGGCTATAGCTTTCTTCGCGGTATCTTAATAATGTAGGTATGGCAAATAGAATTGAGAGCATAAACCAGATGAATGTGCTTAAACGATAAATAAAGAAATTCCTGTTTGATGACTGGACAGGCTCAGCCTTGATGCCTGATAAACGGGCGTCGGACTTGAGTGTTTCAATATCAAGTGCAGACTCTTCACGGAATCTACCAAGTCCGCGCAGAGACGTGGTTAATGCTGTCAGTGCGCTGATGATAGAGGCTATTAAAGATATATTTTCCATATTATTAATTTTATCTGTGTGCTTACTGATGATACATCATCAACTTCTCATAATATTAAATAATATGCAATTCATGATAGTTTGGCAAATTGACAATAAGCCTTTATTGCTGTATTTTAGTTAGGTTGATTAGGGCCTATAGCTCCCAGACGTATCGGGGGTTAGAGCGTCCCGATTGGTCGGGAAGGTCGATAGTATTCGACTGAATTTAAATTAGCAGGATGCTTTTAATTAACTGAATTTCATTTGTCATTAGGGCCTATAGCTCAGGTGGTTAGAGCGCACGCCTGATAAGCGTGAGGTCGATAGTTCGAGTCTATCTAGGCCCACCATTTTTCTTGGTGTTGATAATTTTATCTTTCTGATTTAGAATAGTGCTCCATTGAATCAATGCGGGGGTGTAGCTCAGCTGGGAGAGCGCCTGGTTTGCATCCAGGAGGTCTGCGGTTCGATCCCGCATGGCTCCACCAATTATCTCGATAAGATAATTGTGTATGTTTATGTTCTTTAACAATTAGGTGAATGAAGACACGATCAAGGCGATGATCATTGTGTTGACACTGGTTTTCTGGTGTGGACTTTTCAGTGGTGTTGCATTGGTTGTGAACTCAAATTATACAAGCGTTAGTTTGTACGAAATAAAGGTCGTTATAAAACATGTGATCTTAGACGAGAGTTTGAGGTTATATGGTCAAGCATTTAAGCGTGCGTGGTGGATGCCTTGGCAGCTAGAGGCG